>SXJR01000010.1 GCA_005779305.1 Myxococcales bacterium
GGACACCGAGCTCGGCCCCGGCGGCGCCGGCGGCCACGCCGCGGGCGCACAGCGACAGCGCGCCGGCGACGTCATCGCCGATCAGCGCGGCCTCGACCGCGCGCACGAAGTAAGGCACCGCGCTCGCCGGCTGGGCGGCGCGCTCGAGGTGCTGGGCGATCACCGCCGGCGCCTCGCCGGCGCGATCGAGCCACTCCGAGGCCAGTCGGTGGGCGAGCAGCCGATCGTCGTCGGGCAGCGTGCCGTAGGCGGCGTCGCGGATGAGGCCGTGGCGGAAGGCGAACTGGCGCTCACCGGAGAAGCGGCTGCCGTCGGTGGGCACGATGAACTCGCGCTCGACCAGCGTGGCCAGGCGGCTGGTGACCATCTGCGCGTAGGGCGCGCCGCCGACCAGGTGGATGACTGCGCCCGGCCAGAACACCGAGCCGATCACCGAGGCTGCGCGCAACACGCGGCGGGCGTCACCGTCGAGCTTGGCCAGGCGGGCCTCGACCGTGGCCAGGACGGTGTCGGGCCAGTCGCCGCTGTCCTTGTCGGCGCGGACGCGGGCCAGCTCCTCGAGGAAGAAGGGGTTGCCGCCGCTCTTCTCGGCCAGGGTGCGGATGGCCTGGGTGCTGGCACCGTCGCCCAGCACGGCGCGCGCGAGCTGCCCGGCGGCCTGGGGCGCCAGCGCGGTGAGCTCGATGCGGGTCAACCCGCGATCGCTCCACAGCTTGGGGAAGCGTTCGTGCAGCTCGGGCCGTGCGCCGCACAGCACGAACACCGGGCCGGTCACGTTGCGTAGCACCCCCTCGACCAAGGCCACTGTGCCCGGGTCGATCCAGTGCGCGTCGTCGAGCACCAGCGCCATCGGCGCCCGCCGGGCCTCGGCGCCGATCCAGTCTTCGACCGCGCGCCGGATCTGATCGCCACGGGCCTGCGGATCGACGACCTCGTCCACGATCGTGGGATCGAGCAGCTCGGCCACCGCCGCGACGATGCGGGTGGCGGCGTCGCCGGCCACGACCTGGCGCACGCGGTGCTCGATGGTCTCGCGGCGCGCCGGCGCGCCGTGGGTCTCGTGCAGGCCGATGGCACGTCGCAGGATCTGGGCGATGGGCCCGAATGGCGCGCTCGTCGCCAGCGAATCGCCGTAGCCGCGCCACACCACCGCGCCGTCGCGCTCGAGCTGCGCGATCAGCTCGGCCATCAGGCGCGACTTGCCGGTGCCGGGCGGGCCGCTCACCAGGATCGCCGCTGGCGTGCCGTCCTCGATGCACCCGTCCCACGCGCCGCGCAAGAGGCGCAGCTCGCGGCCGCGACCGACGAACGGCGTGACCACGCCGCGGACCTGGCGCGAGCCGGCGTCGGCCTCGCCGAGGAGGATGGTGCCCACCGCCTGTCGCTCGACGTCGTGGCGGCCGGCCAGCAGCGACGCGGTGGCGTCGTCGAGCAGGACCGATCCGCCGGGCGCGGCGGTGACCAGGCGGGCGGCGGCGTCGAACGCGCCGGTCGCCGCGGTCGAGCTGCCGCGCCGTCGGCCGGTGGCGACCGCGATCTGCGCGCCCGGGAAGCGCTCGCGGATGAAGAGCGCATAGCGGGCGGCGCGCGCCGACATCTCGGTGGCGCCGTCGCCAGCGAACACCGTCGCCCAGGTGCCGTCGGCGAGGCGCTCGAAGCTTCCACGCATCGCCGCGGCCTGACGCATGGCCAGCATGACGTCGGCCTCGGTGCCGAGCGCGATCGTGGCGGTGGTGCCGGCCGGCGCGGCGTCGCCCGGCTCGGAGACGTTCTGGTTGGGCCGGCGCACCAGCACCGCGGCCAGGATGCGCTCCTCGCCGCCGGTGATTCCACCGACGATCTCGCTCGGCGGCGGCGCGCTGGCCACGTCGGGCGCGACCTCGCGAAGCACGCGGGCCAGCTCGGTGCCGTCGGCGTAGCGCCGATCGCGCGGCTTTGATAGCGCGCGGGCTACGACCTCGTGCATCGACGGCGGCAGATCCGGCCGAACCATCCACAGCGGCGGTGGCTCCTCGAAGAGCACGCGGGTGAGCACGGCGATGGTGTTGGCGGCGTCGAACGGCGCGGCGCCGGCCAGGCAGCGGAAGAGCACCGCGCCCAGCGCGAACACGTCGACGCGGGCATCGAGGTCGCGATCGCCGCGGGCCTGCTCCGGTGCCATGTAGCCGGGCGTGCCGAGCGCGGTGCCGACCTGAGTGAGCGCGCGGTGGCTGATGAGCGAGCGGGCCACGCCGAAGTCGAGCAGCTTGGCCCGCGCCGGATCGCCCCCGGGCAGGAAGATGTTCGACGGCTTGACGTCACGGTGGACGATGCCGCGCGTGTGGGCGGTGCCCAGGGCCTCGGCGATCCGGGCCAGCATCTCGATGGTCTCGGCCGGCGTCAGCGGTCCGCGCTCGAGCCGCTCGGTCAGGTCCACGCCGTCGAGCCACTCCATGGCCAGGAACACGCCGTCGGCGGTCCGACCATGGGCCACGTAGCGGACGATGGCGTCGTGCTCGAGCGTGGCCAGCACCTCGGCCTCGTGCTCGAAGCGGTCGACCTCGGAGACGCGGTCCTCGCGCAGGAGCTTGAGGGCGACGGTGTGGCCGGTGACCCGGTCGATGGCCCGGAAGATCGCGCCCATGCCGCCCGATCCCCGACGCTCGCACAGGTCGAAGCGGGCCGCGACAGTCTCCACGATCCGATTATCGCCAAGGCCCCGGCCCGGGCCAATGTGCGCAGCGTCGCATTGCTCCGGAGGGCGCATTCGACATCAGCGCGACATCAGGAGGGGGTGAGGTCACCGGGAGTCTCGATCGGTTGCTTGACCGCGGGTGCACACTGGTCTCCCATACGTTCGCGCCCGCATGGCGGGTGGGGGAGACCATGAAAACCAGCATCACGCGTCGTCGGGGAATCGCCCCGGCTGTGTACCTGCTCGCGTTCGTCCTCGCCGGCTGCAGCGGGGACGGCTGCTCGTGCCTGACGCCCATCCCGGGCGGCTTCCCCGCGGCGCAGCGCACCCCGAACGCCGCGCAGATCCGCGTCTCGCAGACCGGCCTCCAGGCGGTCACCGCCGATCCGGCGGCGCTGATCTCGGGTCTCACCGGCGGGCCGCTGACCTTCGAGGCGCCGGCCAACTGTGGCGGCTCGCCGGCGACGTGCTGTCCCGGCGGCAACCCGGTCTCGCCATGCGGCCCGATCGTCATCGATCTCGTCAGGCAGCCCGGCGATCAGCCGCGCCTGGTGCTCACGCCGGTGGCCAACCAGTCGCGGCTCGACGTGACCCTGCGCGCCCGCGTGCGCACGATGATGGACATCCCGGTCAACATCCCGCTGGTCGGCGACTGCGGGATCAAGATCGACACCACCGCGGGCAGCGTCGACGATCTGCGCGTCGACCTCCCGGTCAACTTCGTGCAGGACGCGATGGCGGGGACCACCCGCATCGATATCCCCAACGTGACCATCACCCAGCTCGCCAGCGAGGACGTGACGCTCACCGGCAACTTCGGCTGCACCATCGCCAGCCTCGGACTCGGCGTCTTCCTCGGCACGCTGACCAGCACCTTCCAGGACGCGATCCGGGACGCCATCACCGAGCAGACCTGCAAGGCCTGCCCGTCGGGCAACGTCTCCGAGTGCGGCTCGTTCGCCACCGCCTGCACCAACAACGTGTGCATGAAGGACGCGAATACCTGCCTGCAGGAGCTCGGCGTCGCCGGTCGCCTGGCCGGCGCTGGCCTTCTGCCCGGCGCGGGCGGCGCCATGGACCTCTACGAGGTTCTGGGCGGCTACGCCACCACCAACTCCAATGGAATCGCGCTCGGCATGCTCGGCGGCATGTTGCCGGCCGGGCAGATGCGCGACCGCTGCGGCCCGCCGGCGACCGCGCCGGCGCGCGTCACCATCCCGCAGTCGAACTTCTTCCAGGGCAACACCCGGCCCGACAACAGCCAGACCTTCGACGTCGCCATCGGCGTGCACGAGAGCCAGCTCGACAACTTCGCCTACGCCGGCTACGACGGCGGCATCCTGTGCATGACCGTCGGGGCGTCGACGGTCGACCTGCTCACCACCGATACGTTCGCGCTGTTCCTGCAGTCGTTGCCCAACCTGTCGGGCGGCTCGCGAGGCATGGCGGTCGGACTGCGCCCGCAGAAGCCGCCGACCATCGAGCTCGGCCTCAACACGTTCATGGACGATGGCAACGGTGGCCGCGTCGTCGACGAGCCGCTGCTCGATCTCCGCTTCGAACAGCTCGAGGTCGACTTCTTCGCCCAGATCGAGGACCAGTACATCCGCATCTTCACGCTGGTCGCCGACGTTCACCTGCCCATCGGCCTCGAGGCCGGCGCCGACGGCTCGCTGACCCCGGTGCTGGGCGACGTCGACGGCGCGTTCACCAACCTGACCGTGAAGAACAGCGAACCGCTGGTCGAGAGCCCGGCCCAGCTCGCCGCCATCTTCCCCATGATCCTCGATCTGGCCCTGCCCCAGCTCATCGGCGGCCTCGGCGCCTTCCAGGTGCCCGAGATCGGTGGCCTGTCGATCAGCGTCACCTCGATCACCGCCGTCGACAACAAGGCGTTCTTGGCCATCTTCGGCGAGCTGATGCCGGCGTCATCGCCGCGCCCGCAGCCGGTCGAGACCACCGCGGTCATCCTCGGCCAGGAGCTTCCCGGCACCGAGATCTTCGACAACCCCGAGCGCTGGACCAAGGAGCGGCGGCCGCGCTACGAGCTGGCGCTCGGCGGCAGCGAGCCCGATCTGGAGTGGTCGGTGCGCGTCGATCAGGGCACCTGGTCGGCGTGGAGCCCGTCGCCGCGACGCACGCTGTCGTCGAACCTGTTCTGGATGCAGGGCAAACACACCATCGAGGTGCGGTCCCGCCGGCCGGGGCAGCCCGACAGCGTCGACCAGACGCCGGTGCAGCTCGATCCCATCATCGACACCATCGCGCCCGAGCCGGTGCTCGAGACCAACGGCTCGATCATCCGCATCGGCGGCAAGGACACCGTCTCCGGCGAGAAGCTCATCGGGCGCTGGCGCCTGCGCAAGGGCGACTGGCACGAGGTCGAGCTGCCGGCCGAGGTCAAGCTCGGCAACGCGTCGCCCATCGAGCTCGACGTCGAGGTCTACGACGAGGTCGGCAACATGGCGCCGACCCGCGGTTCGACGGCGCTGTTCCGGGCCGACTTCCACGGCGCGCCCGGCGAGAGCGGCTGCAACTGCGGCGCCTCGGGCGACCCGCGCGGCGCGGCGGTGCTGTTCGTGATCGTCGGCCTGCTGCTCGCCCGTCGCCGCCGCGCGGCGGCGCGGACCCCGCTGGGGCGCTGGTCGAGGCGCCTGGCGGTGCTCGTCGTCGGCGCCGTGCTGCCGGCGTGCAACTGCGGCGGCTCACCGCCCTGCGGCGACGTCGACTGTCTGCCCGGCGAGGTGCTGCAGGGTCCGATCGGCCGCTGGAACGCCATTGCCGGCGACGGCAACCGCACCGTCATCACCACCTACGACACCACGCTCGGCGACATCGTGCTCGCCGACGTGTCGGCTGGCGGCGAGCTCAGCTACCACGTCGTCGACGGCGTCCCCGACGAGACGCCGATCTACGACCCCAGCGGCTACCGCGGCGGCATCGAGGGTACCGGGCCCGACGTCGGCGCCTGGACCGCGGTCGGCCTCTCGGGCGGGCTGGTCCGCGCCGCATACCAGGATCGCGAGCGCAAGGCGCTCCGCTTCGCCGTCGAGACCTCGCGCGACCACTTCGCCACCCACGACGTCGACGTGCCCGAGGGCACCGAGGTCATCGGCCTGCACACCTCGATGGCGATGGGTTCGTCGGGGCCGGCCATCGCGTACCTGGCCACCGGCGTGATCGGCGCCATGGGCACGCGCGTCACCGAGCTGCGGCTGGCACGCGCGTCGTCGATGTCGCCCAACAACCCCGGCGACTGGGACATCGCCGTCATCGCCTCGGCGCCATCGAGCTGCGCCGGCCTGTGCGGCAACCAGGCCTGCGTGGTGCCGGCGATGGACGGCGCGCCCCAGACCTGCGTGGCCCCGTCGGGGACGTGCAACCCAGCCTGCGCCGACACCGACGTCTGCGTGGCCAACGTCTGCCGCGAAGAGGTCCCCGATCCCAAGATCGAGGACATCCCCGGCGGCATCGGCCTCTTTCCAACGGTGCTGGCCATGCCCGACGGCCGCCTCGTGATCGTCCACTACGATCGCGTGCGCACCGCGCTGGTCGCGCACTCCGAGTCAAGCGCCGGTAGCGGCAGCTTCGCCGAGACTCTGCTCGACGGCCAGGACGGCGCCGACGACGGCATGTGGGCCACGGCCGCGGTCGATGCGACCGGGACGATCCACATCGCCTATCAGGACGCGCTCGGCGATCAGCTCCTCTACACCACCTACGGCTCGAGCCCGGGCACCCCGGTCGTCGTCGACGACGGCGTGCGCCAGGGCGACCGCACCCACTCGGTCGGCGCCGGTGCGGTGATCTGGATCTCGAACGGCGCGCCCTTCATCGCCTATCAGGACGGCACCACCTCGAACCTGGTGACGGCGACGAAGAGCGGCACGACCTGGACCCACAGCGACATGGCGACTGGCGATCTGCTCGACGGCTTCCACATCGCGGCGCTGCCCGGCGGCGGCCGCCTGGTCTGGGATCAGCTCGACAAGACCCACTCGCCGCCGCACGTGCTGTCGACTGTGACAGCCCCGTGAACGTGCGGCACTGAAGTCAGCTCGCGTTGATGTGAATCGACGTCGGTGACACGGTGCTGGGATGCAGCACGCGCTCGTCATTGCGATCGCGGTCCTGTGCGTGCAGGCGCTGGTGGGCGTGGCGTGGGTATGGGTGTGGCCGTATGTGCGGCCCGACGGAGCCACGGCCACGGCCACGGCCACGGCCACGGCCACGGCCACGGATGCGGATGCGGATGCGGATGCGGAGGCGGGCCGGCCGGCGGTGGTGCTGGTGCACGGAATCCTGGGATTCGGATCGTTCGGAGTGGGGAGGGCGAGGATCCATTACTTCCGGAGGGTGGCGAGGAGGCTGGAGGCGAGAGGGATGGACGTCAGCGTGGTGCGGTTGCCGATGCTGGGCGGGACGCCGGTGCGAGGGCAGGTCTTGCTCGAGTTTCTCGAGCAACTAAGGAGCGATAGGGTGGTGATCGTCGCGCATAGCCTGGGCGGGCTAGATGCGCGGTGGGCGCTGGCGCGAGGCGCGAGCAAGAAGGTGACGGCGCTGGTGACGATCGGGACGCCGCATCGCGGAACCCCGGTGGCGGACGCGCTGGTGCGTGGGCCGGCCGCGCAGCTCCGCCGCGCGCTGGCGCGGGTGGGGATGGGCAGCGATGGCGTCGACTGGCTGACCACGGAGAAGCTGGCGACGTTCAACCAGGAGACGCCGGACGTGGAGGGCGTGACCTACGTGAGCGTGGTGGCCGCGACCAGGGAGCGACGGCGCGTCCATCCGCTTCTCCGGCCGACGCACGCGTACCTGTCGGGCCACGGCGCGAGCGATGGCCTGGTGCCGGCTTGGTCGCAGGCATGGGGCGAGGTGATCGCCGAGGCCGAGATCGATCACTGGGCCCAGGTCGGCTGGTCGGGCGGCTACGACGCCGCGGCGCTGGTCGAGCGCGCGCTCGAAGCCGTGCACGCGCTGCCGTCCGGCGCGACGCCGAAGCAGCTCCCGGCCGGTGGTCAGCGCTCGTCGGCGCCGACGTCGGGCGCGCTGGTGCGAGTCTCGCCGTCGAGGTCCAGGCCGGTCACCGCCTCGTAACCGGTGGCGCCCTGATCGATGGCGGCGCTGGCGCCGGGGGCGAGGTGGAGATCCCCGCCGCCGACATCGGCGAACAAGGACGGCGCGGCGCTGGCCAGGTTGCCGGCCTCGATCGACGTCGGGTTACCGTCGCGAGCGAGGATGCGCGCGGTCACCAGGTTGTTCACGACGGTGACGCTGGTCTCGGCGAAGCGCCACTCGATGCCGGTGAACGGGGCCCCGGTGGTGCCGATCGAGTTGTGGATCACCGTCGCCCCGCACGCCGACCACAGCGCGATACCGGTGTCCATGCCGTTGCCGGAGGCGAACAGCGTGGCGTCGTTGCCGACGATCGCGTTGGCGCGGATGACCCCACCGTAATGTCCGGCCATGGTCACGCCCGGGCACGGCGTGTCGGCGTAGGTCCGGCCCTGGCTGTCGAGCCCGAGGCCGATGGCGCGGGCGTTGTTGACCAGCAGGTTGCGCTCCACCAGCGTGTCGCGCGAGCCGCGCCAGAAGTGGATGCCGTGCTCGCTCAGGTACTCGCCGCCACTGCCGGCGCACCAGAAGCCCTCGATGTGGTTGTCGCGCACGGTCCAGCCCCGGGCCCGGTGAGCGTCGATCCCGCCGGTGTAGCAACGACTGCCGCTCGACACCTGTTGGGTCACGAAGCCGGCGCCGCCGCGGGTCAACTCGAGGTGCGAGCACGAGACCTCGCCGCCGTCGGCGTCCATGGGGTTGGAGTTGATCTTGATGGCCTGCTCGCCGGGATCGATCACGTGCACGTCGTGGATGCGGGTGCGTTCGGTGGGCGAGTCGGTCCCGAACACGTGGATGGCGTGGAAGCGCCCCTCGACGATCGTGAGGTGGGCGATGGTGACGTCGTCGGCGGCGACGTTGATCACGCCGCCGAGGAACGGCACGTGCCCGGCCTCGAGCCGCACGTCGCCGCGGTCGCCGGTGGCGCCGCGCAGCGTCACCCCTGGCGTGTCGATCCACAGCCGCACGCCACGCACGTCGTAGGTGCCCGCGGCGACCTCGATGGTGAGGCCGGGCGTCGCGCTCTCGATGGCGGCGGCGAGCGCGCTCGCGCTGGCCACGGTCATCGTGGCGCCGCTGGCGGGCGGCACCGGCGCGCACCTCGCGCCGCCGCTGCCCCCGTCGCCCGACGTGCCGGGGGCGTCGATGGCGGCGTCGCCACCGCCGCCGTCGTCGCCGCTGCCACCGCACGCAGCCGCGAGCACGAGGACCAGACACGACCGCCGCATGGCCGGATCTTCGATCCGGTCCGTGCGGCGGTCAATGACGACCGAAGGCGTGTCCCTACTGGTACTTCAGCCAGTAGATGAGCGCCGCTTTCGACGAGGCCGACAGTTCGGCGCCGTAGGTGTGGCCGCGGTTCTCGATCACGTCATCGCAGAGGAGCTGGCCAGTCGCCGGGTCACGCGAGAAGACGTAGGTGAGCGGGGTGCCGGCGGGAATGGTCGGTCCCAGCGCGACCGGCAGCACGTTGACCTTGGGCACGCGGGTCGTGCTCATCATCTCGAGCATCGCCGCCTCGTAGGCCTGGGCCCGCTCGGGCGGGGCCGCGCTGGCCGTCGCCCACGGGCCGACCGACTGGTTGTGGAAGAACGGCGCCGTCGACCAGATGCCGGTCAGCGGCATGGTGCGATAGCCCTTGAAGCCGCGGTTCTTGAACACGTCCGACGAGAACTGGGCCCACAGCTTGCCTGTGTCCCAGTTGGTCGACCTGGCGCGGCAGGTGTTGGTGGTCTGCGCGTCCATCGGGTTGATCTCGTCGTCGGAGTAGACCTTGCGGCCCTCGCCGGTCACCGAGTGGCAGTTGCTGCAGGTCGCGGCGAAGGTGAGCCCGCCGCGCAGGTAGGTCAGCACCTGGTGCGGATGCCCGGGGTACTGTGGCGCCTTCACCGAGCGCAGGAACGTGCCCATGTCGTCGAGGTCCTCGTCGGGCGGATAGTTGGCGCAGTCGCGCTTGCACTGCACGATGTCGATCGGCGCGCCCGGGTTGGGGCGATCGGGGCGGGGCGCGACGCACTCGGCGAAGCACACGCCGATGTTGGTGTAGACGCGGACCGAGGCGAGGTTGCCGCCGGCGTCGTCCTCGCCGCCCTGGCCGTTGCGCAGCTCCTCGTGCCCGGTGCCGATGTCGAAGGTGCGGCGCTTCTTCTGGTCCCAGAACGCGGTGACCACGCCCGGGTTCATGATGTTGTCGTTGAACAGCGCGGTGGTGTCGACGGCGCCGTCGGCCCAGCCGGCGAACATGAAGCGGCGCACGTCGGTGGCCGCGAGGTTGTGGCTGAAGATCTTGCTGAACTTCGCGTGCTGATTGCCGATGGTCGGGTGGATGTTCGCCCAGTTCGGGTCGGCCGGATCGGCCGGCGGATTGTTGGGATCGAAACCGGCATGGCACGAGGCGCAGGCGACGCCGAAGAACGTCGTCCCGGCTGGCCCGGGCTCCTTGCGGATGCCGACCACGCCGGTGGCGGACGGATCGGAGCAGACGTCGGGACCGCCAGCCGGGTTGGCCTCGCAGTCGGGATCGTTGATGAGACCCCACTGCGCGAACCGATCGGCGCGCGGTGTGTTGAGCACCTCGGTGAAGGCGATGCGGATGCGTTTCGACGGATCCGGGTGCTGGGCGAGGAACGCGAAGAACGCGCCGCCGCCGTACGTGTTGTTGAACCAGATATCGCGCCCCCGGCGCTCTGCCGACGAGAGTCGCTCCTGCGACTGAGTCTGGCCGAGCTGTTCATCGTCGACGGGTTCGACGACATCCTCGGGCTCGGTGCAAGCGGTCCCCCCTCCAAGCAACACGCCAAAAGACACAAGCAGTGTCACACGCGGGAAGTTACGCATGGTCCCTCCGGGTCGTAGTTGACCCAGCGTCATCCTGCGTAGCCCGTCAGTGAGGTCGCAATGTAGGCGATCGAAGAATCGTGTCTGCGTGAAAGCACTGCAAGCGACCTCACCGTGACGAGGTCGTGTAGGTCATTCAGCGACGGACTTCTCTCGATTCCTCACCACCACCCACGCCACGATGATCGACAGGTTGTAGAGGACGATCATGGGCAGGGCCATCATCACCTGCGTGACCACGTCGGGCGACGGCGTCAGCACCGCCCCGACGATGAACGCGATGACGACGAACCAGCGATTGAACTTCCACAGTCCCCGATGGGTGACCAGGCCGATCTTGGCCAGGAAGTAGATCAGCACCGGCAGCTCGAACACGGCGCCGAAGGCCAGCATCATGTTGCGCGCCAGATCGAAGTAGTCGCGCAGGAACAGCGTGGCTTCGGTCTTGGCGTTGGCGTAGCCGAGCAAGAAGACGAAGAGCCGCTCGAGCACGAAGAAGTAACAGAACGCGGCGC
This sequence comes from Myxococcales bacterium, assembly GCA_005779305.1. GTDB lineage: Bacteria > Myxococcota_A > Polyangia > Haliangiales > Haliangiaceae > UBA2376. The sequence goes on from SXJR01000010.1 coordinate 11,143, forward strand.
CGGCGATGAAGAACGCCGCCGAGAACACCGAGAACCAGATGCCGGTGTTGCGTTCCTTCTTGTAGAGCCCGGGCGCGACGAACTTCCAAAGCTGGAAGAAGATGAACGGGCTCGACACGAAGATGCCGGCCCACAGCGCGACCGACAGGTAGACCCAGAACGGCTCGACGATCGAGCCGAAGTGCATCTTCACGTCGGTGCCGAGGCGGTCGGAGTGGTGGGCCCACGCGTTCTCGAGCGGCACCCGCAGCCAGGCGTAGATGTCCTCGGCGAAGAACCACGAGCCGCTGAAGCCGATCAGGAAGAAGATGGCGGCGTTGCGCAGGCGCACGCGCAGCTCGCGCAGGTGCTCGAGGAACGGCATGCGGCCGTCGTCGAGCTCGGTCTCCTCGGCGGGTTCACCCATGTTCGCGCTTGGCGGTGCCGGCAGCAGGACGGATCAGGCGAGCTGGGTCGTCGGGATCGGGTTCGGCTGCCGCAACCGACTCGGATTCGGCCGCGGGTTCGGTCGCGCCTGTGGGTTCGGTCGCGGCTGCGGGTTCGGCTGCGGCTGCGGGTTCGGCTGCGGCTGCGGCTGTGGCTGCGGCTGCGGCTGCGGGTCCGGCGGCGGACGCATTCAGGGCCGCCGCGGCGTCGTCGGCCTGCACCGCCGGTTGCGGCTTTCGCGGCGGCACTGGCGGCCGCCGCGCCTCGTCACCTCGCAGCGCGCTCTTCAGCTCCTTGAGGGCGCCGCCGATCTCGCTGTCTTCCTCGATCGTGCGGGTGAGCTCGCGCTGCTGCTTGCGGATGTCGCGGATGCCCTTCGAGATCTTCGCCGCCGCCTCGGGCAGCTTGTCGGGTCCGAGGAAGATCATGGCGACCACGAGGATCACCAGGATTTCCGTGCCGCCCATGCCGAACATCGGCCGGAGCATAGCACCGACGCCGCCTCAGACGACGCTGGCCCGGCGCAGGTCGGCGGGCTCCATCGACACCGCCGCGAACCTGGCCTCGAGCGCCTGATCGCCATGGGTCTTCCAGTACTGGTACTCGGCGTCGCTCACCGGCACCACCATGGTCAAGGTGATCGGCGGTGGGCCCTCGTCGAGCGGCAGCCGCAGCCCCCACCGGCGCGGCACGGTGAAGTAGGCGTGCGGCAACCGCAGGGACAGGTCGCCGGCGCCGATCACGCCGACCAGATCGCGCACCATCGTGCCGGGTTGCGGATAGAAGCCCGAGTCCATCACGTGGAAGACCGCGTTGGCGACGATCTGCGGCGACGCGGCGCCGTCCACCGCGGTCGCGATCAGCACCTCGAGCCGCGGTCGTCCATCGGGCCACACCACGTTCGACAGCCCGAGCGAGCCGTACGTGACCATGCCGTGCTCGGGCGTGTCGCCGAAGCGGGCCACGTCGATCACGCGGCTGGCGTCGGCGGCGTGGCGATAGGACTTGGCGCTGAACGCGCCCAGCGCCGTGCGCATCAGCTCGCCTGCGCGCGCCGAGAGCTGGAGGAACACGGCGAGCGCCGGCACCGACAGCGCCAGCTCGAGCCACGTCGGCTGCAGCGCCAGCACGCGCTTGAGGTAGTTCTGGGCCACGATGCGGTGGCCGAGATCGGCGTGGGCGAGGGCGCCGCCCCATAGCGCGGTCGCGCTGTCGGGGCGCAGGCCGATCGCCTTGTCGAACGCGCGCGCCGCGTCGCCAGGCCGGGACAGGCAGAGCAGGCAGTGACCGAGACCCTTCCAGGCCTGGTGGTGCGACGGGAAGATCGCGACGGCGCGCTCGAAGCGCGCATGCGCCTGAACGTACTCGTGGCGCTGGAAGAGCTCGTTGCCCTCCGCCGTGAGCTGGTCGGCGGCTGCCAGGGTCACCACCGCAGCCTAGCAAACCTTTGTTGATGTAGGCATTTTGCCCACTATCTCGGGGCATCAGCCGAGTCAGCAGGAGCGTGAGAAGCGCCCTTGCGCTCGGTAGGCTGCCTGACCAACCATGTGCCAGATGATGTCCTCCTGGGTGACGCGCCGAGCGCTGGTCCTTGCGCTGGTCCTGCTGGCAGCCGGGCTCGCCGCCTGCGCCAGCTCGCGCCCCGAGGGGACCGCGGTCGACGCCGCCGGGGACGACGACGCGGCCACCACGGATGACGCGTCGACCGACCCCGACGCGACCGACCCCGACGCCTCGTCCTCGACCCCCGACGCCGCGGCTCTCGACGCCGCCGCCATCGACGCTGCCGGCATCGACGGCACCACCATCGACGCGCCCACCGACGCACCCACCGACGCCAACACCTGTCCGACCGCGCCCTGCGACCTCTACGCGCAGTGCGGCTGCACGCCGCCGCTGGTCTGCGATCTCGACTTCACCGACCTCGTGGGCAACTCGTGCCGGGCCGTGAACATGCCCGGCACCGAGACCTCGAGCTGCTACAGCGGCTCGCCGGCGACGGCCCAGCCCAGCTACTGCGCCGCCGGCTACGTCTGCCTCGGTAGCGGCACCGCCGCTCACTGCGAGCAGTACTGCGACGCGTCCAGCGACTGCGGCCAGCCCCGCGGTCAGTGCGTCATCCAGGTCGTCAATGGCACCACGCCCATCCCCAACGTGCAGGTGTGCTCGTCGAACTGCAGCCCGACCAACAGCGCCGCCGGCCCGTGCCCGCCCGGCGCCGGCAAGTGCGCCTTCTTCACCGTCAACAACGCGCTCACCGGCAACGTGGATCGCGACATCGTCGACTGCACGGCGCCCGGCGCCAGCCCGCACGGCAGCATCTGCACCAGCGACACCACCTGCGCCGCCAACACGCTGTGCTCGACCTACAACGCCCTCACCCGCTGCCGCAAGGTCTGTAACCTCACCACCGGCGGCCAGGAGTGCGCGACCCAGGCCGGCACCACCTGCGTCGGCTTCAACCCCGCGCTCAGCGTCGGCGGCGCCAACTACGGCATCTGCGCTCCCTGAGCGGCACTGATCGGCGCGCCATCACTCGACGCCGACCACGCGCCCGATCACGCGCTCGATCGGCACCGCGCCCCAGGAGCGCGAGTCGGCGCTGTCGACGCGGTTGTCGCCCAGCACGAACACGCAGCCCGGTGGCACCCGGCAGCCGGAGGCGCCGGTCAGTTCCATCGCTCGCGTGCCCTGTCCGAGCGTCGGCACCGGGCCACCGCAGTCGAGCGTGCCCAGGGCATCGCGCACGTCGGGATAGGTCAGCTCGTCGTCGCTGTGCGTGCGGTAGCGATGGCCGCCGTGGCGTTCCTCGAACAGGTCGGGGCCTGCCGGCCGTCGCGCCGCCTCGGCATCATTGACGCGCAGCACGCCGCCACGCATCACGATCTCGTCTCCGGCGAGACCGATCACTCGCTTCACGTACACCCTGCGGCCGAGGTGGAACGCGATCACTTCGCCGCGCTCCGGCGCGCGCCAGCGCACGGTCAGCTTGTCGACCAGGAAGCGATCGCCGACCACGATGGTCGGTGACATGCTCTCCGACGGCACCTCGAAGGCCTCGATCACCTCGAGGCGCGCGAGCACCAGGGTGCCGGAGCCGACCGAGCCGACCAGGAGCATCGCGCGCCAGTTCCATCCGCGGTCGCCGGGTCGGCCGCGCCGGCCGGCGTCGAGCGCCGCGGCCAGCCGCGCGCCGAGGAGAGCGTACAACGCCCACGGCGTGGTCAGGCACACCGCCACGCACCCCACCATCGCCGCGATCGACAGCGCGGCGGCGCGCAGGTGGCCGGTGAGCGCGTACCCGGCGCCAGGGAAGAAGAGCTCGAGCAGCGCGCAGCGGATCACGCCGCGCCGGAGGCTCGCAGTGCCGTCCACTCGCGCGCGAGCATGCTCATGCGGATCATGTCGAACCAGCGATCCTGGTGGAAGTACTCCTCGCGCAGCACGCCTTCCTCGACGAAGCCGAGCTTGCCGTAGATGCGGCGGCCGCGCTCGTTATGGCTGAAGACCATCAGCCACATCTTGTGCAGGCCGAGCGGGCCGAAGGCGTGGTCGAGCACGAGGCGGATCGCGCCGGTCCCGTAACCGCGGCCCATGTCGCCGCGGGCGGCGACGATGCAGGCCAGCCGGCCAACCTTGCTGCGATCGTGGATCTGATGAATGCCAGTCTGTCCCAGGTAGCGGCCGGTGGCGCTGTCCTCGATCGAGAAGACCACGTCGGTCTTCGACGCGATGGTGCGCCGCACGTAGGCCACCTCGTCCTCGCGCGAGAAGGCGTGGCCCGAGAAGGCGGCGATGTTGCCGGTGATCTCCGGATCGTTGACCCACGTCATGATGTGGTCGACGTCGCTCTCGGCGAGTGGGCGCAGGCGGACGCTGCTCATGTGCGAGTCCAGTGTATGATGGATCGCTCATGAGCGAGCGAGTCTGCGTGCGAGCGATCTCCGTCCAGCGGCCGGTGGGCCCATGAGCGTCCCTACCGGCGCAGACATCGAAGCGCTGTGCAGCAAGTGCGGCGACGTGTGGCACGTCGTTGTCGCCAAGGTCGGTGAGGACATCGTCCGCGTCATCTGCAAGGAATGCGGGGCGCAGCATCGCTATCGCAACCCCAAGGGCATCACGCCGCCGCGGCGTTCGTCGTCGAGCACGTCGTCGCCGCCGCGGTCGCCGCGCGCTCACGCGGTGGTGCAGCGCTTCGACACGCCGGCCGTGGCCGCCGATCTCAGCAAGCCCGCTCGCACCTACAAGGCGACCGAACGCTTCGCCGTCGGCGAGCGCGTCGAGCACCCGACTTTTGGCACCGGCGTGGTCGAGAGCGTCGAACTCAGCAAGATGACCGTCTTCTTCGCGGTCGGCCGCAAGGTCCTGGTCATGGCCAAGGCCACCGAGGCCAGCGGCGGATTGTCGCGGCCCAAGCCGTTCGAGCACAAGCCGGCCGGTCCGCCCCCTGACGCCAAGGCCGGCGAGTCGACCGAAGAGTGAAGTGGTAGGGTCCGGCCGTGCGCGGCCGCTCCGGAACCGTCGTCGTCGCCATCGTCATGTCGCTCGGGCTCACGCTCGGCGGCATCGGCGCATGGTGGGTGGTGCAGGCGCGGCCGCGGCCCGGCGAGTTCGTCGATGCCCTGGCCACGCCCGACGGCGCGGTGGTGGTGCGCAAGGAGCGGTCGAGTGATCGCGCGTTCCTCGAGGTCTACGACGGCACTCGCCTGCGCTGGCGCGGCATGATCCCGCGTTACGCCGGTCACCCCGGCGTGATCGCGCTGGCGGCGTCACCTCGGTCGATCACCGCGCGGGTGGTGCGCGGCGGCCATCCCTTCGTGTTCGCGTTCGATGCGGCGACCGGCGCCAAGCTCGACCTGTTCGACCTCACGCCGGGCACCAAGCCCGACCCGACGGGCCAGAACTTGCCCACCGTGGTCACCGTCGGCAACGGCCACCACAGCGTCGAGCTCGTGAGCGCCGCCGACGGTGGCAGCGAGATCTTCGGGCTCGACCTCGAACAGCGTCGCCTCATGTGGCGCCGCCCGCTGCCCGATCGCCCCGAGGGTGCCGCCTGGGTCGGCGACCTGATCGTCCTGCGGTACGGCGGCGGCGTTCAGTCCCGCGCCCTGCGGCTCGGCGATGGCAGCGACGCGCCGGTCCCGGATGCCGGCCGCGACGACGCGCCGCACATCACGGCCGGCGGTCGGACCTGGCGGGTCACGCCTCGCGAAATCAAGGTGATGGACGCCGCGACCGGACAGGTCCTGGGTACGATTCGCTGACCCGGCCGGCCCGCCACGCGGCCACCACGTCGGACGGCTATACTTCCTGGTCGCAAATGCCGCCGTCGGCGAGTCACTCCGGAGTCCACCGTCTGGTGGATATCCTGCCCTTGCCCGAGTCCACCGAGAGGCTGGTCGTCGCCAACGAGCACGACGCCGAGACGACCGCGCGCCCCACCCCCGAGGGCGCCCGTACGCCGTCCCATCCCGGCGCCGGCGCGGTCGTGGCCACCACTGACCTGAGCGCGCCCGAGCTCTTTCTCAACCGCGAGCTCACGTACCTCAACTTCTGCTGGCGCGTGCTGCGCGAGGCCGAGGACGAGCGGGTGCCGCTGCTCGAGCGGCTCAAGGTCCTCTCGATCGTCTCGTCGAACATCGACGAATTCTTCCAGAAGCGCATCGGCGGGCTCAAGCAGCAGGTCGGCGCCGGCCTGCACGCGTCGACCGCTGACGGCCGCACCGCGATCCGCCAGATCCAGGAATGCCTCGCCGAGATCCACGAGCTCGAGAAGCGCCGCGCCGCCGTGCTCGAGGCGTTGCTCGCCGCGTTGCGCGTCGCCGGCGTGGTGCTGACGCGCTGGAGCGATCTCGACGCCGCCGATCAGGCGCGAGTGCGCGAGTACTACCTGCACAACATCTTCCCGCTGGTCACGCCCCAGGCGATGGATCCGGCCCACCCGTTCCCGTTCATCTCCAACCTCTCGCTCAACCTGCTGGTCACGCTCCATTACCCGCACGATCCCGAGCTCCTGCTCGCGCGCGTGAAGGTTCCGGTCGGCGCCGGTATCCCGCGCTTCATCACGGTCGGGCCCAATCGCTTCGTCGGGCTCGAGGACGTGATGGCGCAGAACCTGGACCTGCTCTTCCCGGGCATGGAGGTCGAGAGCTGCGCTCAGTTTCGCGTCACCCGCAACGCGGTGACCGAACGCGACGAGGAGGCGGCCGAGGATCTGCTCGAGCTGATCGAGATCGAGCTGCGCGAGCGCCGCTTCGCGCCCATCGTCCGCCTCCAGGTCGAGAAGACCATGACCGCGTTCCTGCGCGGCAAGCTGGCCGCCGAGCTCGCGCTCGACGAGAACCGCGACGTGTTCGAGGCCGAGGGCATGCTCGGTCAGCGCGATCTGATGGAGCTGGCGCTGCTCGATCTTCCCGAGCTGCACGATCCGGTGCACGCGCCCACCCAGCCCGTCGACCTCTCGCCCGATCGCAGCATCTTCCACAGCATCCGCGACGCCAAGAGCCTGCTCGTCCATCACCCTTACGAGTCGTTCCAGCAGTCGGTCGAGCGCTTCCTCAAGGAGGCCGCCAGCGATCCCAAGGTTCGCGCCATCAAGATGACGCTGTACCGCACGTCGAAGGACTCGCAGGTCATCAAGCACCTCATGCACGCCGCCTCCGCCGGCAAGCAGGTCGCGGTGGTGCTCGAGCTCAAGGCCCGCTTCGACGAGGAGGCCAACCTCCGCTGGGCCAGCCGTATGGAGCGCGCCGGCATCCACGTCACCTACGGCGTGGTCGGCCTGAAGACCCACTGCAAGACCATCCTCGTGGTGCGCCAGGACTACGACGGCCTCCGTCGCTACGCCCACCTCGCCACCGGCAACTACCACGCCGGCACGGCGCGCCTGTACACCGATCTGGGCCTGTTTACCTGCGACGACGGCATCGGCCGCGATCTCACCGAGCTGTTCAACTACCTGACCACCGGCTTCAAGCCCAAGCGCAAGTACACCAAGCTCCTGCCGGCGCCCAAGCACCTCAAGCCGGCGCTGCTCGACAAGATCGAGCGCGAGATCGCCCACCAGGAGGCGGGAAGCAAGGGCGTCATCCAGTGGAAGGTCAACGCCATCGAGGACGTCGACGTGGTGAAGGCGCTCTATCGCGCCTCGCAGAAGGGCGTGCAGATCGACCTGGTCGTGCGCGACACCTGCCGGCTGCGGCCCGGCTTGCCCGGGATCTCCGAGAGTATCCGCGTCATCTCGATCGTCGGCCGCTTCCTCGAGCACGGCCGCATCTTCTACTTCCACAACGGCGGTAAGCCCGAGTACTACATCGGCTCCGCCGATGTCATGCAGCGCAACCTGGAGCGCCGCGTCGAGGTGCTGACGCCCATCGAGGATCCGCGGCTTCAGCACGAGCTGCGCCTGTTCCTCGACATGCAACTCGGTGATCAGCGTGGGGCCTGGGACATGTTGTTCGACGGGAGTTACGTGCAGCGGGGCGGAAGCGCACAGGCCAAACACGCCCAGCAGCAGATGATCGAACGCACCGACCGCCGGCTCCGCGAGGCCACGCGCCTCAAGCGCCGCAAGGTGAAGGGCATCGCCAAACGAAAATTGCGGTGAGCCTGAATTGTGATTTTGGTGATGACCGCTTCGATGGCGATCCTTACTATCGAAGAGGTGGGAGGGCCTCATGAACGATCGTCGTCGAGCTGAGGAGGAGCGGGTCGAGCGGCGCCGGTACTACCGCGCTGGTCTCGAGACGGGGGCGGTGATCCATGCGGCCAAGCTGGCGCTCAAGGGGCGGATCATCGATCTGTCACTGGGCGGAGTGCGCATCCGTCGCGCCGACGACGCCGCGCCGTGTCCAGCACCGGGCACCACGGCGATGGTCGAGATGGAGATCGGCGAGCACGGGTGGATCGCCGCCGATGGCTTCGTGGTCCGCGCCGCGATCGACGAGATCGTGATCTCGTTCGCGCCGCTGGCCGCCGAGGTCGAGGATCTGATCGAGGACGAGGTCCTGGCCGCGATCGAGGCGTCGCGGCGGCCGCGCATGATCGTGGTCGATCAGCAGCCCGAGCGCCGCCGCCGTGTGGCCGACAAGCTGCGCGCCGCCGGCTGCGATTCCTACGAGGCGGCGACCCCGCTCGAGGCGATCGATCTGATGGAGCGGCCGCGCAGCCACATCAGAGGCGTCGCCGTGGCCGAGCACCTGACTCAGACCGGCGGCGACGAGTTCTGCGACTTCGTCCACCAGACCAACCCCGGCATCAAGCTCGCCCTCATCGCCGAGCAACTCGCCGACGGCACCGTCGATCAGCCCATTCCGCGCGCCCACCGCATCTCGGAACGCATCCCGACGGTGGCGGTGGTCGAGAACGACGAGACGATGGATCGCTCGCTCAAGGGTTTCGTCGACTCGGTCGCGACCCGCCCCGGCCGCGGATCATCCTGACCCGTCGAAGGGCCTGCACGATCGGGCAGTAGGGTCGGGTAGCTGACACCCGGGCAGCGTGCGCCTAAAGTCGGGCGTGGCAGGAAACGCGACCGGCATGCGCGGCGGCGGCAGCAGTCCGCACCGGCAGCACGCGCCGGCCAGCGGCGCCGGCTCGCTGAGCCTCAAGAACCTGCTCGGCGTGTTCGGCTACGCGCGGCGCGCGCTCGGGTTGGTGTGGGCGACCAGCCGCGGCGTCACCGTCGCGCTCGCGGTCGGGGCAGTGCTCTCCGGCCTGGCGCCGACGGCGATGGCGTGGGCCGGCAAGCGCCTCATCGACGCCATCGTGCGTGCGGCCGCGACCGGCGCCGTCGCCGATCGCGACGCGGCGCTGGTGTGGGTCGCGGTCGAGGCCGGCCTGGCGCTGATGCTGATGATCGCGACGCGGCTGCTCAACATCCTGCGTTCGCTCCTGCGCGCGCAGCTCGGCAACCGCATCAACGTCATGATCCTCGAGAAGTCGCTCACGCTGGATCTCACCCAGTTCGAGGACTCCGAGACCTACGACATGCTGACCCGGGCCCGGCGCGAGGCGTCGTCGCGGCCGCTGTCGATGGTGATGCGCACCTTCTCGCTGGTCCAGGGCGCGATCGCCGTGCTCGGCTTGCTCGGCCTGCTCGCCGCGTTCTCGCCGCTGGCGCTGCTGGTGCTGGTGGCCGCGGCCCTGCCGGCGTTCGTCGCCGAGGCCAAGTTCTCGGGCGACGCCTTCCGCCTGTTCCGCTGGCGCACGCCCGAGACCCGCGAACAGGTCTACGTCGAGACCGTGCTGGCCCGCGAGGACCACGCCAAGGAGGTCAAGCTCTACGACCTCGGGCCTCGCCTGCTGCGCCGCTACCAGGCCATCTTCGATCGCGTCTTCGCCGACGATCGCGCGCTGACGTGGCGGCGTGGCCTGTGGGGCCTCGGCCTCGGCGTCCTCGGCTCGGTCGCGTTCTACGGCATGTACGTGTGGATCGCGCTGGCCGCGATCGAGCGCCAGATCTCGCTCGGGGCCATGACCATGTACGTCGTGGTCTTCCGCCAGGCCCAGGCGACGATGGGCGGCCTGCTCGGCGACGTCGGCGGCCTCTACGAGGACAACCTCTACCTGTCGACGCTCTACGAGCTGCTCGATCTGCCGGTCGCCGGGGCCGCCGCGGCCGACGGCCAGGGCGCCACCAAGGGCCCCGATCCCGCCGATGGCGTGCGCTTCGAGCACGTGTCGTTCAACTATCCCGGCGCCGCCACGCCCGCGCTCGCCGACGTGTCGCTGCACGTGCCACCCGGCTCCAAGCTCGCCATCGTCGGTGAGAACGGCTCGGGCAAGACCACGCTCATCAAGCTCCTGGCCGGTCTCTACACGCCGACCACCGGCCGCGTGCTCGTCGACGGGTTGCCCATCGGCGAATGGGACCGCGCCGCCCTGCGCCGCCGCATCGGCGTCATCTTCCAGGACTTCGTCCGTTACCAGCTCAC
>SXJR01000094.1 GCA_005779305.1 Myxococcales bacterium
ACCGCCAGGGCGCCGGCCAGCACGGCGCGGGCCGGGCGCGGCCAGGTGCGGGCGGTGAGGATCGTCGCCGCCAGGAGGAGCGCCGCGCCGTCGGCGACCAGGCACAGCGTGCACCACGCGCCGATGACGAAGGCCTGCACGCCGACCAGCCCGAGCGCGACCACGGCGCCGCCGATCGCGGCGACGCGGCGCAGGCCGCCAGCGTCGGTCGCGCACAGCATCAGCATGGTGGCGAAGAACGCGACGCCGATCACGGGCAACGGCACGCCCAGCGGATGCGACCAGCCCGTCGCCTGCACCGTCGCGCAGCCGCTCGCCGCGCACCACGCCGGCGCCGCGGCGAGCGTATCGGCCATGGCGGCGGCGCTGGCGCCGAGGCCGACGAGGGTGAGGGCCAGGGCGAGGAGCGGGCGGGCGCGGGTGATCACCCTCGAGCAACCGCACTCGCGCGCGGGCCATTCCCGCTGGCCCGCTGGCCCGCTGGCCCGCTGGCGCCGGCGCCGGCTCAACGATCAGCGCGGCGGACCAAGATGGCTTCGATCGCGCGCACCAGCTCGGCCGGCGGCGCGCTGCGCTCGAACAGCAGGACGCCGTCGGGGCCGAACACCTTCACGTGGGGCAGCGCGAAGCCGCCGGGCTCGAGGTAGCGGGCCCAGGCCTCGCTGTCGGTGTCGACCACGTCGAGGGTGCGCACCGCGAGGCGATCGGGGAATCGCCGGGCCAGCGCCTCGAGTCGCTGGTCGAGCTCGCGGCACGGCGCGCACCAGTCGGCCCAGAGATCGATCACGGTGACGCGATCCGGCGCCGGCGTGAGCGGCGCCGCGCTGCCGCGCGCGCCCAGCTCGGCGCGATCGAGGCCGCGCCACGACGGCCGGCGCTTCAGATCGCGGGTCACCACCACGCTCAGGCCCAGCACCGGGCCGTAGTCGAGCTGGGGCCCGACGACGTGCGCGTAGACCGGCAGCTTGAGATCGACGACCACGGCCAGCGATGACAGCGGCCGCCACGCCGCGCCACCGCCGAGCATGACGTCGGTGCGGCCGGCGTTGCCCTCGTCGGGATAGGTGATGCCGTCCCAGGTCTCGGCGGTCTCGGTGTGGACCTCGGCGGCGAGGTTGAAGCTCCACGCCCGCCGCCCCAGGCTCGACGACGCGTTGACGCCGGCGGAGTAGCGGTCGCCGGCGCGGTAGCCAAGGCCGTTGTCGTAGAGGGACTGGTAGGTGAGCGCCCAGCCCGAGATCGTCACCGGTCCGGCCGCGCGCTGGACCTCGAGCGCGAGCGACGGGATGAACGTGCCGGTGCCGAGCTGGAGGTGCTGGTGCTCCTGGCCGATCATGCCCAGCACGAACGGGTTCTCCTCGGTGCCGCCCAGGGGCAGGGTGACGCCGGCGCGGGCGTGGAGGCGGAGGCCGGCGCGTTCGTCGGCGACGTGCACGCCGAGCGACGGATCGCCGAGGCCACGCAAGGTCTCGTCGCGGGCGTGGATGCCGGCGTCGGCGGGCACCACGATCTGCCCGCTGGCCGGATCGCGGTAGGTGACGCCGACGTCGATCACGCGGAACGGCAGCGAGCTCTCGAGCGACAGCCAGGGCGTGAGCGCGTACCCGGCCGAGAGCCGGGTCTCGGCCACGACGAAGGACGAGTCGTACTGGATCGCGCCGCCCTGCGCGTCGAGGATCTCGGACGACGATAGCGGCAGGAGCGCGAACCCGACGCCGAGGGTGAGGCGGCCGGGCAGGAGGTCGCCCGAGCCCGACGCGCCCGCCGGCAGGCCCGGGTTGTTGCAGGTCGCACGGCCGGCGTGCGCCGGCGCCGGATCGCCGAGCCCGGCGTTCACGAGCAGCGCGGCACCGATGGCCACCGACACGATCCTGCGCACGTCGCGGCGAGCGTTGCACGCATGCGCCGACGCGGCAAGGCGTGGTACTCGGTCGACATGCGCGCGTCTGCATGGCTCTGTCTCGCGTCGATGATCGGGTGTAGCTCGCCGGCGCGCCGCTTCGGCGCCGATGACGAGCGCGCGGTGCGCGCCGTGCTGGCCACGCAGCAGGCCGCCTGGAACCGCGGCGACCTCGACGGCTTCCTCGACGGCTACGCCCGCGTGCCCGACCTGGTGTTCACCTCGGGCGGCAACGTGCGCCGCGGCTGGCGGGAGACCCACGACAAGTTCCTCGCTCGCTACGGCCAGGCCAAGGAGACCATGGGCTCCCTCAGCTTCGAGATCCTCGGCCTCCAGGCCATCGGCGCCGACGGCGCCGTCGTCCTCGGCCGCTGGTCTCTCGACGGCCCCAACGCCGGCGCCGGCATCTTCTCGGTGATCCTCGAGCGTCGCCGCGAGGGCTGGCGCGTGATCCATGACCACACGTCGAGCGATCCGACTCCGACTCCGACTCCGACTCCGCCCTGACGAGCAACAGGCACAGGCAACGGGCCATCGGCAATCAGGGGACCGCACACGTACCGAGGTAGCCGTCGGGCGGTACGCCGCAGTTGAGGTGACACCCGAAGCAGCGCGGCTCGTTCTCGGTGACCACGCGGCGCTGACGATCGACTCGCTGCCAGCGCCAGCCCAGCGCGGCGGCGTCGCCGCCGTCCTCGCGTTTCATCACCGTCCACTGCGTGATCTCGCCGGTGCAGTCGGGGTCGCCGAAGTCGTACTCGACCTTGAGCACGACCGCGCCGAGCGGGAAGGGCACGTCGCGGGCCTGGTACGGACCCAGCGCCGCTGGATCGGCCAGTACCCGGATCTGCCCGAGGTCATGGTCGGCGCTGCCGCGGCAGTCGCGGACCTCCTGGTAGGTCGCTGCGTAGTCGGCCGGGAACACCGGCTCGTCGCCGCCGTCGTCGCCACACCCGAGGGCGGTGACGACGAGGACGACGGAGGCCGTCACGAGCGCGCCGGCGCGGCTCACCGCAGGCGGACGGCCCGGATGACGTTGTTGCCGGTGTCGGAGATGTAGAGGAAGTCGCCGTCGACCTCGATGCCATACGGCCGCTTGAGCTCGGCCGCGGTCGCCGGCCCGCGGTCGCCGGCGAAGCCGGAGTCGCCGCAGATGCCGGCCACGGTGCGGATGGTGCCGCCGGGGGCGATGGCGCGGATGCAGTGGTTGTACACGTCGGACACGTACATGGTGCCGTCGTTGTCGAGCGCGAGATCGACCGGGTTGTAGAGCTTGGCCGAGAGCGCGGGCCCGCCGTCGCCGGCATAGCCGAACTGCGGCACGCGATCGACCGGCGCGGTGCCGGCGAAGCGCGTGACCATGCCGGCGCTGTCGATCTTGCGGACCAGCGCGTTGACCGGGTCGGCGAAGTACAGATTGCCGGCGCTGTCGAACACGATGCGGCCGCCGGGGTCGGCCGATTGGCCGAACGGCTGCGACATGCGCAGCTCGAGCGCCGGACCGTCGTCGCCTCCGTAGGACGGCGTGCAAGGCAGGCCGCAGGTCGAGACCGCGCCACACGTGGTCCTGCCGGTGCCCGGCTGCGGGCAGGCGATCGGCTCGACGCCGGAGGCGCAGGGGCCCGGGCCGGCCGGCGGTGGCGAGTCGATCACACACTCGCCGGCGATGCGGCGGATGGTGCCGTTGCCGTCGATGGCGCGGATCACCTGGTTGGCCTGGTCCATGATCACCAGGTCGCCGTTGGGCGCGTAGGCGACGCTGGCCGGCAGGTCGAGGGTGGCGCCAATCGCCGGGCCGCCGTCGCCGAAGTAGGCGCGACGGCCGTCGCCGCAGGTGTCGACCACGGCGCTCGAGGCCAGGTCGATCGTGCGCAGCTTGCTGTTGTGCCAGGCGGCGACGACCAGCTTGGTGCGGGTGGGATCGAAGGTCATCCCGCTCGGGTGGTTGAAGTCGTCGTTCGCCGGATCGTCGAGAGTGCCGCCCAGCTCGCCGCGGCCGGCGACGTGGCGCATGATCCCGTCGCCGCCTACCTTGCGGACGCGGTGGTTGTTCCAGTCGAGGATGTAGAGCGTGCCGTCGTCGCCGTGGAGCGTGTCCTGGGGCAAGGACATCGAGGCCAGGAGCGCGTCGCCGTCGTCGCCGTCGTACCCGCTCTCGCCGCTGCCGGCGACGGTGCAGATGTTGCCGACCACGGTGGGATCGCAGGGCTCGGGGCCGTCACCGCCGCAGCCGGCGGCGAGGGCGAAGGGGACGAGGTAGAAGCACGAGGCGCGCGTCATCGAGTCACCTTGAGGATGCGGCTGTTGATGGTGTCGCAGATGTAGAGGTTGCCGGCGGGATCGAACTCGATGCCGAAGGGACGGGTCAGCATGGTCTCGGTGGCGAGGCGATCGTCGTCGGGATCGAGGCCGAGCTCGCCGGTGCCGGCCACGGTGCGGATGGTGCCGGTGTCGAGGTCGATGGCGCGGATGCGGTTGTTGTCGGTGTCGGCGATGTAGAGGTCGCCGTCGGGGCCGATCTCCAGATCACGCGGGTGGGCCAGCTCGGCGGTGAGCGCCGGGCCGCCGTCGCCGCTGCCGCCCTCGGTGCCGGTGCCGGCGATGGTGCGGATCGTGCCGGTGGTGCGATCGATCGCGCGCACGCGGTTCGACAGCGTGTCGGCGACGAAGATGGTGGTGGCGTTGATGGCCAGGCCACCCGAGGGCTCGGGGTTCGAGCCGGCCTCGAAGTTGAGCATCGCGGCGGTGGCCATGCCGTCGTCACCGGCGAAGCCCTGCATGCCGTTGCCGGCCACCAGCGACACCGCGCGGGTGACCGGGTCGATCTTGCGGACGCGGAAGTTCTGCTGGTCGAGGATGTAGATGTTGCCGGCCTCGTCGAGCTCGAGCGCCTTGGGCTGCTTGAACAGGATCTGGTCGATGGTGCCGCCATCGCCGGCGTAGCCGGCGCCGGCGCCGGCCAGGATGCGCACCCGGCCGGTGGCCGGATCGACCTGGCGCAGCTTGTGGTTGTGCCACGCCATCACCAGGACCTTGCCGTCGGCGGTCTGGGCCAGGTCGGTGGGGTGGTTGAGCTGCACGTCGGTGCCCATCGCGCCCTCGGGCGTGCGCTCGGCGCCGCCCTGGAGCCCGTCACCGGGGAAGACCGGATCGGTCCAGCCCAGGAGCGTCTCGACCGTGTCGTCAGCCAGCACCCGCCGCACCAGGTGGTTGTTCCAGTCGATGAACCAGACCGTGCCGTCGGCGGCGAACGACAGGTCCATGGTCCAGTACAGCTTGGTCTCGAGGCGGTGCTGACCGTCCTCGGTGAAGCCGTACTCGCCGGAGATGCCGGCCCAGGTGCAGGCGCGGCCAGGGTCGTCGCAATGACTCACGACGTTGTCGCCGCACGCGGCGGCGAACACGATCAGGGAGGTGATCGAGCAGAAGCGGAGCATCCAGAACCTCCGCCTCCGAGTCTACGATATCCCGGCCACGATGCTCGCCAGGATGGCCACGCCAGTGGCGAGCACCGCAACCCCGATCCCGACGGTGATCACGACCAACCCGGCCACCCGCGCCGACCACAGCGCGACCCGGTTGCGGCCTTCGTAGCGGGTCCCGGCGACGAAGCCACGCCCGCGCCCGCGCCCGACGTGGATCCGGGCCTCGGGCAGATGGCTGCGCACGCCGCCGTGACGCCGGCTGGCCTCCTCGAGCACGTCGAGGCCGCCCACCACGAGCAGCACCATCGCTCCCATGCCGATCAGGATGATCGCGGCCGGCGCCATGCCTTCATTGTAGCGCGTTCCACCTGGGGATCAGGCGGCGTGTGGAAGGGCCCGCGGCCCGCATGCACCGCGGGCGGCGTCTGCGCCCTGAGCCCACGGCCACGGCCACGCCATCGTGATCGTGATCGTGGGCGTGATCGTCGACGTGGACGTCCACGTGGACCTGGACCTGGACGGTCCGGATCGATCCTCAGGCCGTCAGGATTCGACGAAGGCCTTGAGGCGCTTGCTGCGCGACGGATGGCGCAGCTTGCGGAGCGCCTTGGCCTCGATCTGACGGACGCCGGCCGCAAGCTGAAGGCGTTCCTCGAGGCGACCGTCAAGGTCGACACCGAGGCCACCC
>SXJR01000095.1 GCA_005779305.1 Myxococcales bacterium
CCGCCGTCGGCGACCTCGAACAGGCCGCGCTTCTTGGCCACGGCGCCGGTGAAGGCGCCACGCTCGTGCCCGAACAACTCGCTCTCGATCAGCTCGGGCGGGATGGCGGCGCAGTTGACCTTGACGAACGGGCCCGACGAGACCGAGCTGTTGCGGTGGATGGCGCGGGCGATCAGCTCCTTGCCGGTGCCGCTCTGGCCGGTGATGAGCACGCGGCTGCGGGTCGGCGCCACCTTGACGATCTGGCGGCGCAGGTCGGCCATCACCGAGGTGTTGCCGAGCAGCTCCCAGCGCGCGTCGACGGCGCGGCGGAGCTGGTTGACCTCGCGCCACATGCGGCGGCGCTCGAGCGCGTTGCGCACCGTAACCACCACCCGGTTGCGATCGAGCGGTTTCTCCATGAAGTCGAAGGCGCCCAGCCGCGTGGCGGCGACGGCGTCCTCGATCGTCGCGTGGCCGGAGATCATGACCACCGGCACCTCGGCCCAGGCCGCACCGGTGCCGTCCTCGCCGCGGGCCTTGAGCTGGCGCAGCACCTCGATGCCGTTGTCGTCGCCGAGCTTGACGTCGAGCAGGACCAGATCGACCGGGTGGGCGTTCAGCACCGACAGCGCCTCGGCTGCGTTGCCCGCCTCGTAGACGATATGGCCCTCGCTCTCGAGCACCATACGCAGGGTGCGGCGGATGTTCTTCTCGTCGTCGACGAGGAGGATCGGCTCGGCCGCGCCCGGCGCGGCCTCGGCGGGTGCGTCGTCGGTCATGGGCGCTCCTCGTCGTCGGCCTTGGTCTCGCCGGCCTTGGTCTCGTCGGCCTTGGTCCCGTCGGCCCTGGCGGGCTCCTCGCGATCGGCTTCCGCGAGCCTCTGCTTGGTGCGCCGGTTGAACAGATACACGGCGAGGATCACGACCAGACCGCCGAGCACGTAGAACGGGCGGCGGTCCCCCTTCTTGGCCGGCTGGTCGACGACGATCGTCACCGGCATCTCGCCCTCGCGCTCGCTGATCGTCGGGCCCTTGCCGCCGCCCAGGGGCGCCTCGGGCCGGATCCCGGCCAC
This sequence comes from Myxococcales bacterium, assembly GCA_005779305.1. Classification (GTDB taxonomy): domain Bacteria; phylum Myxococcota_A; class Polyangia; order Haliangiales; family Haliangiaceae; genus UBA2376. The sequence continues at coordinate 1,055 of SXJR01000095.1, forward strand.
CGCCGGCGTCGCGTCGGGCGCGACGTCGGGCGCGGGCGCCTCGCTCGCCACCGCCAGGGCGTCGCGGGCGCTGACCGACGCCAGCGGCGCCAGCGTGGCCAGCGCCGCCTCGCAGGGACCGCGCAGGCCACCGGCGTCGGCCGCGATGATGCACTCGCCGGTCAGCCGCACCACGCGATCGCCGACCTTGAACATCAGCGTGCGCGAGATGGTGGTCGTGCCCAGGCTGAGGTCGCTCCACTCGAGCCGGGCCTCGGTGAACCGGGCCGCCGGGTCAGGCTTCACCTCCCAGCGCGCGACCGTCACGGAGTCGCCGAGCGCGCTCAGGCCGCTGCGCACACCGTGCAGCTCGATCGTCGCCGCCTTGCCGGGATCGACGGGCAGGGCGACCGTCGCGATCTCGGTGGTGAGGAGGATGCCGCCCGGTGACGGCGCCCGCAGGTGCTGGGCGCTGACATGGACATCCACGCCGCCGAAGTGGTCCTCGTTGCCGACCGCCAGCTCGAGCCCACGCGAGCGACCGACGTCCGGCTCCCAGCCCGCCGGCGGCGTGAGCTTGCCGACCGGCTCGGGCTCGGGGACGGCGACTTCGTCGGCGTGCGCCCCTGGCGCGGCTGCCGCCGCGAGCCCGACGACCAGGAGACATGAGGAGAACGTCGAGAGGAGCTTCACGGCACGACCCTGGGAGTTTCGAGGCTGGCGAGGAGCGCGGTACACGCTGGCTGGCAGCGCGCCGGATCCCGATCATTGTAGAAGCACGCGGCCACGGCCGCATGGGGGACACGCGAGGCCTCGGCGACCAGCTTGCCGCGCAACGCCCCGCGCAGGCCGTTGCCGGCGATGGTCGCGCTGACCTCGGCGCTCTTCCCGGCCACGGGCCCGTCGGTGAAGGTCCAGCCGTCGAGATCGAGGGCGGCGTCGAGCGTGACTCGCAGGCTCTCGGCCATCTTGGCCAGGTGCTCGTCGCGGGTCCCGGTGACCTCGACGACGGTGACGAAGCAGCCGAGGCTGGGCTCGCCCCAGCTCCGCACCTCGATGGCGCGGTCACCGGCGGCGTCGGCGGCCGCGGTCTTCCCCGCCGCGGCCACCTCGGGCAGCGGCGACCAGCCTACCGGCACCGCGACCGGCACCGGCGACTGGCCCGCCAGCGGATCGGGCGCGCCCTGGGCCCGCGCGTCGCAGCCAGCCGCGCCCGAGCAGAGGAGCGCCGCGGCCAGAGCGCGTCTCGAGACGCACTCGAGGCTCACGCCTTCACCATCCACACCAGCTCGTCGCCCTCGACCGCGAGGCGAGACCGCACGTCGTGGGTCACCCCGACTCGACCATCCTCCATCATGAGGATGCGCGACGAGACCGCGCGGAAGCCGGGCCGCTGGGCCGGGTTCTCGAGCGCGAGGATGGCCCATGGCCGCTCGGCGTCGGCCGCCTCGACGGTGGCGAGCCGCACCTGGCGCGCGTCGCGGACCAGCGTGATGTCGTCGGTCCTGGCGCCGAAGTGCGGACCGCCGTCGAACGGATCGATCTGGCCGGCGTAATCGAACCCGATGCGGCGCAGGATCTTCTCGACGCCGCGGGTCTCGGGCCCGACCTGGCCGATCACCGCGCGCACCTCGGCGGGCAGGAGCTCGGTGTGGATCGGGTCGTCGGGGAACAAGGCGTGGATGAACTCCTTGTTGTCCTTCGACAGCAGATCCGCTTCTTGATAGGTCAGCCCGGTGAAGTGACGGCCGAGGTGCTCCCACAGCACGCTGGTGCCGTTGGCGTCCAGCGGCGGCAGCAGCTCCGACAGGACGCGATCGCGGAACACACCGCGGTGCATCCGGATGAACACGAAGCGCACGTACGAGAGCAGCTTGCCCAGCGCCTCGGGGTTGCCGCGGTACTCGGGCAACAGGATGAGGCCGCCGATCTCGGTGGGGCCATCGTAGTTGTAGCCGATGCGCAGCGTGCGATGGACGAAGTAGCGATCGAGCGTGTACGAGTAGCGCTCGTCGTTCTCGACGCGAAAGAAGATGTGGGGCGCGCGGCGCGTGCCGTGCTGCGCGTGCACCATCGAGGTGCCGATCACGCGCTGCTGCTCGAGGTCCTCGAGCACGAACAGGTACTCGCGCTCCGCGGCCGGGACCTGCTCGGTGAAGCTCTTCTCCGACAGCTCGACGATGCGCTCGATGTGGCCGCGATCGTTGGGCAGATTGACCGTATCGAGGTGTTCGGCGACCGCCAGGATCTGGCCGATATCCTCTCGATATGATTGACGAATCAGGAACATGCGCACGGCCTCGAGGAGGTCGCGGCGCACCTTACCACGGCGGCCCCGGATCGAGCGCGGTCAGGGAATGTTGCCAGTCAGCGCGCCGGCCAGGCGGGCGCGGGCGGCCTCGCCGGCCCTGGCCAGCAGATCGATCGTGGGCTTGGCGTGCTCGGCGGCGAGCTCGGGCCCGGAGATGACGCGGATCTGGCGCTTCCCGATCGCCTTGCGGCGCGCATTCTCGGTGGCCATCCAGGCCAGGATCTCGGGCAGCGCCGCCGCCGTCGCCGGCTTGGTGTCGTGCATGAGCACGACGGCGCGGCCGTCGAGGCGCGCGAGGTGGCGGATCACGTAGGCTGCCGTCGCCTTCGACGATTTGCCCTGCCACTCCTGCGGATCGATGTCCCAGTGGAAGTGCGCCAGCTGGTTGCGGGCCAGCGAGTCGATCAGGCGGTTGCAGTACGCGCCGTAGGGCGTGCGGAACCACGGCACCCGCATCGCCGCTTCGCGCTCGAGAATGGTGCGGGCTCCCGCGATCTCGCGGTCGATGCCCTCGGGCTTGAGCCCGCACAGCTGGGCGTGGGTGATGGTGTGGTTGGCGATCACGTGACCGCCGGCGACGATCTTCTCGACCAGCTCCCGGCTCTTGGCCACGTCGCCGCGCTGGAAGCGCCACCCGACCATGAAGAAGATGGCGTGGATGTTGTGCTGGGCCAGGGCGTCGAGCACCTTCTGCGTGCTCTTGGGGTCGGGGCCGTCGTCGAAGGTGAAGATGACCTCGGGGTCGCCGGTCCGGGTCAGGCCGGCGGCGGGCGCAGGCCAGCCGTCGCCGCGCGCCGTCTGCGGCACGAGCAACGCGACTACCAGGCAAGCCGCGAGCAACCGGTACATCACATCCACCTTAACTCGCGAACCGCGGTGCGCATTCGATCAGCGTAGACTCGAAAAAGAATGATTCCTCGCCTGCCGTTCCCGCGCAAGATTCAACTGGCCCGTGCCGGCACGCCGCTCGAGCGCCTGCCCCGTACCAGCGACGCCCTCGGCGTCGAGATCCTCTGCAAGCGCGACGACCTGACCGGTGCTGAGCTGTCGGGTAACAAGGTGCGCAAGCTGGAGTTCTTGCTGGCCGAGGCGCAGGACCAGGGCGCCGACACCGTCGTCACCTGCGGCGGCGAGCAGTCCAATCACTGCCGGGCCACGGCACTGGCGGCGGCCCGGGTCGGGCTGGCGTCGCGGGTGGTGCTGCGCACCGACGATCCGGCCTCACCGCCGGCCACCACCGGTAACATCCTGCTCGACCGCCTGGCCGGCGCCGCCGTGCGCTGGATCTCGCGCCCCGACTGGGCCCGGCGCAACGCGATCATGGAGGAGGAGGCCGCCGCTGTGCGCGCCGACGGCGGCCGCCCTTACATCATCCCGGAGGGTGGCTCGAACGCGATGGGCTCGTGGGGCTACGTGGCCTGCGCCGCCGAGCTGGCCGACGACCTGGCCGCGCTACCGTCGCGGCCGACGTCGATCGTCTTCGCATGCGGCTCGGGCGGCACCGCCGCGGGTCTGGCGCTGGGCGCCAAGCTGGTCGGCCTCACCGCTCGCGGCGTCAAGGTGGCCGCGGTCAACGTGTGCGACGACCGCGCCTACTTCGTGCGCGTGATCGGACGCATCTGCGCCGAGATGACCGGGCGCTGGTCTCTGCCGGAGTCGATCGCTCCCGAGGAGATCGAGGTCGTCGATGGCCACGTCGGCCTCGGCTACGCTCGGAGCCGGCCCGAGGAGCTGGAGACCATCCGCGACGTCTGCCGGCGTGACGGCGTCGTCCTCGATCCGGTCTACACCGGCAAGGCGTTCCACGGCGTGGTCACCGAGCTGGCCCGGGATCGCGGCCGCTTCGGCGAGCGCATCGTCTTCGTCCACACCGGCGGCATCTTCGGGTTGTTCCCGGCCGCCGCCGAGCTGGCGCCGCTGCTGTAGCCGCGCGAATCAGCGCCTGCGCGACAGCGTACGGGCGATGATCGCGTCGAGCGCATCCTCGCTCAGCGGCCCGCGGTGTTCGTCGACGATGCGGCCGTGGTGATCGTAGATGAACGTCGTCGGCAGCGCGGCCGGCCAGTGGTACGCCGCCAGGATGTCCTGGTCGGCCTTGACCACCGGGTAGGTGAACTCGTTGTCGCTCATGAAGTTGAGCAGGCCGTTGTCGTCGACGGTGTTGTCGTTGAGCACGCCCAGGAAGACCACGCCCTGATCCTTGTACTTGTCGTACACGCGGTTGAACGCGGGGATCTCCTTCTTGCAGGGCCCGCACCACGTGGCCCAGAAGTTGACGACCACGACCTTGCCCTTGAGCTCCTGCGGCGGGTACTGCTCGCGGTTGAGATCCTCGTAGGTGACCGCGGGCAGGCACTGGTGCGCCGTCGAGCACGACGCCTCCGAGCTGCGGCAGGCGCCGAGCCCCGCGGCGAGCGCTCCGGCGAGGGCGAGCGCGGTGACGATGACGAGGACGCGCGGCATCGGACGCTTCATCGGAACCTCACGAGGGACGGAGCGAGCTCGGACGGGGCCTCGAAGCCGAGCAGCTCGAGGCAGGTGGCGGTGACGCTGGCGATGCCGGCGCCATCGGCGCGGGCCGGGTCGATCTCGTAGCGATCGCCTCGGGCCGGGTCGTGGATCGTGAACGGCACCGGGTTGAGGGTGTGGCTGGTCTTGGCCACCGGCAGGCCGGTGCGCTTGTCGCGCTCGATCGAGCCGTCCTTCTTCCGCTGGAACATCTCGTCGGCGTTGCCGTGATCGGCGGTGACGATCAGCGCGCCGCCGAGCTGATCGACGGCCGCGAGCAGGCGGGCGAGCTGGAGGTCGACGGTCTCGACCGCGACCAGCGCCGCGTCGAAGTTGCCGGTGTGGCCGACCATGTCGCCGTTGGCGTAGTTGACGCGGGCCATGCGGTGGCGGCCGGTGCGCAGCTCGTCGACGAGGCGATCGGTGATCTCGGCCGCCTTCATCCACGGCCGCTGCTCGAAGGGCACGCGGTCCGACGGGATCTCGACGTAGGTCTCGGTGGCGTCGTCGAACATCCCGCTCTTGTTGCCGTTCCAGAAGTAGGTCACGTGGCCGTACTTCTGGGTCTCGGAGATGGCGAGCTGGGGCACGCCGGTGCGGGCCAGCAGCTCGCCCATGGTGCGTTCGATCTGCGGCGGCGTGACCAGGTACCGCCGGGGCACGTGCTGATCGCCGTCGTACTCCATCATGCCGGCGTAGCGCACGTCCGGGCGCCGGACCCGATCGAAGGCGGTGAAGTCGTCGTCGTCGAAGGCGCGCGAGATCTGGATGGCGCGATCACCGCGGAAGTTGAACATCACGACCGCGTCGCCGTCGACGATGGGCGCGATGGCCGCGGCGGCGTCACCGATCACGAACGGCGGCAGGTCCTGATCGATGATGCCCGGCGCCTCGCCGCGCAGGGTCTCGACCGCCACCCGCGCCGACGGGAAGCGCCGTCCGTCGCCGAGCACGTGGGCGTGCCAGCCGCGCTCGACGATGCGCCAGTCGGCCTCGTAGCGATCCATGGTGACCACCATGCGGCCGCCGCCCGAGGCGATGCGGGCGTCGGCGCCGCCGGCGCGCAGCCCGGCCAGGAAGCTCTCCAGGCGATCGATGTAGGTGAGGGCCGAGGTCGGCGCCACGTCGCGGCCGTCGAGGAGCACGTGCACGTACAGCTTGCGGACGCCGGCCCTGGCCGCGCCGTCGAGCATGGCCTCGAGGTGATCGACGTGGCTGTGCACGTTGCCGTCCGAGAGCAGGCCGAGGAAGTGCAACGCCGAGCCGTGGCGTCGGCAACACTCGATCAGCTCGCGCCAGCAGGCGCTCTCGAACAGCGCGCCGGAGGCGATCGATCGCCCGACCAGCAGCGCGCCCTGTTCGTGGACCACGCCGGCGCCGAGCGCGTTGTGGCCGACCTCGCTGTTGCCCATGTCGTCGTTGCTGGGCAGGCCGACCGACGTGCCGTGGGCGCGGAGCTGGGTGCGGACTCCCGGCGCCCACAGCCGATCGAGGGTGGGCGTGCGGGCCAGCTTGACCGCGTCGGCCTCGTCGCCGGCGCCGATGCCCACGCCGTCGAGAATGGCGAGCACCAGCGGACCGCGCACGCCCTCCCAGCGGGCGTGTTTCCTGAGGACCAGATCCGAGCTCATGCGGCCAGAGACCCTAGCATCCGGTCCACTCTACTACATCCGTAGTAGAGTGGACAGGCCGGCCTGGCAGGTCAGGCTCAGGGGGCCGGCTTGGTGGTGCCAGCGGGCGGCGGCGGCGTCGTCGTGGCCGGCTTCTGCGGCGCGTCACCGTCGACGATCCGGTAGTTCTTGACGGTCGGGCTCTTCTCGTCGAACTCGAAGTAGGTGTCCTTGACCGTCGCCTTGAAGTTGGGCTCGTAGAAGCGGAAGTGGTTGGTGTTGCCGGCCTGGTCGATGATGATCGACTCCTTCACCCGCGAGTTCGACGGGTCGACCACCAGGTACAGGTGCTGGTACTGGGTCGACTTGACCTTGGGCGTGAGCTTGAGCACCTGGTCGCTCTTGGCCCCGTAGACGCCGCTGGTGTCGATCACCGGCGTGAAGTCGGCGGCGAGGTCGCCCTTGCCATAAAGGAAGGTGATGGCGGTGGGAAGGAGGTTCTTCTGCAGGTCCTTCTTGATGACCTGCTTGTTCTCGCGGTCGACCACGTAGAGGTACGAGCCGTTCGAGATGAAGTGCTTGGCGATGGCCAGCGGCTTGCCCTTCTGCTTCTTGCCGTAGTAGTCCCAGCGCATCTTGCCGGGCTTGTGGATCCAGAGCTGACCGTCGGAGATGTCGCTGCGCCCGAAGGTCGCGTTCCTGACCTCCTGGCGGAACTTGGCGTTGACGTCGCTGACGCTGGCGTAGAACTTCTGGACGCTGGTCAGGATCTCGGCCGCGGTTGGCGCCGCCGCGACGCGGACCGACAGGACGGGCGCGGGCGGAGGCGTGGTGGCCTTGGGGGCGGGCTGGAAGAGCGAGGTGCCGAAGATGAATGCGAACTTGATCATTGAGGGGCTCCAGCGCGTCATCACGCGCTCGGAATAAGGACGCACGTCCTGCCGCGTCGATTCAGGCCGGGACGGCCAGTCTTCTCGGCATGTTGTGACCCAGACGACGGGTGTGCGCAAGCAGATACACCTGACCGGGTCCTTACCGTCATCCGCCGGCGCGGGTGCAAGCTCGTGGGCATGACCCGTCAACGAGGCTTCCAGATCTTCGCCCTCTGTCTCTCGCTCGGGATGCTGACGTGGCTCGCCTGCCGCGCCCAGTCGAAGTCGTCGCCGCCCCCCGCCGCCAACGCCGACCCGGCGGCCAGCGGGCCCGACGCCGGCGCGACGCCCGACGCGGCGGCCGCGCCCGAGGTCTACTTCCCGGCCAGCAAGTCGGGCGGCGCGTTCCTCCAGCACCAGCAGGCGCCGAACCAGTGAGCTCGATGAGCTCGTGGGTGACGTGGTGGCTCGAGGACGCGATCCCGATCGCGCTGGTGACCCTGCTCGTGCTGACGGTGATGTTCGGTCCGCTCGAGCGCGCGTTCAGCGCCCGTGCCGAGCAGCGGTCGTGGCGCGCGGGCAGCGCCGTCGACCTGGCGTTCTTCTTCGGCCAGTACCTGGTGTGGAGCGCGCTGGCGCTGATGGCGCTCGATCAGGTGCGGCTCGCGCTCGGCGGCGTGGTGCCGCTGGCGTGGCGGCACGATGCGGCGGCGTGGCCGCTCGTCGTGCAGGTGGTGGCAGCGGTCGTCCTCGGCGATCTGCTGGTCTACGGCTGGCACCGCGCGTGTCACGCCGTGCCGGTGCTGTGGCGCTTCCACGCCGTACACCACACCTCGGAGAAACTCGACTGGCTGGCCGCGCATCGCGAGCACCCGCTCGACGGCGTCACCACCCAGCTCGCCCAGAACCTGCCGGCGATGGCGCTGGGCCTGTCGCTGGGCGAGGTCGGGGCGCTGGTGGTGTTCCGCGGCATGTGGGGAGCGTTCATCCACTCCAACGTGCGGCTCGACATGGGCTGGCTTCGCTACGCGCTGGGCGCGCCGGCGCTGCACCATCATCATCACGCCCGCGACGCGGCGCGCACCGCCAACTACGCCAACCTGGCGCCATGGATCGACGTGCTGTTCGGGACGTACGAGCGGCCGACGGGGCCGGAGACCTACGCGCTCGGCGTGCCCGAGCCCGCGCCGCGCGGCTACCTGGCGCTCCTGGTGTGGCCGTTCTTGCCCAGGCCTCAGAGCGGCGCGTACGCGCCAGCCAGGAACCCGTCGCGCGCGGCCCGGCGCAGGGCCTTGCCGCTACCGCCGATGGGCAGCTCGGCGACGGAGCAGGTCGCCCACCGCCGCGGCAGCTTGTAGCCGGCGAGCTGCTCGCGCAGAAAGCCGGTCAGCTCGGCGGCGTCGAGCCTGGCGGCGCCGCGCGGCGCGACCAGCGCCGTGACCACCTGGCCCCAGTCCGAATCCTCGGTGCCAAAAACCACGACCCCGGCGACCGCCGGATGCTCGGCCAGCACCCGCTCGACCTCGGCCGGATACACGTTGCTCCCGCCCGAGATGATCGTGTCGTGCTTCCGATCGACGAGCGTGAGCCAGCCGCCCTCGTCGAGTTGACCGAGATCCCCCACCGAGATGTGACCGGGGACGGTGTCAACTTTGTCAACGTTGGAGGCTCCCACCTCGCCGAGGTAGCCAGCCATGAGCGCGGCGGATCGGACGAAGACCTCGCCGTCGTGGATCCGGATCGAGACACCGGCGGGCGCGCGTCCGACCGAGCCGGGATGGGCGGCGTGTTCGTCGGGTCCGATCACGGTGATCGTGCCGGTCTCCGACGACCCGTAGAACTCCCACAGCCGGCCCGGGCCAAGCCACTCGGCGAGCCGCGCCTTGGTGACGGTGGCGATGGGCGCGCCGGCGACGATCACCGCGCGGACCGACGACAGATCGTGCGCGCGCTCGGCGGCCGGTAGCTCGAGCAGGCGGTGGACCTGGGTCGGCACCAGGAAGCAGACGGTGGTCCGGGTGGCCACGATGGCGTCGAGGAAGGCGTGGGGACGAAAGCGCTCGAGCAAGACGGTGTGGGCGCCGGCGGCGCGCGCGGCGCGCAGGAAGCTGCCCGGCGCCGAGTGCGCCAGCGGACAGGCGACGAGATGAACGTCGTCGGGAGAGAGCGAGTAGGTGCTGCGCAGCTCGGTGAGGCGGGCGGCCTCGGCCGACTCCGGGCGCACGCAGCCTTTGGGGCGGCCGGTGGTGCCCGACGTGTAGAGGAGCGTGGCGCCGGCGCGCGTGGGGTCGATGGTGTGGGCGCCGGCGTTCGAGGTCGGAACGATGTCCTCGATCACCGTCACCCGCGTGCGCGCTCCAGCGAACGCCGCCGCGTGTTTGCGGTCGACGAGCACGGCGCGCGGGCGAGCGTGGCCGACGATGAACGCGATCTCGGGCGCAGCCAGCCGCGGGTTGATGGGCGCCAGCATCGCGCCGAGCGCCGTGACCGCGTCGCGGGCGGCGACGAAGCCGGGGTGGTTGCCGGCGAGGATGGCGACGATGTCGCCGGCGTCGACGCCGAGGCGAGCCAGGTGGGCGGCGATCGCGACGGCGTGGCGCGCGCTGGCGTCGGGGTCGAGCGGGATCGGAGTGTCGGCGGCGTCGGTCATGGGGCGAGGCTGGCGAGGACGGTCGCGAGCTCGACGCGAGGCCCGGCGTCGGGGTGCTCGCGATCGATCAGGGCGAGCATGGTCGAGACCAGCTCCTGATCGAGCATGCAGTCGGGATCGGCGGCGGCGGGGCCGTGAGCGGTGAAGTTGAGGTGGCACGACGTGACCACCGGCAGGCTGCGCGCGTCTTTCAGGCGGATGGGGATGCCGTGGGAGCGGCAGACGATCGGGCGAGCCTCGTAGATGCGGCAGCGGCCGGCGTCATCGAGGGCGGAGCAGCGGGACGGTGACGAGTCGGTGGCGGCGGTGGCGAGGGTGGCGCGCTCGGTGGAGGAGAGGGTGGCGGCCCAGGCGCCGATGGCGGCGGCCTCCACGGAGGTGATGGTCAGGCGCTGGTGGCAGCACGCGTCACAGCCGGCGGCGCAGCGGAGATCGGAGGCGTGGCGAGCCGCGACGCGGGCGAAGAACGCGTCGATGCGGGCGGTGAGGGCGTGGTAGCGGGTGAGCAACGTCGAGAAAGGGAGGGTAGCGTACCGAGCAGAAGAGGAAGAAGGGCAAGGGCAAGGGCAAGGGTGAGGCTACAATCGTGGGGATGAGGGGGCTCGATGTTGGCGTCGTCGGCTGCGGGACGGCCGGCGCCGCGGTCGCGATGTTCCTGGCCCGCGCCGGGCATCAGGTCACGGTCTACGAGCGGGTCGCCGCGCCGCTGCCGGTCGGCGCCGGAATCACCCTGCAGCCCACCGGGCAGGCGGTGCTGGCGCGGCTGGGCCTGCTCGCGCCGATCCTCGAGCGCGGCGCGCGCATCGATCGCCTGCACGCGGTGCGGCTCGGAGGGCGGACGCTGGTCGATCTCCGCTACGCCCACGTGAACCCGCGGCTGTTTGGTCTGGGGCTGCATCGCGGCACGCTGTTCAGCACGCTCTACGAGGCCGTCCGCAAGGAGCCCGGGGTCACCGTGCGCTGCGGGGCGGGGGCCACCGGAGTCATCCACACCGCCGACGGGGTCACCGTGCGCAGCGACGCCGGTGAGCTCGGAGGTCACGCCTTCGTCATCGCCGCCGACGGTTCGGTGTCCGAGCTGCACGGCACCGCCGGCGTCCCGCACCAGGCACGCGAGTACCCGTGGGGCGCGCTGTGGTTCGTCGCCGAAGATCCCGCGCAGGTCTTTCGCGACGAGCTCTACCAGGTGGTCCGCGGTGCCCAGCGCATGTACGGCGTCCTGCCGACCGGACGCGGACCGACCGGTGACACGCCCGTGGTGAGCCTGTTCTGGAGCATCAGGGTCGCCGACCACGAGCGCTGGCGCGCCGCCGGACTCGACGCCTGGAAGGACGAGGTCCTCGCCTTCGACCCGCGGATCGGGCCCGTGCTCGAGCAGATCACCGATCCGGCGCAGGTGCTGCTCGCCCGCTACCGCGACGTGCGCATGAAGCGCTGGCACGGCGATCGCGTGGTCTTCCTCGGCGACGCCGCCCACGCCATGAGCCCGCAGCTCGGCCAGGGCGCCAACCTCGCCCTGTGGGACGCGATGGAGCTGGCCGACGCCCTCGCAGCGGCGCCGTCGCTCGACGCCGGCCTCGCGACCTACTCGCGCACTCGCCGCCGCCACCTCGGCCACTACCAGTTCATGACCCGCACGCTGACCCCACTGTTCCAGTCGAGCTCGGGCCTCCTGGGCTGGATGCGCGACCGGGTCATGCCGCTGGGCAACCGCATCGGCCCCATCCGGCGCTTGATGGTGAAGACCATGATCGGCCTCGAACGCGGCATCGTGCGTGCGCCGCTGCGCCTGCCGGCGGGGACGACGGAGTAGGATCGAGCCAATGGCCGACCTGAACGAGATCGTCGTGTTCGCGAAGGTCGTGGAGACCAAGAGCTTCACCGCGGCCGCGCAGCAACTCGGCCTGCCCAAGTCGACGGTCAGCCGCAAGGTCTCGCAGCTCGAGGAGCGGCTGGCCACGCGCCTCATCCAGCGCACCACCCGCAAGCTGTCGCTCACCGAGACCGGCCAGGCCTTCTACGAGCGCTGCGCCCGCATCGTCAGCGAGATCGCGCAGGCCGAGCAGCTCGTCACCGACATGCAATCCACGCCGCGCGGGCTCCTGCGCGTGACCGCGCCCGTCGATCTGGGCAGCTTCCGGCTGGCGGCGCTGACCGCGAAGTTCCTGACCGAGCACCCCGATCTGCACGTCAGCCTCGACTGCACCGATCGCATCGTCGATCTCGTCGACGAGGCCTACGACGTCGCCGTGCGTTTCGGGCCGCTCACCGAGTCGAGCCTGATCGCGCGCCGGCTCACGGGCATCACCTTCCGCCTCTACGCGAGCCCGGCCTACCTCGACAGTCATCCACCGGTGAACGAGCCCGACGATCTGGCAGAGCACGACCTCGTGGCGTTCCTGCCCAGCCCGCGGCTGGCGACCTGGACGCTGTTCGGCCCCGGCGACGCCACCGTCGAGTTGACCCCGAGCACCCGGCTCAGCTCGAACAACCTGTTCGCGGTGCGCCAGGCCATGCTGGCCGGCGCCGGCATCGCCTACTTGCCCGAGTTCGTGCGCTGTGATTCCGGCACCACCGAATTCCGCGCGGTCCTGCCGGCCTGGCACGGCGCCAAGGGCGACGTGTTCGCGGTCTACCCATCGGTGCGCAACCTGTCGCCCAAGGTCCGGGTCTACCTCGATTTCCTCACCGAGCACCTGCCGTTGCCCGACGGGAATCCCTGATCAGAGCCTCACGCCGGCGAAGAGACTCGGCCAGATCTCGACACGGACGTCCTCGGTGGTGGACGCGGGCGGCATGGCGCCGGGCGCGATGCGCGCGCCGAACCCCTGGCGGGCCTCGTCGGTGGTGACGTAGGTGTTGAGCGCGCCACCCACCACCGCCGTGGCCGGGCCCAGGCGATGGCCGACCACCACGCGGAGCTGACCCAGCAGATCGAGATCGCGGGCGAGGTCGTCGCCGTAGAAGACCTGCCAGGCCATGACCTCGGCGTCGATGGTGGTGGCGCCGGTGCGCCAGCTCGGACCCAGGCCGAGGCCGTACATCCACATGTCGTCGTCGGTGATCTGGTCGTCGAGCAGCGAGCGCTCGGCGCGCGCGGCCACACCGTAGACGTTGTGGAAGCGGCGGCCGCCGTGGCGCAGCACCAGCGCGCCCACCGCGTGATCGTCGAGCGTGGCCTCGAGCTCGGTGCGTCCGCCCTTGACGACGTTGAGCAGGCCGACCGACACGCCGTCACCGGCGCCGGCCACGTTGATGACTCCGACCTGCACGCCGTCGACGCGCCTGGCGATGTTGATCGGGCTCACCTGCGCGCCGCGCACGCGCTCGGCGACGGCGATGCCGCCGGAGATCTGGGTCCCGGCGTTGCCGTTCGCCACCGCGACCGCGCCGGCGATCTGGGCGCCGCGGACGTCGCGTGCGACCGCGATCGCGCCGGCGATCTGGGCGCCGCGGACGTCGCGCGCGACCGCGATCGCGCCGGCGATCTGGGCGCCGTCGACCCGCCCGGCGACGGTGAAGGCGCCGCCGATCTGGGTGCCGCTGACCTCCTCGGTGACGATGCTCCCGACGCCGGCGATGTTGACGGCGTCGATGCGCCGGCGCGCGCCGACCACGAGATCGATCACCAGGCCATGGGCGCGAGAGCCCGAGATGTCGAGCGCCAGCGGCGGGATGAAGCCGAGCGAGAAGCGGGTGGGCGCCTCGGGCGGGCGTGAAGGGGCGGCCTTGGTCTTCGGCCGCCACGTCATGCTGCGCTTCACCGGCACGATCACCGGCGGCGGCGTGGCCGCCGGCTCGGGCGTC
>SXJR01000096.1 GCA_005779305.1 Myxococcales bacterium
ACCGCCGCGCACCAGCCGATGCCCAGCCTCTACATCAGTGACACAGCCAACCCCAATGCGTTTGCCACCGGACGCAACCCGCGTAACGCGGCGGTCTGCACCGACGCCGGGCGCGAGCCGGCGCAACGTCGGGCGGGAGAGCGCGGCGGCCATCACCGCGGCGGCGTTCACGGACGAGGCTCCACGCCGTCATGGTACCGTCGCTCCATGGTCCAGGCCGGCCGCCTGCGTGGCGAGATCACGGCTCGTCTCTCGGAGATCTCGCAGCGAGTGGGCGAGTGAGAGGACCGGCGCTCGGCGCGGTGATGTGCGCCATCGCCGCGGTCGCGCTCCTGGTCGGCGGCTTCACGCCCTGGTTCTCGGCCGGCGACGGCGAGGATCCTTACGCCCGCCGGCGCCGCGCGCTCGACGAGGTGCGCGCCTACGATCGCCCCGGCGCCGACGAGGACGACGTCCGGGCCAACTACGGCCTGGTCAGCGGCGAGGTCTGCATCGACCTCCAATGCAAGTCGTCGAAGTACACGGGCGCCCGCGGCCTCGCCGACGACGCCTTCGCCTGGCTCGGCCGCGCGACCATGGGCGCGGTGGTCGCAGGCGTGGTGCTCTTGCTGGCGGTGGCGCTCGCCGCACGCACCCACCGGCGCGCGATCCTGCGCGGATGGGCCGCGGTCGTCGCGGCGGCCGCCGCCGGCCTCGGCGCCGCCTTCGCGGCCTCGTGGACCTTCGAGACCCCGGCCGGCTACGTCGAACGTGGGATGGGCCTGGCGGTGGTGATCGCCGGCGCGGCTTTTGCCGGCGCGGGCGCGGCGTTGCCGTGGTCGCAGGGCCAGGTCTCGGCGGCGCGACGCTTCGCTCTGGCGGCGGCGATCGCCGTGCTCGCGCCGCTGGCCTGGATCACGCTGGTCCAGCACGCCTGGTGGCGCAGCGGCGGCTCGCTGAACCTCATGCACGTGTCTCCGCTCGGCGTCCAGGTCTGCGACGGCGCTGAGTGCAAGATCTCGACGGCGCTCGGGGTCACGACCTCGCTGCGCTCGCTGGCCACGCTGACCAGCCTGGCGGCGGCGGCGTTGATCGTGCCGGCCTTCGGGGCAGCGGCGCGTATCGTTCGCGGCGTGCGCCCCGGCGCCTGGGCCTGGACGGCCGTCGTGGTCGCGATGATCGCGCTTGGCGCCGGCCTGGCGACCTGGGCCGTCTATCCCAGCAGCGACGTCATGCGCGTCGGCTGGGGCCTCCCGGTCTTCGCGCTGGCGATGGCCGGCACCGCCGGCGCCTCGTTGCTGGGCGCGCTGACCATGCGCGTGCGCGATGCCGAGGTCGGGTACGCCCCGGCCGAGCTGCCCGTGCCCGAGGGCGGCGTCGCCCCCGGCATGCGCCCCGTCCTGGCGGCGCTCGGCGGCGGTCCCGCGCGCACCCCGGACGCCCCCTCACCGTACGCGCCGTCGCGCTACGCGCCGCCGCAGATCGCCGCCACGGTCCCGGCTCCCACGGCCGATCCGGGCTCCGCACCCGTCGCGGTCCCGGTCCGCGATCCGGATTCCGCACCCGTCGCGGTCCGCGATCCGGGCTCCCCACCTGTCACGGTCCCGGTCCGCGATCCGGGCTCCGCAGCCGCCGCCTTCGGCGCGATGGCCAAGACGGCCGCGGCCGCGCCCAGGCCGTCCCCGACCTGCCCGAACTGTCGGATCCCGACCCTGTGGCACGGCAAGCGTGGTGCCTGGTGGTGCTCGACGTGCAAGCACACGTTCTGAGCCCCGGGCGCGCCGTGATCGTCGTGGCCGTGCTCGCGGCCGTGTGCGCCTGTCGCGACGCGATGCCGCCGTCACCTGCGGAGGTCGCGGCCGAGACCGAGGCTCGTCAGGCCGAGCGGCTGCGCGCGCACGTCCTGCGCACGCCCGGCGTCGCCGAGGCCAGCGTGCTCGTCGCCGCGCCCGCGACCGACCCGCTCGCGCGCGCGCCCGCGCCCGGACCGGCGCGCGTCGCCATCGTTGTCACCACCACGCCGGGCGCCGACACCGGCATCATCGGCGACGCCGCGATCGCCGCCGCCCGCACCACCTTCGGCGCCGACGCCGATCTGCAGGTCCAGGTCGTGCCGCCGCCGGCCTCGACTCGGCTCGTCGACGTCGGTCCCTTCCGCGTCGCCGAGAGCTCGCGCCGCGCGGTGGCCTTCGCCATCGCCATCGCGCTGCTCGTCATCGGCGGCCTGGCGGCCGGGCTGGCCTGGACGCTCTACCGGCGCGGGATCAAGCCCCACCAGTCGAGCACCAGCACGACCCGCGGATCGTAGCCGGGCTTGCCGCCCTCGCCCACAACCTCGAGGCTCACAGGCTCGCGCGCTGGATCGACGTTCTTCACCGCCACCAGCCGCAGGCGCAAGGCACCGAGATCGTCGCGGCCGGGCAACTCGGCGCGCTCGAGCACGTCGGTCCAGGCGTAGAGCGTGTCGCCGGCGAAGGTCGGGTTGACGTGCTGGCCGCCGTTCCACGCCGCCATGCGGATCACGTTCTCGAGCCCCCCGTGGGCCAGTGCGTGGGCCACGCTGATGACATGGCCGCCGTAGACCAGTCGCTTGCCGAAGCGGGTCGACGCCTGAGCGTGCTGGTCGAAGTGCACGCGCGCGCTGTTCTGGTAAAGGCGTGTGGCCGTGGTGTGATCGGCCTCCTCGAGGGTCATGCCGCCGTGGTGCACGATACGCTCGCCGGCCGCGTAGTCGTCCCACAGGTGGTTGCCGCCGGTGGCCCAGCGCAGCTCGGCGAAGCGCGACAAGTTGAGCGCGGCCGGCACCGGCAGGTCGGCGACCGGCACCGCCTCGGCCAACACCGGCACGACCGCCGCCACCGCAGGCGCCGCGGGGTCGCGCTTCTCGACCATCACCCAGCGATGGAACGAGATCACCTCCTGGCCCTTCTGGTTGTGGCCACGCGAGGTGACGTAGACGACGCCGCGCTTGCCGTCGGACAGCTCGCGCAGCCCGATGACCTCGCTCTCGGCGGTGAGCGTGTCGCCCGGATACACCGGGCGCTGGAACAGCACTCGGGCATAGCCCAGGTTGGCGACCGCGTTGGCCGAGATGTCGGCCACGGTCTTGCCGAAGACCATGTGGAAGGCGAGCAGATCCTGCACGCACTCGCGCGAGTATCCGAGTGAACGCGCGAACTCGGTCGACGACGATAGCGGCCGGCGATCACCGGTGAGCGCGATGTAGAGCGCCAGATCGCCGCCGTGGATCGTGCGCGGGGTCGCGTGCCGGAGCCGCTGCCCGACCTGGAAGTCCTCGAAGTAGTTGCCGGTGGTGGCCTTGCCGTTCGCCATGGCGAACGGCGAGCCTGCCCCGACTACTCGATCAAAGTAAAGCCGTAGCTGATGGTCATCGGCGCGCCGGTCCACGACGGGAACGATGCCCCCTTGGCGGCCGCGGCCACGCACGAGCCGGTCGGCGTGCCGGCGAACTCACCGGTGGCATCGGCCTTGGTGACCTTGCCCGACGGATCGACGACCGCCTTGACCTTCACGTGGCCGGCCACGCCGTGCTGGTCGAAGCAGCCCTGGGCGGTCTTCGCGACCGCGCTCATGCCACTGCGGATGTCCTTGCCGTCGAGGCCGGTCTTCTCCGGCGCGGCCGCACTACCGCCGCCGCCGCCGCCCTCGGTCGGCTTCTGCGCGCCGCCCGAGGCCTCGTTGAGCAGATCCTCGATCGAGTCGCCGCCGCCGGCCTTGGCGCTGCCGCTGCCGCCGCCGGCACCGCCACCGCCACCGCCACCACCGCCAGGCTTCCCCTTGTCCTCGCCGGCTTTCTTGCCGCCGCCCCTCTCTCCACCGGCCTTGCCGCCGGTGTCGGCGCCGGCCGTGCCGCCGCCGCCGCCCGCGCGCGCGGTCTCGGCCTTGTCGGCTGGCTTGCGATCGGCCTTGGGCGCCGAGTCGTCGGGCGGCGCAGCAGCGCCCTGATCGAGCGCGACCACCGACGTGGCGCCGCTGCCGGCGGCGATGCCGCTCGGCGCCCCCGATCCCGAGCCCATCGCCGCCCTCTCGCCGGCCGAGGGCGCGAGCCGGTCTTGCTCGAGCGCGATCGCGCTGCCCGAGCCGGCCGCGGCGTACTGCTGATCCGACTTCTTGCTGCCACCGCCGGCGACGATGAACACCGCCGCCGCCGCCGCCGCCAGGACGCCGGCACCGGCGACAAACCAGACCGTCTTGCTCTTGCCGCGGGCCGCGCCGATCGGCGTGACCGCCGCGCCGGAGCTGGCCACGTCCGCCGCGCCGGCCGCGCCCGGCAGATCCGGCAGCGACACCACCTGCGCCGGCGCCGGCAGCGCCACCGCGCGCAAGCCGCTCGTCGACGAGTTCAGCAGCGACTCGTCGTACGCGTCGTGCTGGCTGGTGATGCGCCGCGAGATGCGCTGCTTGGTGGTCTGGGCCAGCGACTTGACGTCGTGAAGGCCCGAGTCCTCGCTGCGCGGGGGTGGCGTGGCTCCAGCGGCGGAGCTCTTGGCGGAGATGGGATCGTCTGCTTCTGACATCATCGCAACCTCTCGTGCATCGGGCAGCGGCCCGTACGTCTCCCCGGCGGAGATTCGTGCCATCACCCGGCCCGAAAAACCATCGAAATGATCGCGAGCGCCGAGGGCCTCGTGGGCCTTCGCAGCGGCTCGAACCAGGTCGTCGATCTCGTCGGTCATGGCAATGGGAGTGGTCGGTCTCGCAGTGTACCGAGCCTAGTGGCCCGGCCCACGGGTTTTCGGGGGGGCCTTGGGGGGGGCGTTGGCGCCCAGGCGGTCGCGCAGCAGGCGGCGGGCCTCGTTCACGCGCCAGGCCACGGTGCCCTCAGGGATGTCGAGGATCTCGGCGATCTGCTTGTGTCCCAGGCCCTCGACGGTGGCCAGCACCAGGGTCACTCGCAGCGATGGTGAGAGCTCCGACATCGCCACCAGCGTTGCGCGCACCTGCTCGCCGAGCTCGGCCAGCTCGTCGGGCAGCAGGTTGGGCGCCCCCAGCCCCTCGGGCCGGCCGCCGACGTGCGCCGCCTCGTTGGCGCCGGCCGAGGCCAGGGCCGAGACCCGCTTGGTCGAGCGCAGGCGGTTGAGGGCGGTGTTGACGGCGATGCGGTAGAGCCAGGTGAAGAAGTCGGAGCGGCCGTCGAACGAGCTCAGGCCGCGGTAGGCGCGGACGAACGCCTCCTGGGCGACGTCGTCGGCATCGCTGTGGTTTCCGGTGACGTGGAGGGCGGCGGCGTACACGCGTCTCTGATGGATGCGCACGAGCGCACCAAAGGCATTCGCGTCACCCTTCCGTGCACGTGTGAGGAGGTCGGCCTCGTCCTCCGCCATCACGGGCACTATAGGAAGTGTAACGGCAGTAGGACAATGGGGCGCGAGGCTTCCTTGGGAAGCCCGTGCCCCAATTGTTCTACTCCCTTGCCCTTGCCCTTGCCCTTCTACGATCCGGGGCTCCCGGACCGAAGGAGGGCAAGCGCAAGGGCAAGCGCAAGGGAGAGGGTCGATCAGGGGAGTGATGCGCGGCGGCGATCCGCCTCGACCAGGCGCGGATACAACCCCGCCGCCAGGTCGTCGAGCCGGGCCAGCGCCCGGCAGGCCTGGGCCCGTGCCGCCAGTCGCCGCGCCGTCCGCTCGGCGGCCTCGCGACCGCCGTCACGGGCGCGGGTCGCAAACCCGCTGTCCAGCAAGACCAGCGGATCGGCGCCCACGACCAGCTTGGTCAGCTCCGCCGCCCGCGCCCGCGCGGTGCGCAGAGCGTCCTCGAGATCCTCGGCGTGGGTCAGCAAGAGCTGCGTGTACGCCTCGCCGTCGGTGCCGGCCAGGAGCGCGTCGAGATCGACCAGGGCCAGGTCGCGCAGCCGCATGATCAGGGCGTCGTCGTCGTGGTTCTCGCTCACGTGCCACCGCCCTTGCCCTGGTCGCCACCTTCGCCCTTGCCGGCGTCGAGCGCCTTGGCCTGCGCCGCAGCCAGCGCCTTCTGCTTGGCCTCGCGATCGGTGGCCACCTTGGCCTTGATCGCTGCCAGGGCGGCGTCGGTGCCGGCGCCGCCACTGGCCACGCCGGCGGCCGTGCCGGCGCCGAGAATCTTCGCGTCGAGCTCGGCCTCGGCGGCAGTTTCGCCGCGCATCGCCGCGTCGACCTCGGTCGCGATGACGTCGTCGTCGATGCGCTCCTCGGCGGCCTTGAACTTGTCCCAGACCGAGCTGTCGTTGCCGAACGCGTCGCCCCCGGGGGGCGCGCGCGCCGCCGCCAGCTGGGTGGCCAGCGTGCCCTTCTTGAGCTTCAGGATCTGCAGCTTGGTCTCGAATTCCTTGCGGCTGCGGTTGAGCTGGACCGCGTAGCCGGCCGCCTCGTCGCGGTCACGCTTGATCTTCTCGACCTCGATCAAGCAGTTCTTCTTCTCCCGGAGCGCGGTCCGGGCCGCCTCGTCGTCGCCGGCCTTGACCGCGACCATCGCCCGCTTCTCCCAGGTCGCCGCCCGGTCCTGCTGCTTCTTGATCTCGTCGTCCATCTGCCGGGCGGTGGCCTTGTAGCTGATCAGCTCCTGGAGCGCGGCCTTGCGCTGCTCCTCGAGCTCCATGATCGCCATCTCGACCTCCTTCTCGGGGTCGATGGCCTTGTCGAGCGCGGCGTTGGCCTTCGACGCGATCCCATCTTTCATGCGCGAGAACAGGCCCATGATTCACTCCTTGCCCAGGCCGTACTTGCGGTACCGCTGCCGGAATTGATCGTACGAGAGTCCGAGCACGGCCGCCGCTTCCTTCTGGACGAACCGGGTGCGTTCCAGGGCGTCCTTGCATAGCCAGGCCTCGAAAGCCTCGACCCGCTCGACCAGCGCCCGGCTGGGATCGTCGACGAAGGCGCCGCCGCCGGCGGTGGCCGGGGCCCCGCCGCCCTCCTGGGCCTCGGGGGGCAGCGCCGCCTCGATGTCGGCGGCGGTGAGCAGGTCGCCCTGGGCCATGTAGATGGCACGCTCGACCACGTTCTTGAGCTCGCGCACGTTGCCCGGGAAGTCGTAGCGGGCCAGGCGATCGAAGGCCTCGGGGTGGATGTCGCGCACGGTGATGCCGGCGACCTCGAGGCGGAACAGGGCCAGGAAGTACGCGGCCAGCACCGGCACGTCGTCCATGCGGTCGGCCAGCGGCGGCAGCGTGATCACCTCGAAGGCCAGGCGATCGTAGAGATCGGCGCGGAACTCGCCGGCGGCGATCGCGGCCTTGAGATCGGAGTTGGTGGCCGCGATGACGCGGACGTTGACCTGGATCGACTCCGACCCGGCCACGCGCTCGAAGCGCTGGTACTCGAGGACGCGCAGGATCTTGGCCTGGAACTCGAGCGACATGTTGCCGATCTCGTCGAGGAACAGGGTGCCACCGT
>SXJR01000097.1 GCA_005779305.1 Myxococcales bacterium
GATGCTGCCGCGGCTCAAGCCGCGCCACTTCTACGATCTGGTGATCGAGGTGTCGATCGTGCGGCCCGGCCCCATCACCGGCGGCATGGTCCATCCCTACCTGCGCCGCCGCCGCGGCGAGGAGCCCATCGAGTACCCGCACCCGTGCCTCGAGCCGGTGCTGGCCAAGACCAACGGCGTCCCGCTCTTCCAGGAGCAGGTCATGCGCCTCGCCGTCGTCGCCGCCGACTACACCCCCGGCGAGGCCGATCAGCTCCGCCGCGACATGGCCGCCTGGCGCCGCTCGGGCCGCATCGAGAAGCACCGCGAGCGCCTGGTCACCCGCATGCAGGAGAAGGGCATCGCCGTCGAGTTCGCCGAGCGGGTCTTCGATCAGATCAGGGGATTCGGAGAATACGGCTTCCCGGAGTGCGTCGTCGGCTCGACACGCGTCATCGACGCCGATACCGGACGCTGGGTGCCGATCGAGGACGTGGCCAACGGCCGCGCGTCGTTACGTCACACCCTGACCAGCAGCGACGATCTCAAGATCGAGAAGCGCCGCGTCGTCGCGGTCAAGCGCAGTGGCAAGAAGCAGGTCTATCGCCTGCGCACGGCGCTTGGCCGCCAGATCGAGGCGACCCGCGAGCACCCGTTCCTGACCAGCTCCGGCTGGCGCAAGCTCGGCGACCTCGAGGTCGGCGACGCCATCGCCTCTGTGCGACGGGATGACGATGGGATCATCAGCCAGGACGTGCAGTGGGAGCAGGTCGCCTCGGTCGAGAGGACGGGGATCGAGGAGACCTACGATCTGGAGATCGAGGGCAATCACAACTTCCTGGCCAACGATCTCGTCGTCCACAATTCGCATGCCTCGAGCTTCGCGCTCATCGCCTACGCGACGTCGTACCTGCGGCGGCACTACCTGGCCGAGTTCACGTGCGGGCTGCTCAACGCCTTGCCGATGGGGTTCTACTCGGCGGCGACAATCGTCGGCGATGCCCAGCGGCACGGGCTGGTGATCCGGCCGATCGATGTGGCGGCGAGTCAGTGGGATTGCACGATCGAAGAGGAGGAGGCGGTAGAAGGGCACGGGCAAGGGCAAGGGCAAGGGGGCTACGCCGTGAGGATGGGGCTCAGGTTCGTGAAGGGGCTGTCACTCGGCGACGGCGAGCGGATCGCGCGGCTGGCTCGGGAGGCGCGGTTCGGCTCGATGAACGACTTCGTGCGGCGGGTGCGGCTCGACGATCGCGCGTACGCGGCGCTGGCCGAGGCCGGCGCGCTGGGCACGCTGGCCGCCGAGCGGCGTGATGCGCTGTGGCAAGTGCGGGGCTGGGCTCGGCGGCAGGACGACAGTCTCGGCCTGGGCGGTGAGCGCGGGCTCGACGGCGATGATGTCCGATTTTCCGGACTGTCGACGATGGACACGATCCTGTGGGACTACCGGACCAGCGATCACTCGACCCGCGGCCATCCGCTCGAGCCGCTGCGGGGCTGGCTGCGCGGCCGGCGCTGGCCCGACGCGCGGACGGTGCAGCGGGGCAAGGACGGCGCCCGCGTCGAGTACGTCGGTATCGTCATCTGCCGGCAGCGGCCGTACACCGCGGCCGGGGTCACCTTCATGACCCTCGAGGACGAGACCGGCTTCGTCAACGTGGTGATCTGGGCCCAGGTGTTCGAGGCCCACGCCGTGATCGTCAAGTCGGCGTCCCTGCTCGGCATCTCGGGCCGGCTCCAGGTCCAGGAGGGGGTGGTCCACCTGGTCGCCGACGCGCTCTGGATCCCCGAGCTGCCCCGGCCGATCGAGACTCCACCCAGCCGCGACTTCCACTGATTGTCACATGGCCTTCGTGGCGTTGCGCTCGAGCGGGTGTGCTGGCTTCCGGATGACGGCGGCGGCGTGATCAGAGGCCGGTCACGGTCGACGGCGTCGAGGTCTCGCGGAACGTCGAGCTGTCGCCGACCCGGCCCCAGCACGACGTGGTCCCGCTGGCGCGCAGGCCGCAGGTGGTCGCGGCCGACGCCGCGATCGCGACGAAGCGGTCGGCACCCGACACCAGCGTGGGCGACGTGCGCGTGCTGCCATCGCCGACGCCGAGCTGTCCGCGGGCGTTGTAGCCCCAGCAGCGCACGGTGCCGTCGTCGCGCAGCGCGCAGGTGTGGTACTGACCGGCGGCGATCGCGACCACGTGATCGACGGCCGGCGTGACGGCCGAGAGTCGGCTGGTGGTCGTGCCGTCACCGAGCTGACCGAAGCCGTTGTGACCCCAGCAGCGGACCGTGCCGGTGGCGAGGAGCGCGCAGCTGTGGCTCCAGCCGAGCGCGACGTCGACCACGTCGTCGAGGCCGGCCACCGCGGCTGGCAGGCGCCTGGTGTCGGCCACGCCGGCGCCGGTCTCGCCGGACGTGTTGCGTCCCCAGCACCACAGGCTCCCGTCGCGCCGGGTCGCGCACGAGTGGAAGTAGCCGCTCTCGACCGCGACCGCGTCGGTGGGAAGCTGGAGCAGCCGCGGCACCGGATACGCGGTGACCGACCCGGTGTTCTGGCCGAGCTGCCAGCTGGTGTTCTCGCCCCAGCACAGGACGCGTCCATCGTGACGCGCGGCGCAGGTGTGGTTCTGGCCGGCGCCGACGTCGACCGCCGAGGCGAGATCGCGGACCGCGCTCGGCGTGGTGCGCTGCACGTACGAGCCGTCGCCGAGCTGGCCGCGGGTGTTCATGCCCCAGCACGAGACGCCGCCGTTGCCGGCGAGCGCGCAGGTGTGATTGGCGTGGGACGAGAGCGTGACGGCGCCGCTCAGGGCGAACACTGCGGACGGCGTCAGGCTGGTGAGGAGGGCGCCGTTGCCGAGCTGGCCCTGGCGGCCGTCGCCGACGCAGCGCGCCGCGCCGGTGTCGCGCAGGACGCAGGCGTGGCCGGAGACTCCGTCGGAACCGACGGCGAGCTCCCAGGCGGACGCGGCGCCGGCGCCGCCGCTGACGAAGACGGGCGAGAGCCGATCGGCGGTCGCGGTCGAGCCGTCGCCGGTCTGGCCGCGATCGCCCTTGCCCCAGCAGCGTACGTTGCCGTCGACGCCGAGGGCACACGCGAAGTGGATCCCGACGCCGACCTCGAGCGTGGTCCCGAGCAGCGGCACGGTGCTCGTCGTCTGGGCCGGGTTGGCGTGGCCGAGGCCACGTTGACCGTAGGAGTTGCCGCCGCCGCAGACGACGCCACCGGCGTAGTTCGTGAAACACACCGCCTGTTCGCGATGCTCGAGCTGGGCGAACGGGCCGATGTTGTAGGCGTAGAAGTCGAACGAACCGCTGCAGCTCAGGGTGGTGCCGTACGCGCGGCAGTACGACGCGTCGTGGACCACGGTCCGATCATTCGTCGAGAGCGTGGTCGGGAACGCGTAGGTGTAGAAGGGGAGCGGCTGCGCGTCGGGGCTCAGGTTGAGGCTCTGGTTGTTGCTCCAGCACCAGGTGAGACCGTCGCGGTCGAAGCCACAGGTGCGGTTGCCGATCGTGTGGACCGACACGATGCCGCCCAGCGGCTGGCCGCCCACGGTGACGACGGTGCGCGGCGTGGCGCTCGAGGTCGTGGTGCCGTCGCCGAGCTGACCGACGTTGTTCTGGCCCCAGCACGACACGCGGCCGGAGCCGAGCAGCGCGCAGGTGTGCGCGGTGCCGGTGGTCACGTCGATCGCGCCGCTCACACCGGCGACGACGACCGGCGTCGGGCTGTCCACGGTACCGCCGAGCTGGCCAACCGAGCCTTCGCCCCAGCAGGCCACGCCGCCGCTGTCGAGGACGGCGCAGGTGTGCTGCAGCCCCGCGCTCACGGCGATGGCGGGTGAGGGCAGCGAGACGCTGACGGCGGCGCGGCGATCGACGAAGCCGCCGTCGCCGAGCTGTCCCTCGGTGCCGGCACCCCAGCAACGGACGCCGCCGGTGCTGGTGATCGCGCAGGCGTGGGTCGCGCCGACGCCGAGGCGTGGGTGACGGGCGTTGTCGAACGCGAGCTCGTCGGAGGATGAGCCGGTGGGATCCGGATCGGGATCGCCATCGAGGCACGCGGACGCGAGCGGAAGAGCGGCGAGGAGGACGAGCGTGGAGATACAGCGCATGACGGCGCAGGTTGCAGCGGGCGTGCCACCGCAACCCGGCGAGATCGCGAAGGCGGCCGCCGCTGCCTAGCCGAAATGCCTGGACAGTTCGCCCTCAGCGGCGACGCTTGGCCGCGGGCTTCTTGGTCTTGGCGGGCTTTGCCTTGGCGGGCGGCTTCGCCTTGGCCTTCGTCTTCGCCTTGGCAGGCGTCTTCGCCTTGGCCGCCGCCTTCGCCGGCTTGGCGGCCGGCTTCTCCGGCGCCGCCTTGGGCGCCTTCTGTCCGGTGAGCTCGGCGATGGCGGCGACGACGTCGGCGGCGTGGTTCTTGACCGAGACCTTGGGCCAGTGGCGCACGACCGTGCCGTCGGTGCCGATGATGGCGGTGGAGCGGATCACGCCGACCATGGGCTTGCCGTACATCATCTTGTCGCCCCAGGCGCCGTAGGCCTCGAGGACGTGGCCGTCGGCGTCGCTGAGGAGCGGGAACGAGAGGTGGTACTTGTCGCGGAACTTGCAGTGCGACGCGATCGAGTCCTTGCTGATGCCGACCACGATGGCGCCGAGCTTCTTGAGCGCGGGCACGGCGTCGCGGAAGTCCTGGGCCTCGATGGTGCAGCCCGGCGTGTTGTCACGCGGGTAGAAGTACACGACCACGATCGTCCCGTGCAGATCGTCGAGGGCGAACGTGCCGCCGTCTGATGACGGGAGCGTGAAGCTGGGCGCGGGCTGGCCGACGGTCAGGGTCATCGTGCGAGGAGGCTATCAGAGTGGCAGAAGTGCGTCCTTCGACACGGCCC
>SXJR01000098.1 GCA_005779305.1 Myxococcales bacterium
GCCACCACCGCCCCCTCCGCCCGCGCGTGCCGCGCAACCACCGGCGCCGCCGCCGCCGCCGCCGGCACCGTAGGCGTCAACACCGCTGCCGTTGTCGCAGCCGCCGGCGCCACCGCCCCCGCCGCCGCCACCACCGTTCTGGCCGGTGCCCCCACCGGTGCCAGTGCCGCCGTACCAGTAGCCGCCGCTCAGGCTCCCGATGGAGGTGGCGCGAGTCCCGCCGCCGCCGTTGGCGACAAGGCCCTGGTTTCCGCTCGGATCACTCGAGGAATTGCAGGACGTGTCTCCCGACGGCCCACCGTATCCTCGCTCGCCGTTGACACCCGAGCGGTAGTCGGCGTCGGCGCCGTTGTCACCGGGCTGCGAGTTGCAATTGCCACCCGTGGCGCAGATTCCGATCGGACCGCAGCTCGTGTCCATTTCGCCACCGGCTCCACCCGCTCCGCCGTCCATGTCGCGCGACGATGGGCTCTGCGTGCACGAGTTGGTGCCGCGACCGCCGCCCGCGCCACGGCTGGAGTTGTCGCACGCGTCGAAGTACTGGTCGCCGTTGCCGCCAGCCGTGGCGTTCATGTAGCTCTGGGCGTCGACGATCACCGCGTCGACGTTGGTGGCCGAGCCGACGGCGCCGTCGGCGCCGTTGCCGCCGACGATCCGGACCCGCTCGAGGCGGAGGAGCGCGGCGTCGACGTGGATGACGTAGCTCGAACGACCGTCGCCGCCCACGGTGCCCGACGCGGTCGGGCCCTGCAGGATCATGTCGGCGATGGTGACCTCGGCGATCAGGTTGTGGGCGCGGACGGTGAGGTACTCGTTGTCGCCGCCGATGCCGTTGTCGAGGCCGCCGGTGACGGTGACGACGTGGCCGGCGGTCGAGTACGAGTTGCGCTGCCAGCTGCCCGAGTAGCCGCCCCAGACCCGGACTCCGGAGACCAGGCGCAGGACCTCGTTGTACGAGCCGGCCTGGACATAGACGTTGGGCCGGCCGGCCGACGAAGCCCGCACGATGCCGTTGTTGATGGTGGCGCACGGATCGGTCGAGATCAGGCCGCAGCCGGCGTCGTCGACCCCCGAGACCGCCACGAAGATGCCGCGGGTGACCTCGCCGTCGATGCCGTCGCAGTTGGCGTCCTGGTAGGCGCCGTCGGGGTCGTCGGTGGTCGACGGCGGCAGGCACGTGCCCCAGCCGCTGGCGCCCCCGCAGGTGCGCGAGCCGGCGCAGGTGGTGTTGAACGGCGTCATGATCGTGCACGCGTCGGTCATCCCCATGTTGGTGGGGCCGCAGTCGCAGGCGCCGCTGGTCGGCACGCACTGCTTGATCACGGTTCCACCCACCGACTGATCGATGCAGTTGTAGCCGGTGGGGCAGCTGATGGTCCGGCAGTCGCGGCCGCAGAAGCGATCGCCGCCGGGATAGGTGAGGCAGCGATCCATGCTCGAGACCTGCACACACTCGGCGTCGCCGCTGCACGCCGTGCAGAGCTGATCGACCACCGGAACGCAGACGTCGCTGACCACGCCGTTGTCGATGATGTCGACCACGCCGAAGCAGCCCCAGTCGGCCGGGCAGCTGCCGCTGGTGCACGTGTCGGTGCAGCGGCCGCCGGTGCCGACGAAGATGCAGATGTTCGACGCGCACTCGCCCTTGTCGAGGCACGGCTCGCCGAAGCCCTTGAGCATCGCGTCGGTCGGCGCGTCGATGATCGGGCCGACCTGAGCGTCGACATCGGCGACACACGTGCTGCTGTCGTCGTCGCAGATGAACCCGGCCGCGCATGACCCGGGGCCGCTGCACGCGCAGGTCTGGGTGTTGGGGTCGCAGTTACCGCCCGGGTTGCTCGACGCGCAGGCGAACAGGAGGGCTCCCCCGAGGAGCACCAGTACGGCACGAACCATGACGCAGCCTATCAGAAGCGGTCAGGCCAATGAGAAGGTCCTCATCTGTCATGGGAGCGCTCCCGTGGCCTGGATCGCCATGTAGTCAATCCTGCGACTGCATTGGCGGCGCCCGGGTTTCGGTGGGGCCGAGCCAGGTATTGATGAAGGGCGCGGCCTCGACGGCGACGGCGCCGCCCACCGCGGGCAGCGCGCTGAGGTCGACCAGCTCGAGCGACGGCAGGCGGGCCAGCCGGAGATCACCCGGGAGCTCGGCGAGCGAGCTCAGCATGATCTCGATGAGCGGCGGAGCGTCGGTGACGACCAGGGAGCGAGCCCGGACCAGCGCCGGCAAGTAGACGCCAGCGAGGTCGAGGTTGCCGATGATCGCGATCTCGCCGCCGACGTGGGTGAGCGCCGGCAGCCGCACGCTGCCCAGCGCGAAGGTGCCGCGGATGACGAGATCGCCCTCGATGCGGGCGAGGTGCTCGAGCGGCGTGAGATCGAACGGTACGGCGCCGCGGAGATCGAGGCCGGCGAGGCTGGTGCACGGGCGCAGCGCGTCGAGGTCAGCTTGCGAGCGGACGCGGACCGGAGATGTGGGGCAGGCAGCGATCGTAGGCCGGGGGGTTCCGTGACATCCAACGGCCAGAAGCAGAGCGTAGAAGGGCACGGGCCAGGGCAAGGGCAAGGCCCAGACGCCGACGCTTCGCCCCGGGCTCATTGGGTGATGGGAGCGGGGGAATCGAAGCCGTGACAGGCGCGGACATAGGCCGCGACCGTGGCGTGGAGTCCGAGGTAGAGCGAGTCGGCGAGCAGCGCGTGACCGATCGAGACCTCGAGCAACTCCGGCACCTCGCGACCCAGGATCGGCAGGTTCTCGAGGTTGAGATCGTGTCCGGCGTTGACGCCGAGGCCGGCGGCGGCAAGCGCCCGCGCGCAGGCCTTGAAGCGATCGAGCTCGGCCTGGCGCCGCGGCGTCTTCCACGCCGCCGCGTAGGGCTCGGTGTAGATCTCGACTCGCTGCGCTCCGGTGGCGGCGGCGAGCGCCATCAGCTCGGGAACCGGATCCATGAAGATCGCCGTACGCACGCCTCGCTGGTTGAGCGGCTCGAGGATGCGGCGAATCGCGTCGGTCTGGCGCGGCAGCTCCCAGCCGTGATCGCTCGTCACCTCGCCCGGCTTGACCGGCACCAGGGTGAACTGATCGACCCGCAGCTCGGCAGCCAGCGCCGACAGCTCGGGACGTTCGTCTCCCTCGAGGTTGAACTCGACGCCGCGCTCGGCGGCGATGGCGCGCAGATCGCGCACGTCGTGCTCGCGGGTGTGACGGTTGTCGGCGCGCCAGTGCAGGGTCAGGCCGGCGGCGCCGGCGTCGACGCAGGCGTGGGCTGCGACTCGCGGCGACGGGTTCTGACCGCCGCGCGAGTTGCGCAGGAGCGCAACCTTGTTGAGGTTGACCGAGAGATGGAGCGCCATGGCCGGGCCGTCGATCAGAAGCGACCGCTGACCACGAAGCCGGCGGTGCCGTCGTCACCGATGGTCGGCGACACCATTGCCTTCTCGGCGGCCTTGGGCGCGGTCAGGTAGAGCACCGCGCCGCCGACCAGCGCGGCGGCACCGACGCCGAACCCGATGTTGGACAGGAGCGCGCTCGAGTTGGCGCTGTCGATGTCGTCGGCAGCGCTGGACGCGTCGCCGCGGCAGTCGCCGACGTCGCCGCCGCACTCCTCGTCGGCGCGCGCGAACGCCGAGCTGGCCGAGAGGCCGAACACCACGCCGGCGCCGAGGCCGACGACGCCCACGCCGCCCAGGACCACGCCGAGCTTGCGGCGACCCTTGCCCGGATCGGCCGGCGGTCCCTCCGGCAGCGGCGTCTGGAAGACGTCGTTACCGCCTCCCGGGGGCGGATCGGGCGCCTTCTCGAGCGGCGGCACGTCGACGGTGATCGTCGTGCCCTCGCCGGCGATGGTGACGTCGAACGACCACGGCTTGTAGCCCGGCGCGGTGGCGGTGAGCTTGGACATCCCGGGATCGACGGGCGTCGCCACGCCCATGAACGCGGTGACATCGCTGTCGTCGCGCATGATCTTCATGCTCGGGTGGCGCTCCTTGATGACGATGAGCAGGCGCACCAGACGCGGCTCGATCGCCCGGGCTCGTGTGTCCGCGTCGGCCTTGCGCGTGGCGTTGGAGTCCTTGGCGGCGAGCTCGGTGAGCTCGCCCCACGCCGAGGCCAGCCGCCCGATCTTCTCGTAACAGAGCGCCAGGTTGTACTGGGTGCCGTACTGAGGGTCGAGCGTCATGCTCTGCTTGAAGGCATCGCACGCCGCCGGCGCGTCGGTGTTGATGAGCTCCTTGCCGCGCCGGAACGCGGCCTCGGCCGCTGCCTTCTTCTGGGCGAGGTCGTCCGGCTGCGCTACGGCCGGAGTCGCCGCGACGGCGACGGCGACGGAGGCGACGAGGAGCGACGCGACGAGCGAGCGGGCGTGTAGCGCCATGCGGTACAGCCTATCAGAAGCGCGAGTCGCCGATATTACCAGCCGAGCCCGAGGCCGAGCCCGAGGCCGAGCCCGAGGCCGAGCCCGAGCCCGAGGCCGACGCCGAGCCCGACGCCGAGCCGCTGCCTCGGCCATCGCGGGGCTTGCGCCGTCCGGATCCCGTGCCCGTGCCCGACGCCATCGCCGACCCCGTGTCCGAACCCGAACCCGAGGCCGTGTCCGAACCCGAACCCGAGGCCGAACCCGAGGCATCTGCCGAACCCGAGGCCGCTGCCGAACCGGTTGCCATCTCCGAGCCCGACGCCGTCCCGACCCCGCCACCGCGTGCGGTCGAGCTCCCACCACTGGAGGCGACGATGATCACCGCGACACCGGCCGCCACGACCGCACCCGCCACACCGAGCCACAGCCCGAGACGGCGGGGTGGCGGCGCGACCTGTCCCGCCGTCGCGGCGTAGCCCGTCGAGCCCGACAGCGTCGTCGGCGCGAGCGCGACTCCGACCACGCTCTTCTGTCGGGTCGAGGTGGAGAGTCCGGCCTGCACGCGGGCGATGCGCCGCGCCATGTCGGCCGCCGTGGGCGGACCGAAGGGCGCCAGCGCCGCCGCCAGCTCGGCGACGCTGCCGAATCGCGCATTGGGATCCTTCTCGAGGCAGCGGCGGATGACGTCCTCGAAGCCGGGCGGGGCCGGGATGCCGAGCGGCGGCGTCGGATCCATCGCCACCTTGAGGGTGAGCTCGGTGATGGCCTCGGCCGCGAACGGTGCGATGCCGGTGACCAGCTCGTAGAGGATGACGCCCATCGCCCAGATGTCGGTGCGGGCGTCGACGTCGCGGGCGGAGCGCAGCTGCTCGGGCGACATGTAGCCCGGCGAGCCCATCACCGTCGCGGTGCGGGTGAGCGAGAAGTCCTGGCCCTCCTGCGTCGCCTTGGAGATGCCGAAGTCGAGAACCTTGACGATGGGCGTGCCGTCGGCGCGAACGCTGAGGAACAGGTTGGCCGGCTTGAGATCGCGGTGGACGATTCCGATCGAGTGGGCCTCTGCCACCGCCTCCGCGGCCTGGAGCAGGAAGTCGACTGCCTGCATGACCGGAATCCGGGTGTGGATCCGGCGAAAGGCGTCGAGATCCTGGCCGTCCAGGTACTCCATCACGATGTAGGGCGAACCGGTGTCGAGCGTGCCGACGTCGATCACGCGGCCGACGTGCTCGCTCTTGAGCCGGACCGCGGCCCGCGCCTCGCGCAGGAAGCGCTCGGTGATCTCCGGCGAGCGCATGGCCTCGGGCAGAAGGAACTTCAGCGCGACGAGCTGACCGAGCTGGAGGTGCTGCGCCGCCACGACCACACCCATGCCGCCCTGACCGAGCACGCGCTCGATCTGGAACTTGCCAGCCAGGACCTGGCCCGGTTCGACCATGTCCGAAGCATACGCGGCCGGGTCGGGTATGTCATGGAAAGCACCGCCGTCGGGGGCATCCATGGTGCTGGTACGAGCCAGCTCGCCATCCGGTTACCGGATCGGTGCGATTTTCAGCGCTGAGAGAAGCGGAACGGGTAGCTCACGTGACCGCCACCACGAGCCGGGAAGACCAGGCGGTTGATCTGACGCAGCACGCACGCCTCGACCCCTCCGTCCTGCAGATCGCTCTTGTTCTTGTCGATCTTGCTCTCGGTGACGCGGCCGTCGGCGCCGATGGTGAAACGAACCGTGAGCGTGCCGGCCAGGCTGCGCACCTGATCGGCGCCACGCTGGTAGCAGGCGCGGATGAGCCCGGCGCGCGATTGCACCACGTCGTTGATCTCCTTGTGCGTCAACGACGTGTCACCGTCGGTGGTCGGCGGCAACAGCTTCACCTCGGCCTCGACCGGCGGCCCGGTGCCAGGGCCCGGCGTGCGGTCGCGGATCGGCCCGATGTTCAGCGGTCCGTCGCGGCCAGGACCGTCGTGGCCACGGCCCGGACCGAGGTGTGGCCCGGGTCGTGTGCCACCGCCGGGCAGCCCGTCGGTCACGCCCGGCGGGCCCGGCGCGCGCCGCGGCCCGGGCAGGCCAAGGAAGCGGCCCAGCGACGGCTTCATGTCGTGACCGATCACGCGATCGATGACGTTCTGGTTGCGTGGCGTGAACAAGCCACGCTCGGGTCGCCGGGTGATCGACGGCGGCAACGAGCGATCGCCGGTCGGCGTTCCGGCCTCGGGCTCGCCGCCGGCGCCGCCGCTGTCGCCCTGCCCGCCCGGCGACGGCACCGTCGCCGCTGCTGGGCGGGACGGCGTGCCCGGAAGCGCCTTCTCGGGCTCGGGCGGCGCGTTGACGCGCTGGACCAGGAAGTCGCCGACCACCCGCTTGCTGCCGGGATAGGTGAACGGATCGATGTTCTCGTCGAAGACGTAGGTCGCGAACAGCATCACGCCGTGGAGCAGGAGCGCGAAGGCGAGCGCAGGCGTCAGCAGATCGAGGTGCGAGCGGCTGCGCGGCAACCGTGTGTCGTCGGCGACGAACTGGAAGAACAGCTCGAGCCCGTCGGCCAGGGAGATCACGCCCCAGTCGCCGCCGCCGATGGGCACGAGCTGCACGCCGCCGGCGTCCGCGCCGGTCGCCCCGCCGATCTGGCGCAGCTCGCCGCCGGTATGCACCGTGCCGCCCAGCCCGCCGGCCAGCGCCAGCACCCAGCCGTCGCCCTCGGGCCGCACGATCGCGAAGCCGTCGGGTACCGGCAAGGCCGGCACCACGAACGTCGCGCCGCCCGCGGTTCCGAGCGTGACCGGCGCCGACGTCGACGCCAGGTGATCGGCCATCAACTCGCCGTGCCAGACCAGCGCGACCCGGAGCTTCGTTGGCGCCATGACCACCCCACGTTCAGACTACGCCCCAGGGTCTACGGGTCCAGAAGAAAGGCTTCGGGCCTCGGGCCTCGGCCCGACCATGACGCACACGGGAGCAATGCATCCTTCGAAAAACGCCGTCGCATCGCTTCAACGGCTCAGGACGACTGGGACCGAGGCTCGAGGTCCGGGGCCAGTCACAGATCCGAACCGAGATCCTGCCGAAGGTATTTGACGGTGTCGTGCAATGTGAGCGCGGGGTCGCGGGCCTCGAAGCCCAGCTCGCGCTCGGCCTTGGTCGAGTCGCACCACCAGAAGTGCTCGCTCATCTCGGCCGAGATGCGATCGACGGGCGGCTCCTTGCCGCGCCAGCGGTAGACCTCTTCGAGCGCGGCCGCGCCCCAGCGCTGCACGCTCGACGGCAGCTTGAGCCAGGGGCCGCGCACGCGCGCCACCCGGCCGAGGCGGCCGAAGAAGTCGGCCATGGTCCAGTTGGGACCGCCCAGCAGGTAGCGCTCGCCGGCCTTGCCGCGCTCGAGGGCGCTCGCCGTCGCCGCGGCGACGTCGCGCACGTCGACGAAGTTGATGCCGCCCCGGGGGACGGTCGGGATCTGGCCGCGCAGGAACCGCAGCACGTCGCCGGTCGACGACAGCCGGCGATCGCCGGGGCCGAGCAGCAAGCTGGGATTGACCGCGACGATCTCGAGGCCGAGCGTGGCGCCCAGATCGAAGGCGAGCCGCTCCTGGTAGATCTTGGACGTGTAGTACGGCCAGCCCGCGACCAGGTCCTCGGTCGTGCCGTGGGTCTCGTCGAGGATCGCCTCGTCCTCGGAGACGGCGATGGTGCCCGAGGTCGAGGCCAGGACGCAGCGCTTGATGCCGTGGCGTTTCATCGCCTCGAGCACGGCGCGCGTACCCTCGACGTGCAGGCGCATCATGCGTGAGACGTCGTCGGGATCGCGCGACACCATGCCGGCGAGGTGGAACACCGCCGCCGCCCCGGGCAGCGCCTTGTCCAGATCCGCGGCCGACAGCACGTCGCCGCGATGGATCTCGCAACCGAGATCGATCAGGTGATCGCTGCGAGTCCGGGCCAGGGCGCGCACGGTGTGGCCGCGCTTGACCAGCTCGGCGCACAGGTGCTCGCCCAGGAATCCGGTCGCGCCGGTGACGACGACGATGCTCACGGACGCACCTCGCCTTCGGAATCATCGGATGCGCCCTTCGCCTCCGGGCTCGCTTGCGCTCGCCCTTCGCTCGGGGCGACCGGGGCACGCTTCTCCTCCCAGACCGCCAGCGGCGTCGTCCCCGCCTCGCCCAGCGTCCACGCCTTGCTCTTCGGCGCCAGCCTGCGGATCACGCCTTCCACGTGCTGGCTGACCACCCGGTAGCTCTCGCTGCGGCTCTTGCCGGCGGCGAGCGCCGCGACCTGCTCGGGGGTCATGAACGGGCCGATGTGGGCCGCGACCTCGGCGCCCGAGGTCGGCAGGTAGTTGCCCTTGCGCATGGCGTCGTGGGTCCCCGACAGATACATGGGCAGGATGCCGCATTTGTTGGTGAGGGCGAGGTAGCCGAGCGAGGGCTTGAAGTCGGCCATCACGCCGGTGTCCGAGCGCGTGCCCTCGGGGAAGATGAGCAGGATATAGCCGTCCCTGATCACCTCGGCGGCCAGGCGCAGCGATTCGCGCAGCGAGCCGTGGCGCTCCATCGGCACCAGGTTGGTGAAGTTCTCGAAGTACGCCTTGCGGACCGGATCGTCGAAGAAGTAGTCCTTCGCCGCCAGCGCGACCAGGGCGTCGCCCTGCTCGCCCAGCGCGTGTTTGCACAGGCCCATGTCGAGGTGGCTGGCGTGGTTGGCCGCCACGATGTAGCCGCCGAAAGGTGGCACGTAGGCGCTGCCGGTGATGCGGGTGTCGAGGTAGCGATCGTAGAGCGCCCGCATGCCAGTGCGCAGCAGCGCCCGGCCGGCGCGCACCACCGGCGCCGGCACGTTGATCTCGTCGGACGCGTCGGCTTCGGCCGAGCCCGGCTTCGACTTGCCGGCCAGCTTCTTCACCTTGGCGGCGCTCGCCGCCTTGCCGCCCAGCCGCGCCACGAGGCCCTCGACGTCGGCCACGGTCTCGAGGCCGGTGAGCTCGCCCGGATCAGGCAGGGTCACGCCAGCGCCCTCGAGCGCGACGCCGAGCTCGGTGAACATCAGCGAGTCGTAGCCGAGCGCGTCGAGGCGAGTCTCGCCGCTCACCTCGGCCCGCTTCTTCTGCGCCACCTGGGCGATCACGTCGCGCACCCACTCGCCGGCCCCGGCGCCCGGCGCCGCCAGCTTCTTCAGCTCGGCGCCGCCCTTGGCCGCCTTCTCCAGGCGCTCGAGCTCCTTCACCACCTCGCGCCGTTTCACCTTGCGGGTCGAGGTCCGAGGCAGATCGCGATCCCAGAGGTGGACCACCTTGAGGCGCTTGTAGAGCGGCAGCTGCTTCGACACGTCGCGCAGGTGCGCTCGCACCTCCTCGCGCACGGTCTCGCGGTCCTTGCCATCGTGCTCGTAGTCGGGCACGACCAGGGCAGCCACCGTCTCGCCCGCGTCACCGGCGGGCAGGCCCACCACCGAGATCTCCTTCACGTAGGATGAGTCGCCGTACAGATCCTCGAGCTCGTCGGGATAGACGTTCTCGCCCGACGGGCCGAGGATCATCTCCTTCTTGCGGCCGACGATGAACAGGTTGCCGTCGGCGTCGAAGCGACCGAGATCGCCGGTGTGGAGCCAGCCGTTCTGCAAGGTCTGGCCGGTGGCCTCCGGGTTCTCGAAGTAGCCGATCATCACGTTTGGGCCCTTGGCACACACCTCGCCCACGCCGCTGGCGTCGGGGTTGTCGATGCGCACGTCGATGCCGGTGAGCGGCTTGCCCACCGAGCCCGGGATGATCTTCTCGCCGGGCTTGGTCACGGTGATGACCGGCGCCGCCTCGGTCATGCCGTAACCCTCGTACAGGTTGAAGCCGAGGCCCTGGAACGACTTCATGGTGTCGGCCGGCAAGGCCGACCCGCCGCTGATGAGCAGCCGCATGCGTCCGCCCAGCTTCTTGTGTACCGGCCAGAACGCGACCTTGCCGAAGCCGACCCCGAGCGTGTCGCGCATGGAGCGGTTGAGATCGACGATGGTGTCGAAGGCCCGCTCGACCAGCACGCCGCGGTCCGACACGTTCTTGTAGATCTTGCGCTCGAGCAGCTGCCACAACGCCGGCACGCCGACCATGCCGGTGATGCCGCCGTCCTCGAGGGCGTCGCCGAGCGCGTCGGCGTCGATCTCCTCCAGGTAGGTGATCGACGCGCCGTGCATGAGCGGCATCAGGAAGCCCGCCGAGAACTCGAAGGTGTGGTGCAGGGGCAGGACGCTGAGCAGGGCGTCGTGTTTGTAGAGCTGGAAGGCGCCGGCCAGCTTCGCGGTCATGGCCGTGAAGTTCTTGTGCGAGAGCATCACGCCCTTGGGCTGACCGGTCGTGCCCGACGTGAAGATGAGCGAGGCCACGCTGTCCGACTTGATCGCCGGCACCACCGCGCCGGGCGAGACGTCGGGCTCCGTGAACAGCTCGTCGAACGCGACCACGCCGAGCGGCGCCTGCTGGTCGGCGAGCCAGCGCTGGATGGCGCCGTGCGCCGACGATCGCTCGCCAGCGTCGTCGGTTTCCTCCAGGGGCACGGCCAGGCCGAGATCCGCGCACAGGCGCTCGGCGACCTTGCGCGAGACCACCAGCGCCTTGGCCGCGCTCACCCGGGCCAGGTTGGCGACCTCGGCGGCCGACAGCTCCTTGTCGAGCGGCACCACCGTGCCGCCGGCCTGCAGGATCGCGAAGTACGCGATGCCCCACTCCGGCCGGTTCTCGGACATGAGCATCACCCGCCCCGCGGCGGCGCCGCGCTGGCGGAGCTGGCCGCCGCCGATCAGCGCCAGGTCGGCGAGCTTGCCGTAGGTGTAGACGATGGGCTCGACGTCGCGGGCGTCCTCACCCTCGCGCAACGTGGGCCGCAGCTTGAGCGCGACCCGGTTCTTGTGGAGCTTGGTGGTCGCATCCCACAGCTCGAGCAGATCCTTGTACGTGTACACCGAGCGCGGCTTGGGCCCGAACTCGTCGTCGAGCGTGGGGAAGACCCACTTCTGGAGGCCGCTGATGTGGCTACCGATCCAGTACTCGCGCCAGTCGATCGTGTGCGGGCTCCACCACAGGCGCTCCTGGTCCTCGGGCGTGACCCGGGCCCACAGCGCGCGGATGTTGTCGCAGCGGAAGCTGATCTCGTAGTCGTGGTTGAAGGGCCGGAACATGTCCATCAGGCCGATCACCTGGTCGCTGAACTGGCTGACCCTCTTCAGCTCGTCGCGGGCTCGCGCCGCCGCCGCCTCCAGACGCGGCGCGCCCCAGCGCGGCAGCTTCTCGTCGATGGTCTTGATCAGCCCGTCGGCGACGCGCTTGAGCAGCGGCGACGACCAGCGATCGAACTGCTCGTACGTGACGGCCCGGCCCTCGAGCCGGGCCTTGATGCGCGAGCGCCACTTCTCCTCGCCGCGCTTGGCCTTCTCGCGGTGCATGCGCGAGACCGCGAGGCCGGTGAGCTCGGTCAGGCGCCGCGAGGTCACCGGGTTCAGATCCGACGAGCCGAGCTGGTAGACGGGCTCGTGGGTGCCGTCGAGGATCGCGGCGGTGGCCATCAGCATCCCGGCGGCGATGAAGTCGACCGGGATGATGTCCATCGTGGTGTGCTCGCCGGCCACGATCGAGCGATGACCCTTGAGCACGAGGTAGACCAGCGGCGCGGTGGTGTTGAAGCCCTCGTTCCAGCCCGGGAACGGGTAGCGCACCGCGCTCTCGACCACGGCCGGCCGCACCACGGTCGACACCACCGACGGGTCGGCCAGGATGATCTGCTCACCCAGGCTCTTGGTGTACGTGTAGGTGTTGGTCCAGCCCCAGTGGAGGGCGCGCTCCATGCCCAGCTCGGTGAGCCGGGTCGCCATCCAGATCTTGCGCTCGCGCGCGACCGCCAGCTTGAGGTCGGCCTCGTCGTCGGGATCACGACGCTGTTCGCGCAGCGACCGGGCGCCGCGCTCGCGGAACTCGGAGATGTGGGCGCGGTCGTTGGCCTGATCGCGGACCTGATCGACGATGCGCTGGCAGTCGGCGATCTCGGCGGCGGCGTCGAAGTCCTTGTCGCGCAGCTCGTCCTTGCGCGGGAAGTAGCCGACCACCGGCTCGTCCTCCCAGACCTCGCCGTCGCGGCGACCGGCCACGTAGCAGGTCGAGACGTGGACCAGCTTGGCCTTGGCCCGGCGAGCGGCGTCGAGGACGTTCTTGGCGCCGAGCGCGTTGATGCGCAGCGCGCTCTCCAGCGACGGCATGAACGAGACCAGACCGGCGCTGTTGAGGATGAGGTCGAGACCTCCGTCGGCCTCGAAGGCGGCGAACTGCTCGTCGCTGAAATTGCACAGCGGCCGGCCGATGTCGCCGGGGATGGCGACGATCTTCGACTCCAGGAAGGCGACGGTGCCGTCGCCGTACCGGTCGCGCAGCGGCTTGAAGGCCTCCGAGCTGGCGACCTTCTTGTAGAAGCGCTCCTCGGCGGTGTTGCCGGCGCCGGGCCGGACCAGGCAGTAGACCTTGCCGATGCCGGGGTAGCGATCGAGCAGCATCGACAGCGCCACCTTGCCGACGAAGCCGGTGGTGCCGATCAGCAGGATGCGCTTGCCGGCCAGCGTCGCCGCGACGTCGAGCCGGGTGGCGTGACCGTTCTTGCCGTTGGTGCCGTTGCCGCTCATCTCACATCACGTCCGAGATCACGATCGGCGGATGGTGCAGCATCGTGATCTGCGCGCTGCGGCCCATCGTGGTGCGGGCCATGGCGATGGCCTCGGCCAGCGAGTCGGCGGTCTCCCAGCCCATGAGCTCGGGTGCGGTCGCGTTGTCGGCGCCGACGCAGATCACGCGCGACACCTTCTCGCGCCCGCGCTGGCCCCAGTACCACATGTAGAACGGGTGGGCGCCGTGGTACGCGTTGCCGCGCCGGTACATCTCGACGTAGCTCGGGTTGTAGGCGAACTCGTCCTGGTACTTCTGCTCGAGCACGTAGGCGTCGCGGGTCTCGGGCAGGAGCCGGTTGAAGAACTCGATGTAGCTGGGGTGGTGCACCGGATCGAACTTGTCCGAGCACGGGTGGGTGATGATGAGGACGCCACCGTCGCGCAGCACCGGCTGCCGGCGGTACATGTGGTAGTAGTAGCCGAGCGCCATCACCTGCACGAGCAGCGGGTTGAGGGCCTTCGAGTTGACGTTGTAGGGCGAGACGTAGGGGATGCCGGTGATGAGGATGTCGGCCTGACCCTCGATCTCGACGGCGTACTGCTCGAAGCTCTTGGTCACGGTCTTGTCGTGGACCGGCTCGCACGACCCGGCGTAGCAGGCGATCAGCTCGTACGCGGCCGGCGTCCGCATGAAGATCTCGCGCCGAGCCGCGAACGGGAGCTTGTCGAGCGCCCACTTCATCGCCGAGAACTTGAGCCGGTCGCTCTCGGTGAAGTCGTCCTCGTTCTTCATCAGGAACTCGAGCGGCCCGTCGAACGACCGGTTGTTGAGCACGGTCTCGATGTGGAAGACCTTGATCGCCTGCTCGATCACCTTGCCCTGCCGGTTCATCGAGTGACCGATGGCCGAGTCGGGCGGGTTCATGTACGAGTTCGAGTCGACGATCGCCTTGGGCGTGTGGTGGGCCTTGAGGCTCTCATAGCCGCACAGGCCGACGCCCATCGACTTGTGCCCGCCGTTCATGGGCACGAAGTTGAGGTTCACGTAGATGACCAGGTCGCTCTCGGCGGCGCGTCGGTTGAGCTCGACCAGCTCGCCGTGGCGGGTCTTGCCGACGACGATCATGCCGTCGGGGTCACAGGCATCGTGGTTGTACAGGCGCTCGGGCCAGTACTCGTTCCAGATCTTGGGGCCCACCATCCGCTTGATCTCGGCGTCGGTCATGCGCCGGTGCAGCGCCAGCGCGATGATCAGGTGGACGTCGTCGACGCCGTGATCGGCCAGCATCTCGCACACGATCTCGAGCACGAGCTGGCGCACGTCGGGCGTGCGCATGACCGGCAGCGGCATCGAGATGTCGTCGATGGCGACCGTGACCTTCATCCCGGGCCGGAGCAGCGCGTGCAGCGGCTCCATGTTCTCGGGGTGGTTGAGGGCGTAGCGGATCGCGGCCGCCGGGTTGGCGACGCCGGTCAGCGGGCGCTTGGGATAGATGACGCGGGTGCCGACCGGCAGATCCTCGAGCAGGAAGTTCTCGCCGGAGAACAGGATGCGGGGCGCCGAGTCGGTGTCGATCGTGACCACGTGCTCGCGGCTCTGGGGGCGGGTGCGGGGGCGGATGGCGCGCATGGGTTCCTCGGTCGCAGCTCAGGCGGCCTGGTCGAGATCGAGCACCGGCCAGTCGTAGCTGCGGGCGATCGATCGCAGGCGGAGATCGGGATTTACCGCGGTCGGGTGGCCGACCACGGCGAGCATGGGGAAGTCGGAGAAGCTGTCGGTGTAGGCCCACGAGGCGGCCAGGTCGAGATCGTGGCGGCGAGCGTAGTCGCGCATGATCTCGGCCTTGGTGGCGCCGGCGATGAACGGCTTCCTGAGCTTGCCGGTGGCGTAGCCGTCGACGAACTCGAGACGGTTGGCGATGAGCTCGTCGACCTCGAGGTACTTCGCCAGCGGGCGCAGCGTGAAGTCGAGCGCGCCCGAGACGATGACCTGCCGGCAGCCGGCGCGGCGCGACTCCTCGATGAGGTCGCGGGTGCGCGGGTAGATGTTGGGCTTGATGACGTCCTCGAACAGCTCCTCGGCCAGCATCACCAGCCGATCTTCGGACGCGCCCTCGTAGCCGCGGTAGAAGATCTCGTTGAACCACTTGCGCGAGACCTTGTCGGCCGCCCAGAAGACCGGCACCGAAGCGGCGGTCATGAGGGTGCGCTTGGCGCTCTCGATCAGAGATGGCTGGCGCCGCGCGTAATACGCGAACGCGTGCACGATGTTGATCCGGATGAGGGTCCCGTCGACGTCGTAAAACGCCGCAGAATTCTTGTACTTATGGTGCGATTGACGCATCGGCCGTTCCGGGTCCGGCACGTTTGCCCAGCGCGACGGAAATGTCAACGCTGAGGCCAGATCGCCGCGACGAAGCGGGTCGCCGGGCGCGAAAGGTCCAACCACTCGTCGTGCTATTTCTTCGGCCATGGTTCCGCAGTGGTTGGCCCTGCTCGTCGCCGGCGCGGTGATCTTGTTCGGGATCTACCGACTGTGGCTCGCGTTCGGCGGGCCCAGTGACGAGGCGCGCGCCGGGGAACGGCGCGGGCTCATGGGCGTGCCGCGCCGCCACCACGGCGCCATCGGCA
Source organism: Myxococcales bacterium (assembly GCA_005779305.1). Lineage (GTDB taxonomy): Bacteria > Myxococcota_A > Polyangia > Haliangiales > Haliangiaceae > UBA2376. The sequence continues at coordinate 15,613 of SXJR01000098.1, forward strand.
TCATCTTCATGCTCGTCGGCGGCGCGCTGATCGCGACCAGCTTCGGCTGGAACCCGTTCCGCACCGACGAGCCCGGCCCCGTGCCCGGCGCCGTCGAACTGAAGCAGCAACATCCGGGCTCCGGGCTCACCGTCGAGCCGTAGCTCGTGGTCTACACGTTGCCGGCGCCGCGCGCTTGCCGCTGGCGCTCGTCGGCGAGGTCGCCGACGTAGGACAGCACCTGCGGGTGAGTCATGATGATCTCGCGGAACGAGGCCGCCGGCATGCACAGGGCCAGGCACCGATTCACCGCGGTGATGCCTTCCGGCGAGGGCTCGCCGGTCAGGAGCGGGACCTCGCCGAAGAGGTCGCCGGGGCCGAGCCCGCCGATGCGCTCACCGCTGCGGGTGACGTCGGCGCGTCCGGCCAGGAGCGCGTAGAGCCCGGCCGGGCGCCCGCCCTGACGGATGATCGTGGAGCCCGCGTCGATCTCGAGGAAGCGGAACTGCGCCACCAGGTACTCGCGATCGCCGGCGGCGAACGACGCGAACAGCGGGTGGGTCTGGACCAGGCGGTCGACCAGGCGCTCGCGCAGGAAGCGGAGGATCACCGGCAGCACGTCGGGAAACTCGCCGATCAACATGCGCACGGCCTCGCGATCGATCGCGAGCAGCTGAGTCGCCACGTCGGCGGTGACGGTGGCCGAGCGCGGCTCCTCGGTGACCAACGCGACCTCGCCGAAGAACGAGCCGGGGCCGAAGCGGGTCAGCTCCTGGCGTGGCGGCCCCTCGGAGATCACGTTGACGTTGCCCTCGGCGACGACGTAGAGCGCATCTCCCGGGTCGCCCTGGCGGAACAGCACCTGGCCGGCCTCCAGCTCGATCAGCGCCAGCCGGTCGATGAGCTGCTCGAGCGCGGCCGAGGGCAGGCCGGCGAAGAGCGGCGTCGCCGCCAGGGCGCGGTGTGCGGCCGCCGAGTAGGCGCGCGGCTCGGCCAGATCTTCGAGGTCCTCGACCGCGAGTTCGACCGGATCCTCGGTGGCCTCGAGCAGCATCTCGGGCCCGACCTCGAGGTCGCGCGGCACGGTCACCGACTGGATCTCGAGCGAGGGCAGTTGCTCGTCGAAGTCGTCGTCGCGCGGATCGTCGTCGATCGGGATCACCATGATCCCCGAGGTCGTGCCGTCGGCCTTGCGGTGGGCCTGGGCGCCGGGCACGGCCGAGGCCAGGGTCACGCTGTCGAGCGGCGCGCCGGGATCGAGGATGATCGGCCCCGAGATGTGCTTGCGCTTGACGTCGGCGTCGTTGCTCGGGCCCTGGGCCATCGCCTCCTCGGCCAGGGCGTCGTCGAGCGACAGCTCGTCCATGGTCTCAGCTTCGCTGAGTTGTCGCACGCCGGCTGCGCCGGCGCCGTCCGCTCCGCGTCCGGGGCCACGCTGTGGCCCGCTCGAAGTCTGGGGGCCGTCGGTCGACGGTCGCGTCGCCGTCTGCGACGTCGGCTCGATCACCATCTGCTCGAGCTCGGGCGGGAGATCGGCGAGGATGATCGCCGGATCCGACATCACCGGCCGGGGCGGAGGCTGCGGCGGTGCGGGCGCTTGAGCCGGTGGCGGGGGCGTCGGTCGCGCGATGCGCGGTTGCGGCCGCGGCGTCGGCGGGTGGATCGTGCCGCCGCGGTGACGCTCGGCGAGGGCGCCCGCCTGCGAGCGGGTCGAGTCCTGCTCCTGGTTGATCGTCGCCAGCCGGTGTTTGGTCGCCTCGTGACCCGGATCGATCTGGAGGATCACCTTGCAGACCGCGATCGCCTGCACCATGAAGCCGGTCTGGACGAACCGATCCACGGCGCGCTCGTAGGCCGCGATGGCCTCGCGGTTCTTGTTGAGCCGGCGGTAGGTCTCCCCGACGCGCTTGGGCCAGTTGGGATCCTGCGGCTCGAGCTGCTCGAGCTCGAGGTAACACTCGAGCGCCTTCCGGTGCTTGCCCTCGCCGGCCGCGGCGGCCGCGGTATCGCGCAGGGTACGGACGTCCCGTCGGGCCATCTGCCCGCGAGTATAGATCAGACGGAGCGTTACCCGGAGATCGTGCACGCTCGGACCCACGCGGCGTGGGCGGCCGAGGCGGTCGCGGTCACCGGCCCCGGCAGGCGTGGGGCGCCGTCGAGAGCAACAACCGGCACCAGGCCGCGGCGGGCGCTGGTGACGAACAGCTCGTCGGCGGCGACGACCCGGGCCAGCGGCAGGCGCTCGCTGATCACCGCGTGACCTGCGCCGACGAGGAGCGCCGCCACCCGTGCCGCCGTGACGCCGGGGAGGTTGGCGCCGGCGGGCATCAGCACCTTTCCAGGCTCGACCACGAACAGGCTGGCGGTGGCGGTCTCGAGCGCGCACTCGTCACCGTCGACGAGCAAGGCGTCGTCGGCGCCGGCGTTCTCGGCCAGGGCCAGGGCCAGGACGCTGCCCAGGTAGTTGCCGGTCTTGGCCGCGGCCGGCACCAGCCCGTCGCGGCTGCCGCGGACCACGGCCAGGCGCACACCGTGCGGGGCCGGCGCGAGCGGCTCGACGAGGATCACCAGGCGCGGCGCCCCGGCGGCGCTCGGCGCGAGGCCACGCGCGTCGCCGCGCGTCCACATCACGCGGATCGAGGCGGCGGCCAGGCCGGCCGCGGTCAGGGTCTCGCGCGCGACGCGCTCGACGAACGCGGGATCGGGCGCGGGCAATCGCACCAGGGCCGCCGAGGCCACGAGCCGGGCCAGGTGCGCGGCGCCGTCGCACAGCGTGTCGCCCTGGGCACGGATGATCTCGAACACGTGATCACCCCACAGGAAGCCGCGATCGGTGACGGGGACGCGCGCCTCGGCGAGCGGCATCACGCGGCCATCGATCCACGCCGTGGCGGACACGACGCGACCGTAACACCCCTGCTATGGTGCCGGCGGTGTCGCCTCCACCCCCGCGCACGCTGATCATCGTGCCGACGTACAACGAGCGCGAGAACGTCGAGGACGTCGCGCGCCACTTCCTGGCCCCGGTCCCCTACGCGCACATCCTGGTCGTCGACGACAACTCGCCCGACGGCACCGGCGAGCTGCTCGACCAGCTGGCCGCCAAGGACGATCGGCTGCACGTGATGCATCGGGCCGGAAAGCTCGGGCTGGGCACGGCCTACCTGGAGGGCTTCGCCTGGGGGCTGGCCCGCAACTACGAGCTCTTGTTCGAGATGGACGCGGACTTCAGTCACGACCCGACCTACCTGCCAGGGATGGTCGACCTCGCCATACGCGGGGCCGACGTGGTGGTGGGCTCGCGCTGGGTCGCCGGCGGTGGCACCCGCAACTGGGGGCTGGGCCGGCGCATCATCTCGCGGGGCGGCAGCTTCTACGCCCGGACCGTCCTGGGGGTGAAGGTGCGCGATGTGACCGCTGGCTTCATCTGCTGGCGGCGCAAGGCGCTCGAGACGATCGACCTCGGGTCGATCACCTCCAACGGGTACAGCTTCCAGATCGAGATGAAATACCGCGCGATCTCGGCCGGCTTGCGGCTGGTCGAGACCCCCATCGTCTTCGTCGACCGCCGGGTCGGACAGTCGAAGATGTCTGGGAGCATCGTCAGCGAAGCGATGCGGATGGTGTGGAAGCTGCGGTGGAAGGGGTGATCGCAGTGGCCAGCGGCTCATGGTAGGGTCGGTCAATCGCATGAAGATCTTGCGGTTGCGGATCAAGAGCCACGACGAGTGGCAGTCGTGCCTGACCGAAGGCGGCACGAACGGGGCGATCTTCGTGCCGACCACCGAGCCGCTCACGGCCGGCGACGACGTGGTCGTGGAGATCGCCTCGCCTGGCCTGCCCAACAAGGTGCTGATCCGCGGCGCGGTCGACGCGTGGCGCCCTGCCCTGCCCCGGCTGCGGGTGCGCGCTGGCGCCACGGTGCGGTTCGCCGAGGCCGAGTCCCACAAGCGCGAGTTCGTGACCGAGACGCTCTCCGGCAAGCGCGCCGACGCGCCGCGCCGCCGCCACGATCGCTTCCCGGTGACCGTCAGCGTGCGCTACCGGATCGGGCAGAGCCCCGAGCACTTCGACAGCACGCTGAGCGAGATCAGCGCGGGCGGCGCGATGCTCACCACCGAACAGCCGCTGCCCATGGGCCAGGATGTGCTCGTCGAGATCGCGCCGCCGGGCTCGGTGGCGCCGATGACCATCCAGAGCCGGGTCAGCTACCACGTGCCGGGCGGCGGCACCGGCCTCAAGTTCCTGTACCGCGACGGCGACGGATCGCGGCGCCTGCGCGAGCTGGTCCGCCGCCTCGTCGCGGACTGAGGCGGAGACGGGGCCCGGCCATGGCCCGTGACCACTTCGATCGCCTCAAGGGTGACGCCCGTCCGCTCGACGAGCTGGTCACTGCGCTCGCCGAGGCCCACGGGCTGGGCGAGGTCATGCGCTCGCAGCGCGTGATCCTCGAGTGGCACCACCTGGTGGGGCCGGTGATCTCGCGGGTCACCGCGCCCGACGGCCTCCACAAGGGCGTGCTCTCGGTGTGGGTCAAGACCTCGCCCTGGATGCAGGAGCTGCGGGCGATGAAGGACAAGGTCATCGCCGACATCAACGCCGGCCTCGGCGATCCGCCGCTGGTCACCGATCTGCGTCTGCATTTCGGCGGCTCCAAGCTGATCAGCGCCGACGATCCGGTCGCGCAGTTGCGGGCGTGGATGCAGCGCCGCGCGCGTCCGGTACCGAAGGAGCCCACGCCGGCGCCGCCGGCCCGCGCCGCCGACATCGCACATCAGGCCGCGGCCGTCGAGGACGCCGACCTGCGCGCGATCATCGAGCGGGTGCGCACTCGCTGGGATCGATAGCGCATCGCCACCGCGGAGTCCGTGGTACGATACCGGATCTAGCGCCGGGGGAAACAATGAGCCGGACCCTCACGTGGCTGGCATGCGCGTTCGGACTGGGCGCGGCATCGGCCTGCACCGCCTCGAAAGCCGACGACGACGACATCGTGCCGACGCCGGTCGTGGACGCGCCGTGCCCGCCGACCGGCTGCCAGCCCACGTGCAGCAACACGCAGACCGACCCCGCCAACTGCGGCTGGTGCGGTCACGACTGCGGCGGCGCATCGTGCACCGATGGCGTGTGCGCGCCGACCGTGCTGGCCACGATGAACGGCGGCATCGTCGCAACCTACCTCGACCTCGCAAGCGGCTTCCTGTACTGGACCAACCATCCCTCCCAGTGCGGCGCCGGCGGCGGCACCTGTGACGGCCTGATGAAGTGCCGCACCACCGGGTGTGCGATGTCGCCCGAGCAATTCGGGACCTTTCAGTCGCCGTACTTTCTCGACGTGGAAGGCGGTGCGGCCGTGGTCGGCCGCACTGGCGGAGGCATCATCTATCGCTGCTCGACCGACGGCTGCGGCACGACGCCCGCCACCCCGGCCATGCCGGCGACCCTGCAGAACCTGGTCGCCGACGCCAACCGCATGGCCTGGGTCGACCTGACCACGGTCCGCTCGTGCCCGAACAGCGACGCCGCCTGCCCAACCCCGACGACGATCTCGACCGTCCCCAGCGGACAGCAGTACCGTGAAGGCCTGGCGGTTGCGGACGGCACCGTGTTCTTCGCCACCAGCTCGACGATCTACGCCGCACCCATCGACGGCTCGGCACCCGCGCGGGTCGTGGTCGGCGGGCTGGCTTCGATCTTCGGACTCACCACTGATGGTGTCGACGTTTACTACGGAGCCGCGGGTGAGGTCGGCCGATGCGCGGTGGGCGGCTGCGCCAGCGCGACGATCCTGGCCACGCCGCCGACCGTGGCGCGGCAGGTCGCGGTCGACGCCAAGCACGTGTACATCCGCACCGACAACGGCAACGCCAGCACGATCGAGCGCTGCCCGAAAGCCGGCTGCGTCGCGGCCGGCGATCGCCAGGTCCTGGTCATCGACAGGATCGTCGACTTCGCGATCGACGACAGCGCCGTCTACTACACGCGCGGTAGCGTGCTCAAGGTGCGCAAGTAGCGCTCAGAACCGCACGCTGAACCCGAGACCCTGCGCCGGAGGTCCCGGCGCGGGCATGAGCAGCGGCTGCGGCACGTCGGGCGCGTTCTGCTGGACCGACACGTACAGCACCACGGCGAGGACGATCACGGCCACGCCCAGGATGATGACCGTGCCGTTGGGCTTGCCTCCCGGCTGGGTGGCGGGCGCCGACGACTGAGAACCCACCACGACGCAGGCGCCGGAGCGACACTCCGTCCCCACCGGGCAATCCGAGTCGTAGAAGCACTGGGCGGCGCTCGCGACGCCGCCGTCGAACGACATACCTAGCGTCATCGCGGCAGCCAGGACGTGTGTGCGCATGCGTTGCCCCCAAGGACGGTGTGGACATCCAGTGTATCAGGTCGGGCCGAGGGCCGCGCGCAGCTCCGCCACGAACGTGGCCACGGCGCTGGCCGCTCCGCCGGCAGGCGCGGCGCCGATGCGGGCCACGATCGCCGAGCCGACGACGACACCGTCGGCGAGCTTGCCGACCTCGGCGGCGTCGACCGCGGTCTTGATGCCGAAGCCGACCGCGACGGGCGCGCCGGCGGCGGCGCGGATCGCGTCGACGCGTTCCTTCGAGACGTGGGCGCTGGCCAGGGAAGCCCCGGTCACGCCGGTGAGCGAGATGTAGTAGACGAAGGGCGGATCGACGGCGCGCACCCGCGCGATGCGCTCGGCGGTCGAGGTCGGCGCCACCAGCGGGATGACGCCGACGCCGCGCGCGGCCAGCGGCAGGCGGAGCTCGTCGAGCTCGTCGATGGGCAGGTCCACGGTCAGGACGGCGTCGACCCCGGCGGCAGCGGCGCGGTCGGCGAAGGTCTCGACACCCAGCACGAACGGTGGGTTGTAGTAGCCGAACAGGACCACCGGCACCTCGCAGCCGGAGGCGCGGACCGCCGCCACTGCCGCGAGCGCGTGGTGAAGGCCGGCGCCGGCGGCGAGCGCACGCTCCATCGCGGCCTGGATCGCGGCGCCGTCGGCGCTGGGATCCGAGAACGGAACCCCGAGCTCGATCACGTCGGCGCCGGCGTCGGCGGCGGCGCGGACGATCGCGACCGTCTCGTCGAGCGAGCCCCGGGGATCACCGGCGGTGAGATAGACCACCAGCGCGGCCCGGCCCTCGGCCTGGCACGCGGCGAGGCGGGCGCGCAGGCGCGGAGCGGTCGCGGCGGCGCTCACAGGGTCACCCCCAGCCGCTTTGCCACGGTGATCATGTCCTTGTCGCCGCGCCCCGACAGGCAGACCACGATGACCGGCTCGCGACCGAGCGACGCCCGCAGCTCGGCGGCGATCGACGGCAACGCCGCGACGGCGTGGGCAGTCTCGAGCGCGCACAGGATGCCCTCGGTGCGGGCGAGCTGACCCAGCGCCGCCAGCGCCTCGTCGTCGGTGCGCGACTGATAGCTCACGCGACCGCTCTCCTTCCAGGCGGCGTGCTCGGGGCCGACGCCAGGATAGTCGAGACCGGCCGACACCGAGTGGGCCTCGGCGATCTGGCCGACTCGCGCCTCCTCGGTGTGGGTGAGCACGTACGACTTCGAGCCGTGGAGCACGCCGACCCGGCCGGCGCCGAGCGTGGCGGCGTGGCGCCCGGTGTCGACGCCGTCGCCGGCTGCCTCGACGCCGTACAGGCGGACGCGCGGATCGTCGACGAAGCCGGCGAAGATGCCGGCGGCGTTGGAGCCGCCGCC
>SXJR01000011.1 GCA_005779305.1 Myxococcales bacterium
CCGCTCGTGCTGGCCTTCGCGAGCTTTGGGGCACGACGTGCTCACGGCCATCGACGCCACGGCCCGCGACACGCGCGCCGACGACGCGACCGCGGGCCTCGACACCATCGCCCGCCAGCACATCGCCGCCCGGCTGGGCTCGGTCGCGCAGCGGGTGACGCGCCTCACTCGCTGGGATCAGGTCGCCTTGCCCGACGACATCCTCGACAGCCTGTGCGAGCTGATCGGCCGCGCCCGCCACGCCCGCACGGTGTTCGAGGACTGGGGCTACGACGATCGCATCGCCACCGCGCGCGGCTTGACCGCGCTGTTCTACGGTCCGCCCGGCACCGGCACGACCATGGTGGCCGGGCTGATCGCGCGCGAGCTCGGGCTCGATCTCTACCGGGTCGACCTCGCCAGTGTGATGTCGAAGTGGGTGGGTGAGACCGAGAAGAACCTGGGCGAGGTCTTCGACGCCGCCGAGGACGGCCAGATCATGTTGCTGTTCGACGAGGCCGACTCGCTGTTCGCGCGCCGCACCGAGGTCACGTCGAGCAACGACCGCTACGCCAACCTCGAGGTCAACTACCTGCTCCAGCGCCTCGACGCGTTCACCGGCGTGGCCGTGCTCACCACCAACCTCGATGGCTCCATCGATCCGGCCTTCAAGCGGCGGCTGTCGATGCGGCTCTATTTCCCGTTCCCCGACGAGGAGATGCGGGCGCGGCTGTGGGCCGCCCACGTCCCGGCGCGCACGCCGGTCGCCGGCCCGCTCGATTTCGGCGAGCTCGCCCGCCGCTTCCAGCTCTCGGGCGGCTACATCCGCAACAGCGCGCTGCGCGCCGCGTTCCTGGCGGCCCACGAGCGGAAGCCGCTCGAACACGATCACCTGGTGCGCGCGGTGCACCTCGAGTACCGTGAGCTGGGCAAGCTGGCGCGCGACGGACGGATGGAGTAGCCGCGATCCTCGACGCGCCCGCTCAGTTCAGCCAGAGCAGGTAGCGCAGCTTGCGGTCCATGGTGTCCTCGCCTCGATCGAGCTGCTGCTTCATCGCGTTCAGGCGGCCGACCAGCGGCGACGGCTTCATCTTGGTCGCGTAGCCCTTGCCGAGCACGCCCTTGAGCACGCGCTCGATGCTCCGGGGGTCCTCGCTCACGTCCTTGAGCTCGATCACGATGTCGCTTGGCTCGCGCAGCATGCGGCCGACGTCGACGTAGGCGTCGGGGAACAGGGCGCGGGTGTCGTCGTCGCCGAGCGCGGCCACCTCGCGCATCGAGATGCCCTCGTCGCCGCGCAGGAGGTGGCGCACGTCGCGGGTGACGGCCGCCCAGGTCGCGTACAGCTCACCGTCGACAGCGAGGGGGATCGGGTGGCTGGCCTGACGCGGGTTGGGCACCCACTCGCGATCGTCATCGGTCTCGGCCAGGTACGACGCGCGGCAGCGGTCGGCGAAGTCGACGCCGGCCAGGATCAGCTCGCGCGCCCGCTGGACCCGCCGCTTGTCGTCGACGCGGATGACGATACGCTCGACGTCGCCGGCCCACAGCCGATCGAGCTCTGACCACTTGTAGGCCAGGATCAGCTGCACCGCCGCGCGCTGGAACGCGAGCATGGCGCGCGCCCAGTCGGCGTCTCCGGTGTCGAAGCGGAACGTGGGCCGGCGGCGGGCGTCGCCTTCGGGCAGCTCGCCCCCCACGCCATCGAGCTCGAGCTCGAACAGCTTGCGATCGCGATCGTCGACCTCACCGGAGTGGTTCCAGTCGTGTTCCCAGCAGGCGATACACAGCTCGAGGGCGAAGTCCTTGTCGGCGGCGACCACCGCCAGATCGCGATCGACGGCGTCGAGGCGATCGATGAACGACTGCCACGCCGCGCGCCCGGCGGCGTGATCGAGGGCACGGAGCGCGTCGGAGTCCTCGAGGATCTTGCCGATCTCGTGGATCAGGGTCTTGCCGGCGATCTGGTAGCCGGCAATGGCGCGCACCGCCGCGGCCTGGCCGTTGCGCGGATCGAGGGCCAGCGCGGCGGCAGCGTGCCGGGTCGCCTCGTCGAACGACCCGGCCTGGAGCGCCGTCACCGCCGGCGCGCTGTCGACGCCCCGCTGTTCGGGCGTACGCGGCGGCGGACCGTCACCGCCACACGCGGCGGCGGCGAGCATGAACAACATGCCGACGATCCCGGCGGCGCAGAGCAGCCGCATAAGACGCGTGAGCACTCCAAGACCCTGGTGGTTCCTCACCCGCCCGACGGTACGCCACCGCGAACCAACCCACCGGTCGGTTCACTTGAACTTCACGTACCATCGCCAGGTGCCCGACCGGTCTGCCGATCTGCCGCGGATGCGCCTCCTCCACTTCCGGGTCTCGCACTTCAACGAGAAGGTAAGGTGGACCCTCGACTTCAAGAAGCTGCCTCACGTGCGCGAGGCGATGCGGCCCGGGCTCCACGCCCGGCGCATGAAGAAGCTCACCGGCCAGCCGCTGGTGCCGGTGCTGATCATCGATGGTACGCCCATCGCCGGTTCGGCCCGGATCATCGACGAGCTCGAGCGCCGTCACCCCGATCCGCCGCTCTACCCCGCCGATCCGGCCGACCGCGCCCGCGCGCTCGCCATCCAGCAGTACTTCGACGACGAGGTCGCCCCCGAGGTGCGGCGCCTGTTCTGGTCGACGTACGTGCCCGACAGCGCGGCCACCGCGCGCGTGCTCTCCGACGGCTTCGGCGCCGGCACTCGCTTCCTCTTCCGCACCGCCGTACCGGTGCTGCGCGCCGTGTTCCGCAAGAACATCGGCCTCGATCCGGCGAACATCGCCCGCGCTCGCGAACGTCTGCCGGCGCACTTCGATCACCTCGAGAAACAGATCGGCCCCAGCGGCTACCTGGTCGGCGACCGCTTCTCCATCGCCGATCTCGCCGCGGCAGCGATCCTGACCGCCATCCTGCGGCCGCCGCAGTTCTCGTATCCCATCCCCGAGCCGTGGTCGCCGGGCCTGGTCGAGCTGCGCGACAGTCTGGCCCAGCGCGCCGGTTTTCGGTGGGTCATGGACATGTACGCGCGTCACCGGGGCACCTCGTCGGAGGTGGCGCCGCCCTGACCGCTCGTGGCGGCCTCGTGCCGACCTGGGGCATCGTGATCGTCCGCACCTGGCAGTGCGTGTTGGTACCGGCGTGCTGGCCAGGGACCCCGCCCGGAGCGCACGCTCCCAACCCATGCAGCGTCGTACCTTTCTTCGCGCGACCGGCGCTGCTGGCGCCGCGGTCGTGGTCGGCAGCTGGTTCCGCGGCACGAGCTGGGCCGAGCCCTTCGGCGAGGCACCCGCCAGCGCGCAGGGCGTGATGCTGCCCGCGGCCCGCCAGGCCAAGCGCGTGCTCGAGGTCTTCCTCTACGGCGGGTTGTCGCAGTGGGAGACGCTGTACCTGGTCCGCAACTACGGACGGCCCACCGATCCGATGTACGCGAACCAGCAGTACTACACGTTCGACTTCGACGCGGCCGGCGGCACCCGTCGCGCGCTCACCCAGTGTGGCTTCCCCGCCGGCGCCGAGATCGGACAGGCCTTCGGGCGCGACGCGCTCGGCGCCGACGTCGAGCTGGGTCCGTTCGCGCGCCGGCTGTGGATGCGCCCCGATCTCACCGATCGCATGCGCCTCATCGTGCAGCGCCACAAGCTCGAGCCGCACGAGGCGGCGGTGCCGCAAGCCCTCACCGGCCGCCCGGTCGGGCAGACGGCGGCCGCCGGGCTCGGCGCCCACGTGCAGCGCTACCACGTCGACCGCGACGGCGGCGATCGCCCGGCGCCGTGGTCGTACGTGTTCGCCACCGGCGGCGTGGCCGGCGACAACGTCTCCGCCGCGGCCGCGACCGGTGTCCATCCCGGCGCCGCCCGCCCGTTGCTGGTCAAGATCGACAACGCCGAGACCTTCTCGCGCCTGCTCGGCCGCGAGGAGGTCCGCAGCGGCGGCGCGGTCGAGCCCTACGACGCGCTCATGCGCACGTACGTCGACGCCTACGGCAAGCGCCTGTCGTGGCAAGGCACGCCGGTGCGCTCGCGCCGCTTCGCCGATCTCACCATCGCCGCCGGCACCGTCGCCACCTCCGACGCCATCGCCACCGTGCTCGAGCCGCGCCTGTTCACCAATCGCCCCGGCGCCGCCTGCGGCCAGAACCGCAGCCGTGACATCACGGGCATGAGCCTCGAGGCCGCGCGCCACCTGCTCACCCATCCCACCCAGCCGGCGCGCTATGTATGCGTCAGCGACACCGGCCTCTACGAAGCGTCGGGCGGCGGCGGCTACGACACCCACGACTCCAACGCCTTCGACACCGCGCGCAACTTCGACAACCTGCTGCGCTCGCTCCTGGCCATCGTCAACGGCCCGGGCGAGACCGATCCGACCAAGCTGTCGCTCGACGACACCCTGATCATCCTCAACACCGAGTTCGGACGCACGCCCTGGGCCCAGGACGGCGGCGACGGCCGCAACCACCATCCCTACGGTTACGTGACCGCGTTCATCGGCGCCACCGTCACCGCCGCCGAGAAGGGCGTCTACGGCGCCATCGGGCCCGACGGACGCGCCACCGAGGCGGCGACGCCATCGGAGAACCGGATCGCCGCCTTGCTCTCGATGGGCATCTGGCCGTTCGCGCCGGAGGCCTTCGCGGTCTCCGACGTGACCGGCGCCATCTCCGAGGAGGACGCCGCCCGGAAGGCCACCGCCCGCGTGCTGGGGGTGTCACTGTGAGGCCCGCGGTGAAGCGGATCTCCGACCTGCTGGTGACCCTGGCCATCGCCGCGGCCGTGCCGGCGTGCAGCTGCGACGGCGAGGGCGACGACGGCCCCGGCCCCGACTCGACCTTCGATCAATGCGACAGCGAACCAGCCGCGTTCGTGCGCGACGCGATGCTGTCCATCCTGGGCCAGCACCCGTCGTCGCAGCACGAGGTCGACGCCTACGTCGCGCTCTACGAGCAGGTCGCCGCGGCCCACGAGGCCGGCCAGACCATCGACGAGCCGCGGGCCGTGGTGGCGCGCGCGCTCCTGGCCCGCCCGGAGAAGAACCCGCGCTGGACCGTCCACTTCATGGACGCGCTGCGCGTGGCCCGCATCGAGGACCAGGCCCAGGACAGCTGCTACGGTGACGCCCGCCGCACCACCATCGACCCGATCATCGCCGGCTACATCCGCGACAACGGCGCGATGGGCACCGGGACAGGCGAGCCGTTCACCATGCTCGACGTGGTGCGCAGCTCGATCGCACTCGACGACGTCACGCCGATCTACCGCGGCCACCTGTTCGCGCTGATCAGCCGGCCCATCACCGCCGCCAACGTGCCCGACGTCGAGGCCGAGCTCGCCCGGCGCGAGGATTTCGGCACTGTCTTCGACGCGACCTACCTCAACCGCGACATCGTCTGCCTGGGCTGCCACAACAGCGCCGGCGCCATCACCGACAGCGAGGATCCCGCGCTCGACCGGCACTGGCCGCTGGCCGGTAACGTCGACGCCGCGATCTACGGCGTGGCCACCGGGATCGACCCGACCCGCGCCCACGCGCCGTTCCGCTACGACGGCTTCCGCCTGCGCCAGAACGGACGTACGCCGTGGGGCATGGCCACCTCGTGCGGCCGCTTCAACGCGCCGTCGGCGGTCGGCGACGACCCCGCCGGCATCGACGGCCGCTTCGGCAGCCTGAGCGGTCGCCGGCTCACCGCCTTCGACCTCGACGCCGCCCTGGCCCGCGGCTTCGCGACCATCCGCGGCGCCGGCCTGGTCGTCGACAGCGAGGGCGCGGTCACCGATCCCGACGCGGCCTTCGCCTACATGGTCGCGACCAGCGTGGTCGAGGGCGTGTGGCGCGAGGTGGTGGGTACGCCGCTGACCATCGCCAACTACTTCCCGCGCAACCTGGCCCAGCGCGACGAGCTGCAGCGCCTCACCGACCTCTTCGTGCGGAGCGGCTTCTCGCTCGACGACCTGCTGGTGGCGATCGTGCAGAGCGACTACTTCAGCCGGCTGCCGCCCGAGGCCGGCTGCGGTGCCAACCCGTACACCTACCCCGCGCTCTACGATCCGTGGGTGATCGACGACAGCGACCCGGCGCGGCGCGGCAACGGCCCTGGCGACGCGGTGGCGGCGATCTCGCCGCGCACGCTGCTCTCGAGCGCGTACGCCGGCCTGGAATGGAGCACGCCGCCCAACGAGCAGTTCCCCAGCTCCGAGGACGGCTGCGATCAGCTCTCGTGCTCCGAGCTGGCCCAGGCCTGCGCGCTCAACTTCTGTTGCGAGACCTACCAGGTCATGTGTCAGGGCATGCAGCCCACGTTCGACGCCGACGAGCTGCCCTTCCAGCGCGCGATCGGCGTGTTCCTCAAGAATGGCGAGCGCGGCTTCAAGGGCCTCGACTTCCAGGCCCGCCTGGCCTGGGAGGACCGCTTCGGCGCCTGCGCCAAGCCCGAGCGCGACACCGGTCCCGACCTCGTCGACCGCGCCATCAGCGCCGGTGCGGCCACGCCCGGTGCCACTGTCGGCGACGTGGTGGCGCTGGTCAAGGACCGCCTGGTCGGCGAGCCCATCGACACGACCGGCGACGAGCCGGCGGCGATCGCCGCGCTCATCGGCCAGCCGCTCGACGCGCCGGCGGCGGGGCTGTCGGCGGCGTCCTTGCGCCGCTTCTGCGGCGTGGTGATGTCGTCGCCCCAGTTCGTGCTGGGCGGCCTGCCCGGCCGCGGCGGCGCGCCGCCCCGCCTCAGCCTGCCCGGCGACGGCTTCGACGACGCCTGCGCCACGATCGTGACCGCGGCGGTGCCGGGCTGGACGGTGAGCTGCGCCCCCGGCGCGCTGACCGTTACGCCCGCGCCGTAGTGCGCAACACGTAGCGGGCGGCGTGCTCGTCGCGCACGTCACCGGTCGACGGATCGCGCAGCCACGCCATGCACAGGCGCGACGGCACCGGAATGACGCCGGGCACGCGGTAGGTGCCGAAGGCCAGATCCCACAGCGGCGACGTCACGCCGTGGTTGGAGCGGCCGTCGACGAAGTGGTGGTGGAAGTGGTGGCGGCGGGCCCAGCGGCCGTAGCGGCCGATGCCGGCGTGGGTGTGCTCGCGGCGGTGCAGGATCTCGTAGGCGGCGTAGAAACCCACGAAGCCGACCAGCCACGCCGCGCCGAGCACGCCGGCGAGCAGCACCGCCGGCACGCCCATCACGGCGGTGGCGGCGGTGGCGAACACCACCTTCTTGTGGGTGGGGGCGAAGTAGTCACCCTCGACGTGGTGGCGCAGGTGCTCGGTGCCGAACAGGTTGCCGCGGAAGCGGCGATCGTGGCCGAGCCAGCGGTGGATCACGTACTCGAGGAAAGACCAGGTCAGGACGCCGAGCAGGGCGGCGCCAGCGAGCGGGGCAAGAGCGAGCATCACAGCATCTCCAGGGCACGGGTGACGTTGCGGGGCTGGGCGCCCCATCCGACGAGCAGCGCGCGGGTGCCGGCGGTGGCCAGGCGATCGACATCGATCGTCGCCGGCGAGTGGCGGGCCAGCTTGGGGAGCTGGAGGACGCCGTGCAGCATCGCGAACAGACAAAGGGTGCGCTCGGTGGCGTCGCCGGGGGCGAGCAGGTCGGCGGTGGCGGCAGCGGCGAGCGCGGCCGCCAGCGGCTGGAGCGCTGCGACCACGGCGACCGCCACGGCCTGGGCGTGGACACGCTCCTGGAGCAGGATGCGCGGCTCGGCCATGGTCATGGCGAGCAGGCCGAAGCGGTGGGGCTCGCGGCGGGCGAACTCGCGGTAGGCGGCGGCCAGGGCGGCGACGCGGGCCAGCGGCGAGGTGCGCGCCGGCAAGGCGGCGGTGGCGTCGGCGAGCGCGGCGCGGACGTCGCCGAGGATGCGCTCGACCAGGCGGGCGAGGAGCGCGTCCTTGGAGTCGAAGTAGCGGTAGAGCGCGCCCGGGGTGTAATCGACGGCGTCGGCCAGCTTGCTCATGGAGAGCGCGTCGAGGCCTTCGGCGGCGACCACCTGGGCGGCGGCGTCGAGGATGCGGCCCACGTTGGCGTCGTGGCGGCGGGCGCGCGGGGTCTGCGCCGGGTGCGCGGCGCTGGCGGCCTGTTCGTGAACCATGGTGATAAAATAAACGACGTTTACGGTTTGTCAAGGCTGCTAGACTGACGGGCGTCCCATGGCCGACGGCACGACGGCGGATCTGCGCGGCGGCGGCGGCGGCACCCGCGAGCTGCCCGAGGACGACCGTGTGGTCGCGCCCGGCGCCGAGCCGGCGGTGGGCAGCATGATCGGACGGTTCGTGGTGCGCGGGACGCTGGGCGGCGGCGGCATGGGGGTGGTGCTGGCCGCTGACGACCCCGACCTGGGCCGCCCGGTGGCCATCAAGCTCATCCGGCCCGAGGCCGACCGCCCGGCCCTGCGCGCGCGCCTGCTGCGCGAGGCCCAGGCCATGGCGCAGATCGATCATCCCAACGTGGTGCGGGTCTACGAGGTCGGCGACGTCGGCCCGAGCCTCTACGTGGCGATGGAGCGGGTCGACGGCGAGACCCTCACCGCCTGGCTGTCGGTGACCCGCACCTGGCCGCAGATCCTGGCCGTGTTCCGCGAGGCCGGCCTGGGCCTGGCCGCGATCCATCGCGCCGCCATGGTCCACCGCGACGTGAAGCCCGACAACGTGCTGGTCGATCGCAGCGGCCGGGTGCGCATCGCCGATCTAGGGCTGGTGCGCGCGCTCGGCGACAGCGAGGCGGGCGCCGCGCGCGCGGCGACGATGGCGGCGCAGCTCACCCGGACCGGCGTGGTGATGGGCACCATGGGGTTCATGGCGCCCGAGCAGCAGCGCGGCGAGAAGGTCGACGCCCGCGCCGATCAGTACAGCTTCTGCGTGGCGCTGAGCGGGGCGCTGCGGGGCGCGAGGGAGACGGAGACGGGCGTGCCGGCGAACGTGACGGCGGCGGTGACACGCGGCATGGCGGAGAAGGTGGAGGAGCGGTTCGCGGGGATGGAGGAGCTCCTGGGCGCGCTCGGGGACGGGGAGCGGGGAGCGGGGGACGGGGGACGGGGAGCGGGGGACGGGGGACGGGGGACGGGGAGCGGGTGGAGAGAGCGGAAGCGGGTCGCAGCGCTCGGAGCGGTGATGATGGTGGCGATCGGCGGCAGCGCCGTCGCGATCGCGACTCAGTCGGGATCGGGGTCGGAGCCGGGATCGGGATCGGGATCGGGATCGGAGTCGGGGTCGGCTGCGGCTGCGGTTGCCGATGCGGCGGCGGTTGCGGTTGCCGATGCGGCGGCGGCGGCCGCTGGCGGGTTCGCGGACGACCCGGACGAGGGCAAGGGCAAGGGCAAGGGCAAGGGTAACGAGGCCGCGTTGTTCGATGCCGCGCTGCGCGCGGCCGTGCACGATCTCGGCTACCGCGGCTTCACCCTCGCCGACCTCGACGCCGATCTCGCCGGCGCCGAACAGAGCTTCCGCGACGATCTCGAGAAACAGCTCGCCGCCTCCGGAGAAGGCTCACTTCGGGTCATGATCGTCCGCACCATGCTCGGCGCCATCGCTCGACGTCGCGGAGACTGCGCCAGCGCCGAGTCCGTCCTCGCCACCGCGCACCAGCACGCACCATCGCAGCTCCCCGGCAAGCCCGACGCGCACGACAGCATGATGTGGGAGGCCCGCGGCTTCGTGCACCGCGCCATGTGCCAGTACAGCGCCGGCCAGGTCGGGGAAGGCAACCGCATGCGCGCACGCGCGTGGGGCAAGTACCTGACCAAGGTCGAGCTGGCCGAGCTCACGCTCATCAACGGCTTCTTCCTCTACGAGGAAGGCGACGTCACCCAGGCTCGAACCACCCTCTCAAACTCGGCGATCCGCGGCGACGAACGGGTCCGCAAGGCGCTCGACGTCTGGCTCGACGCCGTCGACTGGGATCTCCGGTGAAGACACTCTCTCCCCCATCACTGACCCGGCCGGAGGACGACGTCGCGCCGGCCACGCCGCGCCACACCGATCACCTCTACCTCGCGCTCGGCGCCGGTGGGCCCGGCGGCGCGCGCTGGGCGCTCGACGGCATCGACGCCATCGAGGTCGGGCGCGGCCCGACCCGGGCCGGGCGGCGGAGCGGGCGCACGCTGCGGGTCGACTGCCCCGATCCGTGGATGTCGTCGGCGCACCTGCGCTTCGAGCGCGAGCGCGGCCACTGGCTCGCGGTCGACGCCGGCTCGCGCAACGGCATCCTGGTCGACGGCGCTCGCCAGACCCGCACCGTGATCGGCGACCACGACGTGGTCGAGGCCGGCCGTAGCTTCTTCCTCCTGCGCGGCGCCGAGCGCCCCGGCCCGGCCGATCTGGACGTGATCCAGTCGCCCGGCGACGACCGGCCGCTGACGCTGGATCCCGAGCTGGCCCACGATCTCGACGAGCTCGGGCGCGTGGCCCGCTCGCGCATGCCGATCCTGATCGGCGGGCCCACCGGCGCCGGCAAGGAGCGCATCGCGCGTGCCGTGCACGCCGCGTCGGGGCGCGGCGGCCCGCTGGTGCCGGTGAACTGCGGCGCCTTGCCGCCCGGGCTGGTCGAGAGCGAGCTCTTCGGCCATCGCCGCGGCGCGTTCTCCGGCGCGGTCGCCGATCACCCGGGGCTGGTGGCGGCATCCGCCGGCGGAACCCTCTTCCTCGACGAGATCGGCGACCTGCCCGCGGCCGCGCAGGCGGCGCTCTTGCGGGTGCTCGAGGAGCACGAGGTGCGCGCGGTCGGCGCCACGTCGGCGGTGAAGGTGGACCTGCGCGTGGTCGCGGCGACACACCGCGATCTCGAGGCGATGACCGCGGGCGGCGGCTTCCGCGAGGACCTGCTGGCGAGGCTGGCCGGGTTCACGCTCGATCTGCCGTCGCTGGCGGCGCGGCGGGTCGACCTGGGGCTGCTGGTCGGCTCGATGCTGCCGGCGGGCACCGTGCTCGCGGCGGCGACGGCGCGGGCGCTGTTCGCGTACCCGTGGCCGCGCAACGTGCGCGAGCTGGCGCGGGTGGTGGAGCGGGCGGTGGCGCTGGCGGGCGGCGGCGGCGGCGGTGGTGGCGGCAGCGGCGGCGACGCGGACGGTGACGGCGAGCTCAAGCTCGCGCACCTTCCGGAGGAAGTCGCCCAGGCCCGGTTCGCGCTGCCGGCCGCGGCGGCCGCTGGCGACGAGCGCCGGGCCGAGCTGGTGCGACTGCTCGAGCTGCACCGCGGAAACGTCACCCGTGTCGCGGCCGAACTGGGGCGGGTCAGGCAGCAGGTGCAACGGTGGTTGAAGGCGTACGGGATCGATCCCGAGCGGTATCGCTGATCAGGGACGCAGGAGGACCCGTGCTCGCGCCGCAGCCGCGTCGCCGCTCGCCATCCAGGCCCATCCGGGCTGGAGGTACACGACGATCAGCTCGTCGTCGCCGTACCAGCATCCCGCGAGCGCGGGATTGGCCGGTGGGGCGATCGAAGGCAGCGTGTTCGTGACCAGCTCTTCGAGGTGCTCGCCTTGCTCTTCGTCGCGATACCCGCCCACCACGTGCGCTGCGAGCGGACCGAGCGA
>SXJR01000099.1 GCA_005779305.1 Myxococcales bacterium
CGTGCACGGCAAGGGCGCGATCATCTCCAAGCTGCCCGGCGACGACTGGCAGCGCCACGCCAACCTGCGCCTGCTCTACGGCTACCAGTGGGCCCTGCCCGGCAAGAAGCTCCTGTTCAGGGGCGGCGAGCTGGCCAGCCCGCACGAGTGGAACCACGACGGCGTGCTCGACTGGGGCGACGCCGGCGCACCGCTCCGCGCCGGCGTGCTGGCCTGGGTGCGCGACGCCAACGCGATCTACCGCCGCCACCCGGCGCTCCACCGCCGCGACTGCAAGCCGGGCGCGCTCGAGTGGCTGGTCGCCGACGACCGCGACAACTCGGTGCTGGTGTTCCAGCGCAACGGCGACGGCGACGACGCGCCGGTGATCGTGGCCTGCACCTTCACGCCGGTGCCGCGCCACGGCTATCGCATCGGCGTGAACAAGGCCGGCACCTGGCGCGAGGTGCTCAACTCCGACGCCACCGCCTACGGCGGCTCCGGCATCGGCAACCTGGGCGCGGTGGTCGCCACCGGCGAGCCCTGGCACGGCCGCGCGGCGTCGCTGGCCCTGTCCGTGCCGCCCCTGGGCTGCGTGTACCTGGTGTGGGAACCGGCCGCGGGCGCGACGTGAGCGCCGGCGCCGGCGAACGCTGGATCTGCGTCCACGGCCACTTCTACCAGCCGCCGCGCGAGAACCCATGGCTCGACTCGATCGAGCCTCAGCCCAGCGCCGCGCCTTATCCCGACTGGAACCAGCGCATCACTGCCGAGTGCTACCGGCCCAACGCCAGCGCCCGCATCGTCGACGGCAAGGCCCAGATCCTCGGCATCGTCGACAACTACGCGCGCATGAGCTTCAACGTCGGGCCCACACTGCTCACCTGGCTCGAGCGCGAGGCCCCCGACGTGCACACCGCGGTGATCCGCGCAGACGCCGACAGCCGCGCCCGCTTCGACGGCCACGGCGCGGCCATGGCCCAGGCCTACAACCACGTGATCATGCCGCTGGCGACGCGGCGCGATCAGGTCACCCAGGTGCGCTGGGGCATCCGCGACTTCGTCCACCGCTTCGGGCGCACGCCGCTGGGCATGTGGCTGCCCGAGTGCGCGGTGTCGACCGAGTCGCTCGAGGTCCTGGCCGCCGAGGGCATCGCCTTCACCGTGCTGGCGCCGTACCAGGCGGCGCGGGTGCGCGCGCCGGGTGCGGCCTGGCACGACGTGACCGCCGCCGAACCGGGCCGCGTCTACCGCTGCCCGCTGCCGTCGGGCAAGTCGATCGATCTGTTCTTCTACGACGGCGAGCTATCGCGCGCGGTGGCGTTCGACAAGCTGCTCGCCGACGGCGCTCAGCTCGCCTCGCGCCTGGTCGCCGCCGGCGGCGGCAAGAGCGGCCCGACGCTCTCGCACATCGCCACCGACGGCGAGACCTACGGACACCACCATCGCTACGGCGACATGGCGCTGGCCTGGGCGCTCACCTCGATCGAGCGGGGCGACCACGCCGGCGCGCGGCTCACCGTGTACGAGGAGTTCCGGGCCCGCTTCCCGGCCACCTGGGAGGTCGAGATCCGCGACGAGACCGCGTGGAGCTGCGCCCACGGCATCGATCGCTGGCGCGACGATTGCGGATGCAACAGCGGCGGACCGACCGCCGGCAAGCAGCACTGGCGTCGGCCCCTGCGCGACGCCCTCGACTGGCTGCGCGACTGCGCCGCCGACGTGCTCGAGAGCGGCAGCGCCGGCCTGTTCGCCGATCCGTGGGCGGCGCGCGACGACTACGTCGAGGTCCTCCTCGATCGCAGCCGCACCGACGCCTTCCTCGCCCGTCACGCCGGTCGAAACCTGACCGGCGACGCGCGGGTGCGCGCCCTCGAGCTGATGGAGCTCGCCCGCCACGCCATGCTCATGTACACCAGCTGCGGCTGGTTCTTCGACGATCTGTCCGGCATCGAGACCGTGCAGATCCTCCAGTACGCCGCCCGCGTGTGCGAGCTGTGCGAGCGCCTGGGCGGTGCCGGTGGCCGCGGCGTCAACGGCTCGATCGAAAGTCACTTCGTCGATCGCCTGGCCGGTGCGCGCTCCAACCTCGCCGCCGCCGGCGACGGCCGCCAGGTCTGGCGCGAGCTGGTGATCACGGCGCGGGTCGACCTGCCCAAGGTAGTCGCGCACTGGGCCACGGTGCAGGTGCTGCACGACGACGAGGCCGCCGCGGAGGACGTCTACTGCTACCGGGTCGCACCCCACGACGTCCTCCGCCGCCGCACCGGCAAGTCCCGGCTCCTCGCCGGCGTCGCCCGCGTGACCTCGACCGTGACCGGCGAGACCAGCGAGCTGGCCTTCGCCGTGCTCCACGCCGGCGAGCACCACCTCGTCGGCGGGGTGCGAGCGTGGAGCGACGCCACGGCCTGGTCGACGTTCGTCGACGAGCTAGCCGAGACCTTCCTCGGCGCCGATCTGCTCGCCACCCAGCGCACCCTCGATCGAGGGTTCGGCGGCGCCACCTTCTCGCTCGGATCGCTGTTCGCGCGCGAACGCACCGAGGTGCTCGATCACATCCTGGCCACCGAGCTGCGCGACGCCGACGCGGTCTACCGCGGCCTCTACGACGAGCACGCGCCGCTGATGCGGTTCCTGGTCCTCCATGATCTGCCGGTGCCAGGGCCGTTCGCCACCGCCGCTCGCCAGGTGCTACGCCGCCGCATCCTCTCGGCGCTCGAGAAGCCGGTGCCCAGCTTCGACGAGGTCCGCGCCACGATCGCCGAGGCCACCCAGGTCAAGGTCGACCTCGATCGCCCGGTCATCGCCTACGCCGCCGGCCTGGCGCTGCACCGCATGATCGATCACCTGGCCGCCGCGCCCGAGGACCCGGCGCCGGTCGAGCGTCTGGCCCGCATGGCCGAGATCGCCGCGGCCATGAAGTCGCCGGTCGATCTCTGGGATGCGCAGAACGCGGCCTGGCGCATCCGCGAGGAGCGGCTCCCGGCCTGGCGCACGCGTGCCGCCGCCGGCGACGAGCTCGCCGCGCGCCTGGTCACCGCTTTCACCCGGCTGGCCCAGGCCATCCGCGTCGCCGTCGACTAGCGAGCGCTCGCCCTATGCTAGCGTGCCGGCGTGGTCATCGTCCACGTGCTGTCCTCGTTCGGCGTCGGCGGCCAGGAGCGCGTCGCGCTCGATCTGGCGGCCTCGCAGGTGCGCCGCGGCCACAAGGTGACGGCGGTGTCGCTCGCGCCGGCGCCCGACGGTCCGCTCGCCGCCGAGTTCGAGGCCGCCGGCGCCGCGGTGGTCCGCGTCGCCAAGGGTCCGGGCACCGACGCCACGCTGGTGCCGCGCCTGGCCTGGGCCTTCCGCCGCCGCAAGGCCGACGTGGTCCACACCCACAACCCGCTGCCGCTCATCTACGGCGCCGCCGCCGCACGCCTCGCCGGCGCCGCGTCGATCCACACCAAACACGGCATCAACCCGGGCTCGCGCGGGCACCGCTTCCTGCGCCGCCAGGCCGCCAAGCTGGTCAGCTCGTTCGTCGCGGTGTCGACCGTGACGGCGCAACAGGCGCGCACCCAGGGCGACGCGCCAGAAGGCAGCATCGTGGTGATCGCCAACGGCATCCGGCTCGAGCGGTTCGCGCCCGACGCCGCCGCCCGCGCCGCGGTGCGCGCCGAGCTCGGTATCCCGGCCGCCGCGATCGTGGTCGGCACGGTCGGGCGCGTCGACGAGTTCAAGAATCAGACCTTGCTCCTGGCCGCGATCGCGCCGCTGCTCGGCGCGAACGTGCACGTGGTGTTCGTCGGCGACGGCCCCACCCGCGCGGCGCTCGAGACGGCGGTGACGGCCCTGCCCGATCCGGCCAAGGCGCACGTCCTGGGCCGGCGCATGGACGTGGCCCGGCTCCTGCCCGCGTTCGACATCTTCTGCCTGTCGTCGAAGAGCGAGGGCCTGCCGCTGGTCGTGCCCGAGGCCATGGCCGCCGGCCTGCCAGTGGTATCGACGGCAGTCGGCGGCATCCCCGGCGTCGTCGACGACGGCGAGACCGGCTTCCTCACCGGCGTCGACGAACTCGAGCTGCGGGACCGGCTGCAGCGGCTGATCGCCGACCCGGTGCGGGCCCGGGCCATGGGCCTGCGCGCCCGCGAGGTCGCGCTCGAGCGCTACTCGGCCGAGCGCATGACCGACGACTACCTGGCGCTGTACGAGCGCGCGGTCAAGCAACAGCGGCGCTGACCCGCGGCGGTCGGCGGACGCCTGCGGGGGGAACGTGATCGTTGCCGACCATGTCGGCCCAGCTCGCCGGGCACGGGCTGGCGATGGTCACCTGGCGCAACAGCGGCAGCGCACCGCGCGAGCGAACCTGGTCGATATCAGACTCGGCGGCGGCGAGCGCAGCGGCGAGCTCTCGCTCGCGCTGCGCGTTGGACACCGGCTCCCCACCGTCCTCGGCGCTGGTTGACGCCGCCCTCGCCAGACCGAAGAATGCGGCAATGATCGACGTCGCTCTTTCGCACACGCTGTCACCGACGCAGGTCGATCAGCTCCTCACCCTCTACGACGACGTCTGGTGGGCCAAGGGGCGCACCCGGGCCGGTGTCGAGGCCATGCTGCGCGGCTGCCTGGCCTTCGCCTTCATCGACGGCGAGGGCCGCTTGCAGGCCTTCGCGCGCGTGGTCGGTGACGGCATCTACAAGGCGACGGTGTTCGACGTGATCGTCACGCCCGATCAGCGCGGCACCGGGCTCGGCCAGTACGTGATGGACGCGGTGATGGCGCACCCGGCGGTGGCGTCGGTGCGCCACGTCGAGCTGCAGTGCAAGCCCGAGCTCGACGAGTTCTATCGTCCCTGGGGCTTCACGCCGGTCGAGGGCATCCTCTACATGCGACGCACGGCGACCTGATCGGGGATGCCCGCCAGCAGCGGTCCCAGCTCCGGGTCGGCGGTCGGTTCGAGGCGCTCGGTCACGGCGTAGAACTCGCGGAGGAAGTCGCGCAGCACGTCACCGGGCAGGCTCGCCGGCGCAGGTTCATCGAAGAAGGCGATCAAGCGCAGCGCGCGATCGCGCGCCAACCCGGGCCCCAGGCACGGCTGCACATACGGTTGCTCGATCACCCGCGCGCCCCAGCGCAGGAAACGATCGAGCCGCGCGCGAGCCGTCGTTGCCTCGTCCTCGCTGCGGGCGAGCGCCGGATCGCTGACCTCGCCGAACACCGCGCGCGTCCGCCCGCGCAGCGCCTCGCGCGCGTCGTCGAGCAGCGTGCGCCCGAGCCCGCCCCGTCGCGCGTGCGGCGCCACCACCATGTACGTGAGGATCGCGCATCGGCTCCGGGGATAGCGCTCACCGACGATGCCGCCGTCGATGCGCGCCTGGTCGGGATCGGCGAGGCTGTCGCCAGCAAGCGTGATGGTCAACTCGAAGGGCGCCGGGGCATCACCCCAGAGCTGGCTCTGCCACGCATCGAGCGGCTCGCGCTGGTGAGCGAACGCGGGCAGGTAGAGCTCGTCGTAGAAGCGGGCCAGGAGCGCCGCGTGGGCCGGCGCCGCGATGCGCAGGCGCTCGCTCACGGCGCGGGCATGACGTCGCCCGGGCCCTTGAGCCCGAGGTCCGTGATCTTGGCCCGCACCGCGGTCATGAAGCGCGGGCCTGGATCGGGCTTCTTGTTGCGATAGGTCGGGTCGCGCTCGACGAACCAGTCGGTGCCCTCGAGCGCGCGGACCTCGTGGTGGCCGACCAGGAGCTCGATCGAATGACGCGACACCAGGTCGCGAACGAGCGCGGCGTTGGCCTCGACCTGGGCGTCGGTGAGCGGGTACTTGTCCTCGTCGCCGACGTTCTCGACGCCGATGGCGACGTGGTTCACGCCGATGGCGTGGCGGGCCATGCGGGTCTCGGGCATCAGGCGGAAGATGGTGCCGTCGCGGTCGACGAGGAAGTGGGCCGACACGTTGACGTCGCCTCCCTCGCGCAGCTTGGCCCGGCTCGCCTCGAGCTTCGGGCGGTCGAAGTACGCCTTGGTCCCCTTGGCCGACCCGCCGGCGGTGTAGTGGAGGACGATCATGCGCGGCGCGATGACGGTGTCGCGCGCGGCCGGATCGTTGTGGATGCGACGGTAGGCCACCATCGCCTGATCGCGTTCGTCGGACCAGGCGATGGGCCAGTCTTCGATCGTCGCCGCCGCGGCCGGCGACGCGTCCTGGGCGTCGGGCGACGCGTCGGCGAAGATGTTGACGTCGGTGGGTGGCGCGGCATCGGTGATGGTCGCGTTCTCGACCACCGCGTCGGCGACGGCGTCGGAGCTCGCCGGCCGGGTGGCAGCCCGCCCCGAGCAGGCGGCCGAGGCGACGACGAGCACCAGGACCCAGACCGAGACGGCGCGCAGCACGCCACGAAGGTAGCAGCTGCGCGCCGTGGCGCCGGTTCTCCGGTCAGCGAAGGCTCAGCGCCAGAACGCCCAGCCCCGCTTGCGCGGCGAGCCTGCGCCGCCACCACGACCGTCGGTCATGGCCCGCAGCGCCGTCGCCGCCTCGCCCAGCACGGTCACGAGGTCCGAGGACACCAGCGCGCCGCGCAGCCGATCGACGATGGGCGCCAGCTGGCGGGCCAGGTCGTCGAGGCCGACGGTCTTGAGGTCCTCGAGCAGCTCGACCAGCCGCGCCACCGGCAGCTGCGCCGCGGCGCTCGGCACCACCGCGGTCGCAGCCCGGGCGAGCTCCTCGGCCAGCGAGCGCAGACGCGTCAGGTACGGACCGGCCGCCGCCACCGAGGCCGCGCCGGTCTCCGCGCTCTCGTCGAGCTCCTTCTGGTCGCGCGACCGCCCGGCGGCGTACGCCTTGGCCGGCGACTGGGGCCGTGCCACCACGGGCGAAGGCGCGGGTGGCGGCGGCGGCGCACCGGCGCTCGCGTCCTTGTCGGCCGGACCGAAGGCCTCCCGCTTGGCGAAGACGCGCGCGCGGTTCTCGGCCGGCGGCGGCGCGCCCGGCGCAGGCGGCCCGCCCGGTGCGGGCATTCCACCCATGGGCATGCCAGGCGGAGCGGCCCCCATCGGCATCGACGCCGGCGAACGGATCGCCATCGTCTTCTGCATCGGCGCACCGCGGTAGCCACCGGCCCGCGTGGCGTGGGCGCCGGTCGACTCCTCCTCGGCCCAGCCCGCGGGCTGCTCGACCGGCTGCGTGATCACCTTGGGGTTGCCGCCGGGGTTGACGATCTGCTTGTCGACGGCGACGAAGGCGGTGAAGCGCGACAGCACGCGGTGGCGCAACGACACCGCCACGATGGCGCGCTCGACGGCCGCCTTGTTGCTGGCGCCGGCTGCGTACTGGTCCTCGAGGTCGCGGATGTGGCCGCGGGCCCACGACTGCGCGATGGCCGCGCCCGGCCGCGCCGAGTCGAGGGCGATCTTCTCGACGTACTCGGTGCCGGCGGGCAGGCGCCCGCGCAGCTCGATGACCTGGCCCGGACGCGGGCGGCCACGCCAGCGGGCGCGCACCACCAGCGGCGCGCCGGCGAACACCGCCGGCAACCGCCGCGGCGCCTGGGTCGACAGGTCGAGGCCCTCGGCGCTGATCGACACGTCGATCAGCACCGGCGTCGCCACCCGGCGATGGATCTTGGCCATGACCTCGTCGAGCCGATCCTCGCTCTCGACCAGCTCGCAGGCGCCGCCGCCGACGGCGGCCAGGCGGCGCAAGAAGCCGGCGTTGACCGCCTGGTCGATGCCGAGCGTGAACACACGCACGTTGCCGAGGCCCGGCGCCAGGCGGCGCAGGATCTCGTCCTCGTTGCCGACCTGGCCGTCGGTGACCAGGACCAGCACGCGGTCGCGATCGTCCTTGCCGGCCAGCAGGCGCGACGCCAGCTCGAGCGGCTCGGCGAGCTCGGTGCCGCCGCGCGACGTCACGCTCGAGAGGAACTCCACCGCGCGGAAGCGGTTGCGATCGCCGCCGCTCACCAGGTGGGGCCCGAGGTCCTTGGGCGCCTCGATCGAGTTGTCGAACGCGAGCACGGCGAAGCGATCGCGCTCGCCGAGCGTGTCGACGATGCGGGCAGCGGCCCGGCGCGCGGCCACCATCTTCCAGCCGTCCATCGAGCCCGAGCGATCGATCACGAGCACGACGTCGCGCGGGCGGCCCTGGGCGGCGGCGCCGGCCGGCGGCACCAGCGTGATCACGGCGGTCGCACCTTCGCCGTCCTCGTCGGGCGCCCACACCGCGCCGGTGCGCAGGGCGCTGTCGCCGACGGTCCAGCGCAGGATGAAGTCGCGATCGAGCCGCTCGCCGGGGCGGAGCTCGATGCGCCAGCCGGCGCCCTCGGGCGCGGCGTGGACCTCGTGCAGGCTCGAGCGCAACGACGAGATCGGCAGGCCGGCGCCGTCGACGATCACGGCCAGCGCCAGCCGCACCGGGCTGGGGAAGCCGGGCAGCAGCACCGGCGGCGAGATGCGCGACGCGTCGGGGACGCGATCGGTGTCGCCCTCGGTGCCGGCGCCGGCCTGATCACCGCCGAGCGCGGCGCCCGGGATGTAACGCGGCGCCACCACGAGCGGGAACGCGTAGGTCACCTCGCCGTCCTCGACGGGGAGCGGGCCCACCATCGACAGCGTGATGATGGCGTGATCGCCCGGCACGAGGTTGCCGACCCGCAGCGTGAACACGCCTGGCCGATCTTCCTCGGCGATGGCGGCGCGCTGGCCGGCGGCGATGGCGTTGTCGTAGGTCTCGCGGGCGCGGCCACGCTCGTCGATGAGGCCCTCCACCACGCGGCCCGCGACCTCCATGCGGAAGCGGTGCACCGCGGCCCGATCGGGCATCGGGAAGATGTACGTGGCCTCGATCGCCTCGTGGGTGTGATTGACGAAGGTCTGCCGCAGCTCGGTGGCGACCTCGAGCCCTGTGACCCGGGCCTCCACCTCGAGCGCGGCCAGCGGCAGGCGACCGCGGGACGTCTCGAGGCAACCGAAGCCGTGATCGGTCCGGTACGGGTGGGTGAGCGACGGCTCGACGGTGATCGGCAACGGCATGGGCATCATGGTGGGTCCTCCAGAGAACGTGTGGGGCTGGTATTCGGGTTCGAAGGGGTGGTTGCGGGTGTGATGAGGTGGCGGCGAAGAAGCTCGGCGAGGAGAGGCGTGGCGGCGGTGAGGAGGGCGTGGGCGTCCGCGTCGGTGGCGGGGCGCGTTGCGTGGAACGCGAGGCGGACGCCGGGGGCGAGGTGGAGCTCGAGGAGGGAGACGGCAGACGGAGAGACGGGGGCGGGGGGCGGGGAGACGGGGGGCGGGGAGACGGGGGCGGGAGTCGGGAGTCGAGGAATCGGGGAGTCGGATTCGGGTTCGGGTTCGGGTTCGGATTCGGATTCGGATTCGGGCGCGGGTTCGGCCTCGACCACGACCACCGGCTCGCGCCAGAAATCGCGGCGACTCCCGGCCCGCGGCGCCTTGGTCTCGATCGCGATCCCCGACAGCCGCGCGAGCGCGTGATCGTCCATCGCCGGCAGGAGGACCTGGATCTCGGCGAGGGTCTTGCCTTCGGACTGGAACCGCTTGATGGCGACCAGTTGCGCCAGATGACGCGGGCGGTACAGGGCCGTGCGACCGCGCAGCGTCGGACGATCCAGGAGACCGAGCGTGGTGTAGTAGCGGATGCTGCGTTCGTCGGGGACGGCGCGGACCTGGCCGTTCGCGGGGGCATCGTCGTCGGCGAGTCGTTCCTCGACCTGCTGGCGAAGCTCCTGGATGGTCCACGATGCGGTCACCTCTCCAACATGACACTGTCATATGACACTGTCAATTATCTATTTCACAAGACTTCGAAATCAATTGTGTTTATTGTCGACGGACGCTCATGCGGCTGGCCTGGCTGACCGACATCCACCTCGACTTCATCGACCCACCCGCGCGCGCCGCGCTCGCTGCAGCCATCCGCGCCGAAGCACCCGATGGCGTGATCGTCACCGGCGACATCGCCATCGCGCCCACCGTGCAGGCGCTCATCACGGAGCTCGGCGCGGCGATCGGCCTGCCGCTGTGGTTCGTGCTCGGCAACCACGACTTCTATCGCGGCTCGGTCGACGAGGTCCGCGCACGCGCCACCGCCGCCAACCAGCACGACAGCGCCGCGACCTGGCTGCAAGCAGCCGGCGTGATCCGCCTGGCCGGCGCGTCGGTGCCGACGGCGCTGGTCGGCGTCGACGGCTGGGGCGACGGACGGCTTGGTGATTTCGCCCGCACCCGCGTCGAGCTCAACGACTTCTATCTCATCGACGAGCTGTCGCGCATCCCACGTGGTGTCCTGCGCACGCGGCTCGCGGCATACGGCGACGAGGCCGCGGCCACGCTCGCGCCGCTCCTGGCCGAGGCCCTGACCTGGGCCGAGCACGTCATCGTCGCCACCCACGTGCCGCCGTTCCGCGAGGCGTGCTGGCACGAGGGCGCCATCTCCGACGACAACTGGCTGCCGTTCTTCACCTGTGCGGCCACGGGCGAGGTGATCCGTGCCGCACTCGCCGCCGTTCCTCGCGCGCGCGCCACCGTCCTGTGCGGCCACACCCACAGCAGCGGCGAGGCGACGATCCTGCCCAACCTGACGGTGCTGACCGGCGCCGCCGACTACGGCCACCCTCGCCTGCAACGCATCCTGGAACTGTGAGTCGGCGCGCTTCGTGCGTTACGATCGGCGGATGCGTACGCCGCTCGCCGTCGTCTGCGCCCTCCTCGCCACCGCCGCGCCCGTCGCCGCGCAACCTGGCTCGTCGCTGCCGCCCGCTCCGGCGCCGGTGCCACTGCCGCCGCCGCCCGACGTAGGCACGGCGGTCGACCTCTCCGCCGACTACCAGCGCGCGTTCGCGGCGCTGCTCGCCAGCGACTTCGCGGGCGCCAGGGCCGGCTTCGCCAGCATCGCCGCCGCCGCCACCGATCCGGAGATGCGCGGCGCCGCTCGCGAGCTGGCCCGGCTCGCCGATGAGCTCGCCGCCCGCCAGGGCCGCATCGTCTTCGGCGTCGACGCCAAGGTGCCGCCCGGCGGCGGCCGCTTCGAGGAAGACCACGACGAGGGCCGCCCCGGCATCATCGTGACCTCGACGCTGGCGTCGATCTACGCCGGCGTCGTGTTCTCCGATCTCGCCGACACCGGCGACGCCCGCGCCGTCACCGGGATCATCGTCGGCACCACCGGCCTCGGGTTTCTGGCCAGCCTCTACGGCACCCGCGGACGATCGATCAACGGCGGCACCGCCGAGGCCTACAGCCTCGGCATGTTGCTCGGCGCCGGCAACGGCCTCCTCCTGGCCTCACCGCTCGGCGCCGACACCTCGGAGGCCTGGAACACCACCGTGCTCGGCAGCATGGCGGTGGTCTCCGGCGCCGGCTTCTACTACGGGCAGACCTACAAGCCGACCCGGGGCCAGGTCTCGTTCTCGGGGACCCTGGCGACGATGGGCATCGCCACCGTCGGTCTCGGCCTGGTGATCGTGCAGCCCGACATCGACGACCCCGATCCCGTGCTCCTGGCCATGACCGCCGGCCTCGACGTCGGCGCCGTCGGCGGGCTCGTGCTCGGGCGCGATCTCACGTGGTCGGCGGGACGGGCCCGCCTGGTGTGGCTGGGCGCGCTGCTCGGCGGCCTCACCGGTCTCGCCGGCGGCGTGTTGCTCTTCGGCGACGGCGAGAGCGACGAGGACGGCGACACCGAGGCCCGCATCGCCGCCGGCCTCACCCTCGCTGGCGCCTGGGGCGGCCTGGTCCTCGGCGCCCGCCTCACCCGCAACATGAAGCCCGACAATCGCTACCGCACCAGCGCGCTCGATCACGTCGTGCCCATCGCGCTGCCGCATGGCGCCGGCCTGGGCCTCGCAGGCCAGTTCTGATCACTTCTTCCGCATCGCGCCGAGCTGGCGCGTCGCCTGCTCGCGGATCACGTCGGCGAGCAGGCCCAGCTCGCGGCCGCGCGCCGACGACATGCGCCACACCAGTCCGACGTCGCGGCCCGGCGACGGCGCGAAGCGGGCGCTGGCGACGCCGCTGCCGCGCCCGGCCAGCACCGCCGCCGCCATCTCGGGCAGGAGCGTGATGCCCTGCCCGGCCGCGACCATCTGCACCAGCGTGGGCAGGCTGGTCGCGCGCAGCTCGGCAACCTCGCGCGAGCCGGCGTGGCTGCACACCGCCAGCGCCTGATCGCGCAGGCAGTGACCGTCCTCGAGCAAGAGCACGTCCTGGCCGTCGAGGTCGTCCTCGCGCAGGCGCCGGACCCGGCGCGCCAGCTTGTGGGCCGGCGGCGCGGCCAGCACGAAGTCCTCGCGGTAGAGCTGCAGCGCCGCCAGATCACCGGGCACCGGCAAGGCGAGGACGCCGGCGTCGAGCCGGCCGTCATCGAGCTGGCCGAGCAGCACCGCGGTCTGCTCCTCGCGCAAGATCAGCCGGAGCCGCGGATAGGCCGCATGCACCGCCGGCAGGACCAGGGGCAAGAGGTACGGCGCGATGGTGGGGATGACGCCCAGCCGCAGCGTGCCCGAGAGCGGCTGAGCCGCGGTGCGGGCGGCGGCGACCACGTGCGCGGCGGCGTCGAGGGTCGCCCTCGCCCACACCACGATCTCGGTGCCGGTCGCGGTCACCAGCACCTTGCGACGATCGCGCTCGAAGATCTGCACACCGAGGCTGTGCTCGAGCTGCGCGATCTGGGCGCTGAGCCCGGGCTGGCTCACGCCGCAGGACTCGGCGGCGCGGCGGAAGCCCCGGTGATCGGCCACCGCGACGACATACTCGAGCTGGCGCAGGGTGAGCTCGACGCCCATGGAGAACCTCACCTTCTCACATCAGTCAGTCCGTGAGCTCGGGCTTATCGCCGCATCACGCGCCCGAGGCGGGCTACGATCACGCGGTGCGGACGCGCCTCGCCCCGTTCCTCCTCGTCGCTGCCTGCGGGCACGGTGACAATGCGCCGACGGGAGCGCCGACGCGAGCACCGTCGGCACCGCCGACGAGCGCGGTGGCCGCCGACATCGGCACGCTGAGCACGCCAGTCTCGGTGCGCTCGTCGATCGAACTGAAGGCGCGGCTCACGATCGTCAATCCCGGGCCCGGCGACCTCGCGCTGCGCCGCGGCAGCCTCGAGCTGCCGATGCTCGCGGTCGAGGTTCGCGACGCCGCCGGCCGCCGCGTCAACCCGGTGCCGCCACCGGTGCCTCGCCCCGAGGACGCCCAGCTGATCAGACTCCTCGCCGCCGAGTCGCTGGTCCGCGACTACGGGCTGCACATCTACTCGCCCGAGCTGGCGCCGGGGACGTACACGCTCCACTGCCTCGTCGTCGCGTGCGCGGCGGTGACCTTCGAGGTCGCGCCGTGAGCCGTCGCGCCGTCAGGCCGACGAGGCGGGTGACCGTGCTCGCGCTGGTCGCGCTGGCGCCCGGGTGCGGCGATGGGCTGCCGCCCCGGCCCGACCCGGCGAAGCTCGCGACCTTGCCGCCCGAGGCGCAGTGCCGCGCAGTCGCGCCCCGCCTCGAGCCGTGTCTCGACGAGCTCATCCTCGCGTCGATCCGCGACCTCGGCGACGACGAGCTCACCCGGGAGCTCACCCGGGAGCTCGCCGAGCACGACCGCCGCCTCGACCGCCGCATCGCGTCGGCCCGGAAGGCGCACGTCGTTGCCGTCACGCACTGCCTTGGCTCGGTCCCGGTCGAGCGGTTCGTCGCGAAGGTGATCGGCTGCTGGGATCGAACGTCCTGCGCCGACCTCGGCCGCTGCCTGCACCCACCGGCGCCGACGCCCTGATCGCGACCGACGAGCCCGCGGTCCGAGACCACGCCGCGCTATACACGGGGCATGTCGCTCCGCGCCCTGCCGGTCCTATCGCTGGTGTTCCTCTCCGCCGCGTGCGGCGGTGAGAACAAGAACGCGACCACGCCGATGGTCAATCGGCCCGCGGCGCGCACACCGACGCCGGTACCGGCCGGCTACGCCGAGGCCAGCGAGCGCACGGCGCGCGCGGGCCGTGCAGCGCTCGGCCTCTTCGTCGACGACAAGCTCGGCGAGCTGCACGCCCTGCTTCAGCCCGAGCTGGCCGCGCTGGCCACCGTGGACGTGCTCGCCGGCGTGCGCGCCAAGGTGCTCGAGGCCGGCGCGATCGGTCGGGGCGAGGACGCGGTCTTTCTGCTCGGCGGCGTGCGCGCGTTCATCGGCGACGTGAAGGCCGGCCCCCACGTGCTCTCGGCGGCGATGTCGTTTGACGAACGGGGTAAGCTCAGCTCGCTCAACTTCATCCCGCGTTCGGATCTGCCCGCCGATCCCCACGCCGGGCGGGCGATGAAGGCCCGGCTGCGCGTCCCGTTCGACGGCCAGTGGTGGGTGTTGTGGGGCGGTGACAGCGAGACCGCCAACTACCACGTGGTGGCGCCCGACCAGCGCCATGCCTACGACCTCGTGATGTGGAAGGACGGCGCCACCCACACCGGCGACGGCAAGCAGAACGATCAGTACTTCTGCTGGGGCCAACCCATCGTCGCCCCCGCCGACGCCACCGTGGTCGTCGCCGAGGACGGCAACCGCGACAACCCGCCGGGCACGATGGATCCCGAGCACAAGGCCGGCAACCACGTCATCCTCGATCTGGGCGGCGGCGAGTTCGCGCTGCTCGCCCACCTCCAGCAGGGCAGCGTGGCGGTGAAGGCCGGCGACGTGGTGAAGGCCGGCCAGCGACTCGGACTCACCGGCAACAGCGGCAACACCAGCGAACCTCACCTGCACTTCCACGTCCAGGACGGGCCGACCCCGTTCGCGGGCAACGGCGTCCCGGTCTGGTTCGACGGCGTCTGCACCGACGGACAGCCGGCCGCGCGCACGTCACCGGTGCACGGTCAGTTCATCGAACACTGTCGCTAGAGCGCATCCCACGACCTAGCGTCGAGCGAGGCCGAGCGGCGGGAGGCGGATCCGGGCGCACGCCCGAAGCGCAGTCGAGGCGCGTCGGTTCCCCACGAAACGAGCGAGCATCGGACGTACGACCGGAGGCGCCCGCGCCGCGACGGCCGCATCCGGCGATAGGTTGTGGGATGCGCTCTAGACACGGTCGAGGTGGCGGCGCACCAGGCGCGCGCACCACACGATCGCGACCACGCCGAGCACCACGAACAAGAGGAACAGCGGCAGGCCCTGGGCACCGTCGAGGGTGCCGCGCCACTCGACGCGATGAGCGCGCATCGACTCGCGGATCGCGCTGACGGCGACGAAGAGCACGATGACGCCGGCGGTGGCGAGCCGACGCCCGGCCCGCAACTTCCCGCCGGCGAGGAGCAGGAAGCCGAAGCCGGCGGCGACGACGGCGAGCGCGGCGAGCACCACGGCGCGACCGGCCGTCGCCGCCACGTCGTTGCCGTAGGTCCAGGCCAGCGCGCCCGCGCCCCCGAGCGCGACGGTGAGCCCGCCAAGGCCAACCGCGCCGAGCCGGCGCATCCCGGCGTTGCCGGCGAGCGTGCCGCCGAGCCAGGCGGTGCCGACGGCGTAGGCGGTCCCGGCCAGGCCGAGCCACACCACCAGGCGCTGGGCGATCACCGGATCGCGGTGCACCAGCCGGCCCTCGGCGTAGTGCGCGACCCAGACCTCGGGCGAGGCGCTGGCGAGGGTGTGCTCCTCGATCCAGGTCCAGGCCACGAACACGAACGCCGCCAGAGCCCCGCCGTGGACCAGCAGGCGACGCACCCGGTTCCACGCCTGCACGCGCTCGCTCTTGCCGAGATAGAGCAAGTAGAAGCCAGCGATCAGCACCGGCACGATCGCCATGAACCGATGCGAGAGCAGCAGCGTCGCCGTGTACATCCGGTGCTGGTAGAGCACCTGCACGAGCAACAGCGGCGCCACGCCCGCGGTGATCGCCGCGCCGAGCCCGAACGGCAGCCAGTCGCGCGACACGCCGGCGATCGGATCATCGCCGCCGCGCAGCGCCCGCACCGTGGCCCAGGCCGCGGCGCCGAGCACGAACCCGATCAGGAGCGCGTGCAGCGCGAAGGTCAGCACCAGCAAGAGCAGATAGCCGCCGCGCCCGCCGAGATCGTCGAACAGACTCACGGCTGCACCTCCACCGGCGTCTCGCCCCGTGGCCGCGACACGGCGCGCTCGGGCGACGGCGCGATGCCGGCTTCGTCGAGCCAGCGGCCGATCTGCGCCAGCACCGCCGGATCGTCACTCACCGGCCACTGCCGCGGCGCGCCCGCCGCTTCCCAGGCCACGAGCTGCGCCACCGCCTCGACCTCGATCGCCGGTCCGGCGAACGGCGGCATGAAGGCCTTGGTGAGCTGCAACTTGGCGATGTTGAGCCGGAGCTGATCCATCGACCAGCCACCGCCGAGGTGCACCAGCGCGTTGGCGCCCTTCATGGTGTGGCACGCCGAGCACTGGGCGCGGACCACGCGCGCGCCCAGCACCAGCTGGGCGTTCGGATAGCGGACTGCGTCGCGCAGCGGGTATGGATCGTCGGTCACCGAGCCGTCGCGGCGCAGGCGAACCACCTCGGCCGGCGTGATGCTGTTGGAGAACAGCACCTGGCGGATCGTGTACGGCTTGCGCGCGCCCTCGCGCACGAACTCGCCGGCGGCAGTGGCGCCGAAGGCGAGCGCGAGCAAGAGCGCGGCGGTCGCGCCGCTGACGTAGAGGTGTCGCCACCAGATGCCGATCAGCGCGTAGGCGCCGATCAGGAGCGAGGCGCCGGCGGCCAGGGCCAGGAACATCGACATGGCCACGCTGCCGCCGGTGATCCAGGCCCGGCTGTCAGCCGGGATGACGGCCACGTACCAGAGGCCGAGCACCGGCATCGCCGCCATGGGCACAAGCAGCCGCGAGGCCCGCGCGATCAGCGCGTGCCGCTCGGCCCGGCTGACGTCCATGGTGTTGATGACCGCGATCGCCGCGAGCGCGCCCAGCGTGCTCGACACCGCGGTGCGATAGAAGAGCGACGGCCAGAAGCTGGGGTTGAAGAAGCCGGCCCAGATGTCGCCGCTGGTCAGCCACGATCCGGGCGTGAGCTGCCACGACAGGATGCCGTTGACCCAGAACAGGCTGAGGAACGACGCGCTCGAGTACGTGACCAGGAGGCGCAGGCGCACTCGATCGGGCAGACGCTGGCCCCAGCGCAGGAACATGTAGCCGGCGACGATCTCGACGGTGAAGCAGCACCACTCGGCGGCCCAGATCCAGTGGAACTCGTCGACCATGAGACCGATCGTACGGGGCGAGACCTGGATGGTCGTCAGCCACATCGCGACGCCGGTCATGGCGCCGGTGACGAAGCTGACCAGCACCAAGTACTTGAAGAAGCTGTCGAGGAACCGACGGGCGTCGGGCACACCACGCCCGGCCATCCACTGGAAGTAGGTCAGGACGAAGCCGCCGCCGATCGCGAACTGGGCCAGGAAGACGTGGAGAATGCCGACCGCGCCGATCACCATCCCGCGCATCGCCGGACCGAAGTCGTTGACCGGATAGGTGGTTGGGTCCATGCCGCGCCGTTCGATGATGCCACCAGCGCCGTGGGTCTGCGGTTCTTGGCCACACCCCCGACCGAAACTGCACACGCGCGTGGGCAATCTCGACCGCGGATGTGGGCTGGGTGACGCGTGGGTCTCGGTGAGACGAGAAGGCACGCCGCGGAACTTGACCGCATCGCGGCCAGCGACGACGGTGATCGCGTGGGGGCTGGTCCTCGCTTCGGCCGCTACGAGGTCCTGAAGCACCTCGCGTCCGGGGGCATGGCCGAGGTTTACCTCGCGCGCACGTGCGGCGACGGCGGGTTCATGCGCCACCTGGTGATCAAGGCCATGCGACCGAGCCCGGGCCTGGACGGGACCTTCGCCCGCATGTTCCTCGACGAGGCGCGGCTGGCCGCGGTGCTGCACCACCAGCACATCGCGCAGGTCTACGACCTCGGCACCGCCGCCGACGGCTCCTACTTCCTGGCCATGGAGTACGTGCACGGCGAGACCTTGCGCAACGTCATGGGCGTGGCCCGCGCGCGCTCGCTGCCGCTACCGCCTGGTTTCGGCGTGGCGGTGGCGGCGGCGGTGGCGAGCGCGCTGGCCTACGCCCACGAGCGCACCGACGAGCGCGGCCTGCCGCTGGCGATCGTCCACCGCGACGTCACCCCCGCCAACATCCTCGTCGGCCACGACGGCGCGGTGAAGCTGATCGACTTCGGCATCGCCAAGGCGGTGGCCCGCACGTCGCGCACCGCGACCGGCGTGGTCAAGGGCAAGGCCGGCTACATGGCGCCCGAGCAGGTGCTCAACCTGCCGCTCGATGCGCGCACTGACGTCTTCGCGCTCGGCATCGTGCTCTACGAGCTCACCACCCAGGAGCGACTGTTCGCCGGCGTCACTGACTACGAGTCGGCGCAGCGCTGCGTCGCCGCCGAGGTGCCGCGGCCGAGCCGGGTGTGCCGCGGCTATCCCCGCGCCCTCGAGGAGGTGGTCTTGACCGCGCTCTGCCGCGAGCCGGGTGGACGGTTCGCGACCGCGCGCGCCATGGGCGCGGCGCTGATCGACGCGGCAGCGCGCGACGGGCTCGATGCTCATCCCGGCATCGTCGAGCGTGTGGTCGGCGCGCTGTTCGGGGTGAAACCCGAGCCGTGGCAGCGCGTGCCCGCGGCCGGCGAGGACGAGGAGGACGAGGGCACCACGGAGCGGCGGCCGGGCGGCATCGGCTCGACGGCCGCGGCCGAGGGAGCGATGCTGACGCTTCCTCTCCGCGAGGGGCCGTCGGGGACGCTGGCACGCGAGATCGAGGTCCACGCGTTCGGGGTGCACGCGCCCGAGGTGCACGCGCCCGACGCGCACGAACCGGCGTCGTCGTGGCTCGACGAGAGTGCGCCGGAGCCGATCGAGCTGCCGCCGCGACCGGGTACGCCGCCGCCGGCCCGGGCGAACACGCTCGCGATGCACGAGCACCGGCGGTGGAAGTGGGTAGCGGCAGCGACGGCCTCGGCCGTCGGCGTCGCGATCGGGCTGGTGGTGTCGATCACGGTGCCGGATCCGCAGCCGCCGCAGCCGCAGCCGCCGCAGCAGCCGCAACCGCAGCCGCAACCGCAGCCGCATCCGCAGCCGCAACCGCAGCCGCAGGCGGCTCGGCCGTCGCCCGTGCCCGTGCCCGTTCCCGTTCCCCCGACCCCGATCTCGACGCCGCCACCGCGTTCGTCGCGAGTTCACGTGCGCGTGACGACGACGCCCGAGGACGCGACGGTGGTGATCGATGGCACGCGCATGGGGCGCACGCCGTTCGACGGCACCTTCGCGCCGCGCGGCGAGCAGGTGTGGCTGAAGGTCCGCAAGCGCGGGTTTGTCCCGCGCAAGGTCAAGGTGACGGTCACGCCCGAGATGGAGTGGGACGTGCGGCTGCCGAA
The DNA here is from genome assembly GCA_005779305.1 of Myxococcales bacterium. Lineage (GTDB taxonomy): Bacteria > Myxococcota_A > Polyangia > Haliangiales > Haliangiaceae > UBA2376. The sequence continues at coordinate 19,340 of SXJR01000099.1, forward strand.
GCGTTGACGCGCGTCCCACGTGAGGTGATCCGGTCGAGCACCGGACCGCGCCGGGCGCCGACGAGAGTGGGGGATGGGGACGCGATCGTCCGCCATCCGAGGACGCGTGGCGTCCGGACGATGCTGACGCGCCGACACGCGAACGCTCGGCACGCCACGTGTGCACCGCGACTGCGCGGCGCGATGGTGCGACGAGGCTCAGATCAAGTGGGAGGCGCGTTAGCGCTCGAGCTTGCCCACGAAGGCGTCAGGCTTGGCCAGCTTGCTGCCCTCGGCCTGGACCGCGGTGGGGCCGGCCGAGACCAGATCGAGCGTGGAGCGGTAGGCACCGGCGACGTACGGCGAGCCGTCGGCGGCGACGGCGACGGCGAGACCGACGTCCTGGTCCTTGGCGCCCCAGCGGCGGCTCCACACGTGGACGCCGTTGGGATCGAGCTTGAGGAAGAACCCGTCCATGTAGCCGGCGGTCTTGAGGTTGCCGCCGCCGAGATCGATCGTCGTCTCGAAGCCACCGGCGACGACCACGTTGCCGGCGCTGTCGACGTCGACGCCGAACGCGGCGTCGGCGCGATCGCCGCCGTAGGTCTTCACCCACAGGAGCTTGCCGTCGGGGTCGAGCCGGGCCACGAACGCGTCCGACTCGCCCTTCGAGAGCACGGCCGTGCCGAGGAAGTCGAGGTCCTTGTCGAATGAGCCGACCACGGCGACGTGGCCGGCCTGATCGACGGCGATGCCACCGCCGCGCTCCTGGAAGGCGTTGCCGATGCGCTGGCTCCAGACGTGGTTGCCGACCGGATCGAAGCGCGAGACGAACAGGTCGTCGTCGCCGGCGCTCTTGACCGGGCTGCCGCCGAGGTCGAGCGAGCCCTTGAAGTGGCCGAGGGTGTAGATGTTGCCGCCCGGATCGACGTCGAGGTGCGTGATCTCCTCGGGGTACTCGCCGCCCAGGTGGGTCACCCACACCACGGCGCCGCCGGCGTCGAGCTTGACCAGCACCGCGTCCTCGCTGCCCTTCGAGGTCACCGTGGTGGTGCCGAACTCGACCGTCTGGCCGAACGACACCGCCACGATCCAGCCGCCGTCGCCGGCCGCCGAGATCGCGGTGGCCGCGTCCGAGGCCATGCCACCGGTGTTCCACAGCCACTGCACCTCGCCCTTGGCGTCGGTGGCGACCACGAACAGATCGTCGGAGCCGACCGCCTTGCCGGTCATGCCGCCCGCGGTGATCACGTCGGAGAACAGCCCTGCGAACGCGACGTTGCCCTTGTCGTCGACGGCGACGGCGTCACCGCGCTCCTCGTTCTTGCCACCGACCGTGGTCACCCAGGTGAACGCGCCGGCCGGATCGATCCGGGCCACGAAGGCGTCGCTCTTGCCGGCGGCGCGCTTCTCGCCCAGCGCGCCGAAGGTCGCCTGCTCGTCGAAGTCGCCGACCACGTAGACCGACCCGTCGGCGCCGGTGGTCAGGCGGCGGGCGGTGTCGACCTTGGTGCCACCGAAGCTCGACACCCACATCACCTTGCCGGTGGCGCCCGGCGCCGACTCGGCGAGCGGTGGCAGCTGCTTGGGCGGCGGCGCGACCCGCGGCTCGGGCGCAACGGCGCTGCCGCTGGCGCTGCCGCTGCCGGTCTTGGCCGAACCCGCTTCGCCCGCCGGCTCCTTCTTCTTGCCGCAGGCGAGCAAGCCGGGGACCGCGAGGCCGGCGAGAATGACGGCGACGTTCGAGAGAGGACGGGTGCGCATGGGGTTCCTTCTGGACACGGGTCGAGCGCTGACGTTGTCACGCGATCGGCGCTGCCGGCAATCGCACGATCGAGGGAACCGCCGCGCACGGCCGTTGTCCAAGCCCCCGCGTCAGGCTATGGATCGAGCATGCAGGTCGTCGGAGACGTCGAAGGAGTCGCGGCCCTCAAGGCCCTCGCCGCCGAGCACCGTGACTACCTGAAGTTCCTGATCACCGAGGCGCAGTCGAGCACCGATCACACCGCGACCTTCAAGGCCGCCGACGAGACCCGCTGGCAGGTGAAGTTCCACCCCGAGAGCGGGAACCTCGAGGTTCGCCGCATCACGGCGCCCACCGGCGGCTGACGTCACTTCGGCCGCAGCGGGTTGTCCTCCTCGATCCCCAGCCCGCCGCGGCCCGCGTCCGGCGTGGCCTGCGGCGGGCCGCTGTCGGGTCTGTGCGGCGGCCGTCTCGAACCCGCGTCGACGATCGGCGCGACGTGCACGGTGCCGGCGTCGACCGGGGGCGCCGAGATGACGGCATCGGCGGCCTCGGCGACAGCGTCCGGCATCGCCGCCGCATCGATCACGATTCCTTCGCCGGCCGGCATCGCGTCGCGGGGCGCGCCGGCTCCATCGCCGCCTCCGCCTCGCATCAGCAACACCGCGACGGCCGCGGCTGCGACGATCCCCGCGCCGGCCACGATCAACGTCGCCGAGCGGCGGCCGGCGGCGGCCGGGGCGTCGGGCGGGACCGTGTCGCTGACGCCCGACAACGTCACGGCCGGCGGCGATGTCGCCGCACCGGTCGCGGCCAGGGCGTCGGCCCA
>SXJR01000100.1 GCA_005779305.1 Myxococcales bacterium
CGGGCACGACGGCCCCGGCCAGCACCACGACCGACACCACCTCGGCGAGCACGACGGCCCCGGCCAGCACCACGCCCACGAACACCACCCCGGCGAGCACCACCCCAGCGCGAACGGGCTCGCAGGCGACGCCGTTCACGGCCGATCAGATGGCGGTCAACATCGACGACCCCGAGGTCGCGGCGTTCTTGCGCGCCGTGTACCAGGCCCAGCTCGGCGCACACCCGAACCTGCGGCGGTTCCACCCCGAGACCCCGTCCGACCAGCTGGCACGCGTCGAAGGCATCACCGTCCACCGCGATGCGGCCGCCGATCTGACGTCGCTCCTCGGCGCAGCCCGCGAGGCGTTGACCGGCGCGCAGTCCAACGCCAGCCACCCCGACCACGACCTCGCGACGCGCACCACGTCGGTCGGCGCCCACAACGGCTATCGCGGCATGAACAGCGAGCGTCGGGCATGGATCGACACGTTCCGTACCCACCTCAACGAGCGCGCGGCGCGGACCCGACGTGAAGCGCTGCCCGACGGGCCATACGGCCCCACCGCCCTCCGCGAATTCGTGAGGTTCATGCGCGGCGCCAAGGCCATCCCGGGCTTCAGCAACCACTCGCAAGGCCTCGCCGTCGACTTCCGGACTCGCCACGACGGTCACAACCTCGGACCGTCCTCGTCACAGCGAGCGCTGTGGCGGGCCTCGTGGTTCCGCCACTGGCTGGTCGCCAACGCCGGTCAGTTCGGGTTCACCCCGCTCTCCACCGAGGAGTGGCACTTCGATCACCTGCACGGCTCGGCCGCCGGAGCGAGTTGCGCACCGCACGATCACTGACCCGCCGACGCGAGAAGGGGCACTTGACGAACCTGGTCACCGTGACCACCCTGTCTCCCATGGCCTTCGTCTGGTCGAGGCTCGCCCTCGCCGCGCTGCTCGCGGCGGGTGCCGCGTGTGCCCAGGCCCAGGACGAAGCCCAGCGCTCCTGTGACGAGCCGCGTCTGGCCTGCACTGACGAGGCGCCGATCCTCGTCACCGGCTGCCGCAACGACGTCTTCGACGAACCGGTCGTCGCCACCGCGTCGCCGACCGTGGCGCGGTTGCCGCGCCACGCCATCGATCTGACGCCGCCGATCGCGCTCGACGCGAACGCGGCGACCCGCGCCGTCCTCGATGTCGCACCCAAGACCTCGCCGCCGCGAAGCTGAGATTCCGAGCATCCGTTCCCTGCAGCTCCGAGTCTCCTGAGCGACGCGCCCCGTGCGCGTCGCCGGCCGCGGCCACGTGCCGCGAGGTCTGACATGTCCAACAAGAAGTCCCTGACGCGCCTGCGCGCGATCCTCAAGACCGCGACCCTCGCGGCCATCGCGAGCGCCGCCAGCGCCAGCGCCAGCACCAGCACCAGCACGCCATCACCCATCGTGGAGGTCTCTCCCATGCCGTTCGAGGACACCGACGATGTCGAGACGCTCGCGCACCAGCTGGCGGCGCGCCTCACCGATCTGCCTCCCATCGAGGCGGTCGGCGCCTCCGCCGACCTGGCCACCTCGACCGACCCGCGCGAACGCCTGGTGATGGCGGGCGCGCTGGCGTGGATCTTTCCGCTACCCTCGGACGACATCCTGCTCGCCCACCTCGCCGACGATCCCGATCCGCGCGTCCGCGCCGCCATCGCTCGCGCCGCCTGGGCCCGCATATCGGTGGTCGGCGACACCGGGATCCTGCGCCGGCTGCTCGGCGACGCCGATGCAGACGTGCGCGCCGCGGCCTGGCTGGCGGTGCGCGGGTAGCCGCGCGTCAGCCCGGGCGACGGATCAGCTCGGTGTAGACGTCGGCGTCGACGAAGCCCGTCGCCCTGTACAGGCGAAGGGCGTCGCTCTTCTCGTGGGCGACGATCACCAGGCGCTCGGCGCCGCTGGCCAGCGCGGCCTTGCCGGCGGCGACCACCAGCGCGCGCGCGATGCCGCGTCGCCGGCAAGCCGGGTGGGTGACCACGTCCTGGTAGCGGGCCACGGTGCCGCCGTGGTCGCTGACGATCCCCAGCGTCGCCATCAGGCTGCGGCCGGCGAACGCGCCCCACCACGCGCCATACCCGCGCTCGACCCACGCTCGCTTCGCGGCGGCGCGCGTCCGCACGAAGGCGCGGTAGGAGTCGTCGATCGGCAGCCCCGCGTTCCAGGGCGTCGCCTCGGCCTCGTCGCTGGTCAGGTGTAGCGGCGCCACCTGCTCCCAGTCGCGCTCGCCGTCGAGCGCGCGCAGGAGGAGGCCGGGCGGCGCCGGCGCGGTGGCCAGATCGACGGTGGTGAGGGCCACGTTGCGATGCATCAACCATCCTGCGGCGGTGACAGCGCCAGCGGTGGCGGCACCGACATCGCCGTCGACCAGCAGCGCCCGGTGCTCGCAGCCCGGCAGCGCGCGCTCGAACGCGCCCCACCAGCGTGCGAACCACGCCTCCGGATCCTCGCCGCGCGCCGGGGGCGGCACGGCCAGCCCGTTGCCCATCCAGAAGTCGGGCTCGTCGGGCGTGTGCACGAGCTGGTGATCGCCGCGGTCGAGCACCTCGCCCGACCAGCGCCGGATCATGAGCTCGGTGGAGAGCCCCAGCGTGGTGATGTGCACGCGGCCATCATGCCGCGCCTGCCGGCGGGCCGCGAGCGATCAGGCCGCGACTTGCTCGGACTCGTCGTCTTCGAGGCGCGTGCGGCCGGGAGCCTCGACGTTGTCGCGCACGTGCTGGGGCACGCCCTGCACGTCCCAGACGATGCGGAACAGCTCGAGCAGCTTGATGCCGTAGTAGCTGGTGTCGATCTCCCACCAGAAGAAGCCCTGCTTCGCCGTGCGCTGGTAGTGGTGGTGGTTGTTGTGCCAGCCCTCACCGCCGGTGAGGAGCGCGAGCACGACGTTGTTGCGGCTGTCGTCGGTGGTCTCGTAGCGGCGCTTGCCCCAGACGTGGGCCAGCGAGTTGATGGTGAACGTGCCGTGCCACAGGATCACCGTCGACAGGAAGTAGCCGTAGACCAGCCCGATCGGCCCGAACGCGAGGTAGAGGCCGGCGGCGTAGGCGATCGTGAACAGGATCTCGAAGCGATTGATGAAGACCAGCTCGGGGTACTTGGTGAGGTCCTTGATCTTCGTCATGTCGACCCGCTTGTGGCGCTCGACGAGGATCCAGAACATGTGCGACCACCAGAAGCCGCGCTGGCGCGGCGAGTGGATGTCCTCGGGCTCGTCCGAGTACTTGTGGTGGTTGCGGTGGTGCGCGGCCCACCACAGCGGGCCCTTCTGGGTCGAGATCACGCCCATGAGCGCGAAGAAGACCTGACCGGCGCGGCTGGTCTTGAACGTGCGGTGCGAGAAGTAGCGGTGGTAGCCGGCGGTGATCCCGAACATGCGCAAGGCGTACGACGCCGCGCACAGGAGGACGCCGAGCCAGGAGAAGCCGACGAGCGCCAGGCCGATCACGGCAGCGACGTGAACGCCCCAGAACGGGACGTTGTCGATCCACCGGATGCGGTCGAGCACGGGGTCACGCTGGATGAGGGGCTTCGCCATGGGCGGGACCGTAGTCCCACGCCAGTCAGCCGCGTTCCATGCTCGCGACAGGAATTCTTGCCGCACCGGATGCAGTTCTCGGTGGTTACCAGGCCGTGACCGTTCCGTGACTGGTCCGGCCACCGGTCGGCTTCCCCCACGCCCTGGCGGCGGATAGATTCGAACCTCATGACCTCCGGTCGCGGCATCCTGGCGGTCGGTTCGCTGGTCACAGCGACCTGGGCGGCCTGCGGAGGCGGTGGCGGCGACGCCCAGCCCGACGCGCCCGTCGCCCCGGTCTGCAACGGCGACGACTCGCGGCCGGCGCCGTTCATCTACAACGGGACCACCACGCCGAGCTTCGCGCCGCTGACTTCGGGCCAGGTCCAGGCCGTTGGCGGATGGACCAACAACGGGCCCGGCGTCATCTTCTGCAGCGGCACGCTGATCACGTCGAACTGGGTGCTGACCGCGGCCCACTGTGACGTCTCGGTCGGCAACACCTTCTGCTTCGGCCCTACCAGCCAGCAGGGCAACTGCGTCGCCGCAGCCGAGGTCCACAGCGGCCCGTCGGTGATGATCCAGGGCACGCCGACCGTGCTCGATCTCAGCGTGGTGCGGCTCGCCGCCGACGCCGCCACCGTGGTGCCCGGCGTCGAGCCCATCCCCATCCTCGTCGAGTCGCCGCTGGCGCTGGTCGGCGGCATGGCCGAGACGGCCGGCTACGGTGACACCGAGACCGGCTCGTCGGGCACACGCCTGTTCGCGGTCGAGACCGTGTTCGAGGTCCGCGACCAGGAGCTCACCGTCGACGGCATGGGCCTGCGCGGCGTGTGTTTCGGCGACTCCGGCGGCCCGGTGCTGGTCATCGATTCGGGCGGCCGCGTCCGCACCGGCGGCGCGCTTTCGGGCGGCGAGTCGTCGTGCGTGGGCAAGGACGACTACGCGCGCGTCGACATCGCGCTGGCCTGGGTCGAGCTCTTCACCGGACCCACGCCGACGCCCGACAACCGCTGCGGCTCCGTCGACGGCGTCGGCCGGTGCAGCGGCGGCGGCCACGCCCTCTACTGCGACGCCGATCGGCTCCAGAACCAGACCTGCCTGGCCGGCCAGACCTGCGGCTGGGACGTGACCGCGAGCGGCTTCCGGTGCATCAGCGGAGCCGACCCGTGCGGCGGCGTGGACCGAATCGGCGCCTGCAGCGGCAGCGTCGCCCGCTGGTGCGAGAACGGGACCCCCAAGGCCCGCGACTGCGCCTGTCGCCAGGAGCGCTGCAACGTCGGTCCGGAGCTGGGCGGCGCCTACTGCGAGACCGATCCCTGCATGGGCATCGACTACCTCGGCCACTGCGTCGGCGACGTCGCCGAGTGGTGCGAGAACGGCGAGCTCGTGACTCGCGACTGCGCTGCCGACGGCGAGGTGTGCCGTTACATCGACGATCAGGTCGGTTTCTATTGTACGACTCCGAACTGAGCCCCAAGCGAGCGACTAGCGAGCGTTCAACAGTGACTCCGGACGTGCGGGGTTCACTGGTGAAGTGCGCAGTCGGTTTTTCTCTGTCAAGTCAGACCAGGATATGACGCCGTTCCACTTCGAGTACCTCTTCCGGGCCCGCGATCCCGACGCCGTTTTCGCGGTCTACTTCGATCCCGAGCACCAGGCCGAACAGGATCGCCGGGTCGAGGCCAGGCGCGAGACGCTCGAGGACGTTGACGAGGGCGACGTCCGCCGCCGGACCGCCAGGGTGTACCCCCACCGCCAGCTGCCGGTGGTCATCCGGCCGCTGATCAAGGGTGACCTGAGCTACGACGAGTCGATCGTCTGGCACAAGCGCGACCACCGGATCGAGTTCGACATCCGGCCCCGCCTCCTCGACGGCAAGGCTCAGATCAAGGCCACCTACCGGCTCAGCCAGACCAAGCCGGGCCAGGTCCACCGTGTCTACGACGGCCAGGTCACGGTCCAGGTCCGGCTCATCGGGGGCCGGGTCGAGAAGGCAATCATCGAGGACCTGGAGCGATCCCTCACGGTCACTGCCGGGTGTACCCAGGAGTACCTGGACCGCCGCGGACTCACCTGACCCGCCCCGCGTAAGCGACCGAGTCGAAGAGTCGCGCCGGGAGTCGCCCCTGCGCTACTATTTCAGCCCGTGACCTCCGCCGGCGCCCCCGCGCCACGCGACCGCGCGCTAGGCGACTACCACCTGCTGGCCAAGCTGGCCACCGGAGGCATGGCCGAGATCTTCCTGGCGCGGAAGAGTGCAGCGGCGGAGCTGAGCTTCGACGAGGTGGTGGTCGTCAAGCGCATCCTGCCCCACCTCGCGGACGACGAGCACTTCGTCACCATGTTCCGCGACGAGGCCAACCTCGCCTCGCAGCTCGTCCACGACAACGTGTGCCGCGTCCACAAGCTCGGTCAGGCCGATGGCGTGTGGTTCATCGTGATGGAGTACCTGCACGGTGTGGCGCTGTCGCGCATGCTGTCGCGGCTCTCCAAGCAGCGCCACTTCCTCGACGTGCGCGCCGTGGCCGGGTTGATCGAGCAGGCGTGCGCCGGCCTGCACCACGCCCACGAGGCCCGCAGCCCCGACGGCCAGCCGCTCGGCGTCGTCCACCGCGACGTCTCGCCGCCCAACATCCTCATCACCACCCACGGCGTGGTGAAGCTGCTCGACTTCGGCATCGCCAAGGCGCGCGGCGCCAGCTCCAAGACCCGCACCGGCACGGTGAAGGGCAAGAACGCGTACATGTCGCCCGAGCAGATCCTCGGCAAGCCGCTCGATCGCCGCAGCGATGTGTTCGCGCTCGGCGCGGTGATGTACGAGCTCCTGGCGGTGAAGCGGCTCTTTCATCGTGAGAGCGACTTCCTCACCTTCAAGGCCATCACCGAGGAGCCGCTGCCCGACATCCGCGATCGCCGGCCCGATCTGCCCCCGGCGATGGTCGCCGTGCTCACCCGCGCGCTGGCCCGCGAGCCGCAAGGCCGCTTCTCGACCTGCCTCGAGATGGCCGAAGCGGTGCGCGCCGCCATCGCCCCGCTCGGCGGCGCCGCCACCACCAAGGAGCTCAGCCTCATCATCGGCCGCGACTTCGCCGACGAGCTCGCCGCCAAGGAAGAGATCCTGACCCAGGCCCGCAGGGCGGCCGCGGTGCCACCCGACACCGAGGAGGTGCCGGCGCTGGCCACCAACAGCTCGGGCGGCATCGGCGTGGCCCCGACCCAGGTGTCGCCGTCGCCGTTCGGCACCACCACCGAGGAACTCGAGGCCATCGACGGCGAGATGCTGGTGGCCGAGGTCGGACCCACGAACTCGCCCGAGCTCACGCCGGCCTCGATGGTGATCAACTCGACGCCGGCCACCCCGACCACTGGCCGCGCCACGCGACCGCCGGTGCCGCCGCCGCTTCGCGACGCCCGCCGCACCACGCCACCGCCGCTGGGCGCGCCCGGCACCGCCGCCGCGCCCGAGGGCGTGGTCATGATCGACCTCGCCGATCCCGGCACCGATCTGCTCGGCGACTGGCGCCGCCGGCGCATGCGCCGGGTGATCGCGGTCGGCGGGGTCCTCGCTCTGGCGCTCGTGCTCCTGATCGTCCTCGGCATGAGCGGCGGCGGCGCCAGCGCCCGCAAGGATCCCGACCTCGCCGCCGGGCGTCTGGTCGACGCCGCCGAGGAGGAACTGGTCCTCCCCATCGACGCGGCGTTGCCTATCGACGCCGGTCGCGAGTCGGTGATCGCCGAGAACCGCTACGGCTACCTCACGCTCACGTCGACCGAGAAGATCACGGTCTTCATCGACGGCCAGCGCATCGTGAACGACGCCTTCGACCAGTATCCGCTCCGACCCGGACCCTACAAGGTCAAGGTGATCGGCCCGCGCGGCAAGACCGAGCGCTTCGAGGTCATCATCGAGGCGGCCAAGACGGTGACCAAGAACTTCGAGTGGTGATCGAGCTGGCGGCGGCGCTGGGCCTGGGCCTGGCGCTCGGGGTGATCACCGGTCTGCCGCTGGGCGTGGTCAACGTGGCCATCGTCGAGGCCGCGGCGCGGCGTGGCGCGCCGGCGGCGGCGGGCATCGGCGTCGGCGGCGCCGCCGCCGATCTGGCCCACGCCACCCTCGCCTTTGCCGGCGTGGGCAGCGCCCTCATGGCGCGCCCCGGGGTGGCCTCGACGCTGCGCATCATCGCCGTCGTCGTGCTGGTCGGATACGGGATCGCGATCTGGCGCGCTCGGTCGCGCCCACGCCCCGAGGGGGGTGAGGCCCCGCCGAGCTTCGGCCGCGGCGTGCTGATCGGCGCCGGGCTCACCCTGCCCAACCCGGCGGCGCTGGGCGCGTGGATCGCGGTGGCCGCGGCGGTCGCACCTTCGTCGCTGGCGACCGCGGTCATCACCGCCGCCGGTGTCGGCCTCGGGTCGGCGTTGTGGTTCGTCTCCCTGGCGAAGCTGGCCGCGCGCGGCGCGGCCCACTCCCGAAATCCGGTTCTGAGCCGGGTGTATGCTAGGCCCATGTCGACTGTCGATGGCATGAGGGTGGTGGGAACCATCCGAAGCATCGAGCTGCACGCGGTGATGTCGAAGTTCCAGGGCGTGCCGCCGCGGCAGGTGGCCAAGATCATCCTCGACATCGAGCAGGCCATCGACAGCGACGGCACCGACATCAACGTCGACAACCTGTCGGGATTGCACTTCCAGGGGCCGCCCGAGCTGGTGCCGCGCTTCAACGAAGGTGAGCGCGTGTTGATCACGACCACCACGCCGAGCGGCATGCACATCGCGTCGATCCGACCCGCGCCGCTGTCCTGATCGAGGATCAGGGACCGGGGCGTAGGACGTTGAAGTCGACGCCGAACACGCGCACCGCGTAGACGAACGGCTCGGCGCTCACCACCCGGAACTCGTGCTCGCTGCCGGCCTCGGCGGCGGGCTCGTCACCGGGACGCAGGCGCCCGAAGCGCGAGTCCTCGGCCTCGCCGGCCAGGATCAGGTTCTGCTCGGGGCCGAGGTGGCGGTGCCACGGGAACTGGCTGCCAGGCGCGCACTTGACGAAACCAGTGTCGGCGCCGGCGCAGGCCGGGCCAGCCTCGAAGTGGATGAGCCACGCGCCGGGGCCCGGGCCTTTCTCCCACGACGCGGGATCGACCGCGTGCGCGAACAGCTCGCGGGTGCGCTCGACGGTGACGTCGAAGATGGCCGCGAAGCGCGCGGCGAATCGCTCGAGCGCGCCGGCACCGACCGGCACCGCGGCGATGCTCTCGAGCAAGCGAGCGCGCACGGCCGCGGCGGGAGCCACCAGCGGCACGCCGTCGCCGATCAGGGTGGCGGCCTCGACCAGCGCGGCCAGCTCGTCGGCGAGCCCGGCGTCGCCGGCGACGGCCTCGTCGACGAGGCGCGCCTCGTCAGGCGCGAGCGAACCGAGGGCGTGGACGGGCAAGAGGTCGCGTAGGTGGTGGCGGGCGGTCATGACACTTCCCCCGGGCGGGGCGCCCCGAGAGTCTGACGCAATTTCCCCAGCGCGGCAGCCAGACGTGACTTCACGGTCCCGACCGGGATGCCCACGCGCTCGGCGATCTCCGAGCACGACTGGCCCTCGAAGTAGGCCAGCTCCAGAACCTGGCGTTGATCGTCGCCGAGCTCGGCCAGGGCCGCGCGCACGCGCTGGCGATCGGGCGAACCGGCGACGTCGCTCTCGGCGGCCACGCGCTCGATGACCTCGGCGTCGCCGCTGCGGCGCGAGACCCGCGCGCTCTTGGTGACGTCGAGGGCTCGCGAGCGCATGCGGATGATGAGCCAGGTGCGAACCCGGCCGCGGGTCAGGTCGTAGTCCTTGGCGCTGCGCCAGACCTCGAGGAAGACGTCGTGGAGCAGGTCCTCGGCCTCGCGGCGGTCGCGGAGGATGCGCAGCGCCAGGGCCAGGAGCACCGACGCATAGCGATCGTAGAGCCGGGCCAGCGCATCGCGGTCGCCACCAGCGACCGCTCGCACCAGCAGCACGTCATCGTGATCATCTGCCATCGGGCCTGTGCCCCGAAGGCCCCCCGCGCTCATGGCTCGCACGTTAGCACCGAACCGCACGAAGTGGCCAAGCACGGCGGAGGTACGAACCACCACCCGGTCTGGATCGATGCCCGGATCGATCTCCGGATCCGACCGAGGTTGCCGGAGGCGGCGTCAGCGACTATCCAGTTGCGATGGCCGGACCAGCCCCCTCGGAGAGCGCGCTCGCGGCGCTCCATGACGCCGTGCACGAGGCGGCCTCGACCCGGGTCTGGTCGCAGGGCGTCACGTTGTGTCGCGACGATCGGGTGAGCGGCAAGAGCGTGTCCACCGCCGAGGTCGTGCTCGAGGTCCGGCTCCCCGGACGACCGGTCCCGTTCACCGTCGTGCTCTATCTCGAGGACGGCGAGTGGGACTGCGACTGCGGCGGCCGCGAGGCGGTGTGTTCGCACGTGGTCGGCGCGGTGCTGGCAACCGAGCAGACCCGGGCCAGCGGCGGCGCCCTGCCCTCGCCGCGTCGCGCCGGCGCGACGCTGCGCTACCGGCTCCGGCCTGCGGCCGGCGGCCTGGCCCTGCAGCGCAGCGCCGTCGCCGGCGACGCCGCCAACGAGATCCCGCTCGACGCATCGGTCGCGTCGATCGTCTCCGGCCGCGTGCCCGGCCCGGCCCTGGCCACGATCGAGATCGATCTCACCATCGACAACATGGTCGGCACCCGGCTCGACGCACCGTTCGGCGCCGATCGCGTCGAGCGCCTGGTCCAGGCCCTGGCCGAGGCCAGCGACGTGTGGCTGGGTCACGAGCGGGTGCGCTGCCTCGCCGAGCCGCTCCTGCCCGATGCCGTGGTGATCGACGACGGCGCCGACGTGGTGCTGCGCCTGACCGCGCCGCCGGGCATGGTCGCGGTCTGTCACGGCGTCGCCCGCACCGGCGACGTGCTGCGGCCGATCGGCGCCCACGATCTGGGCGGTGCCCGCATGGAGCAGCTGCCGGCCGAGCTGCGGTTCGCCCCCGACAAGCTGCCAGCGCTGGTCACCCGCGTGCTGCCCGAACTGTCGCGCCGCCTGACCATCGACGTGCGCTCGCGGCGCCTGCCCGAGGTCTCGCGCGGCGACGCGCCCCGCATCGCCCTCGACGTGGTCCAGCGGGGCGAGACCCTGTCGGCGATGGCGACCGTGGTCTACGGCGATCCGCCGCGGGCCCGTGTCGACGGAGATCGGCTGGTCCACCTGGGCGGCGCGGTGCCGATCCGCGACACCGCCGCCGAGCAACACCTTCGCCATCGCATGCGCAGCGAGCTCGATCTGCTCCCCGGCCGCCGCGTCGAGGCCACCGGCCCTGACGCGTTCGCCCTGTCGAACAAGATCGCACGCTGGCTGCGCGACGACGCCCGCGCCGCCGAGCTGGCCGGCTCGGTCGAGCTCACCGCACACGTCGAGCTGGTCGGCGGCCTGGCCGCGCGCTTCGCTGGCGGCGGCAAGAGCGCACCCGCCGCCTCGGTGGTGCGGGCGTGGCAAGCGGGCGCCGAGATGGTCGCGCTCGAGGGAGGCGGCTGGGGCCGAGTGCCGATGACCTGGCTCGACAAACACGGCGCGCTCCTCGCCGATCTGCTGACCGCGGCCGCCGAGGACGGCGTCTTGCCGCCGTACGCCTTGCCCGATGCCGCGCGCCTGGCCCGCGAGCTCGACGTGCCGGCGCCCGACCTTTCGAAGCTGGCCCCGCTGGTCGACGGCTTCTCCGGCCTGCCGGCGGCGGTCCTGCCCGCCGATCTCGACGCCGTGCTGCGCCCGTACCAGCGGAGCGGCATCGACTGGCTCGCCTTCGCCCGCGACGCCGGCATGGGCTGCGTGCTCGCCGACGACATGGGCCTGGGCAAGACGCTGCAGGCGCTGTGCGCCATGCGCGGCCGCACTCTGGTGGTGTGCCCGACCAGCGTCGCGCCCAACTGGCAGGCCGAGGCCCGCCGCTTCCGCCCCGAGCTGAAGGTCGCGCTCTATCACGGCACCCGCCGCACCCTCGACGCCAGCGCCGACCTCACCGTCACCACCTACCCGCTCCTGCGCAACGACGTCGATCGCCTGGCCGAGATCCCGTGGGACGTGGTCATCCTCGACGAGGCCCAGAACATCAAGAACCCCGACAGCCAGATCGCGCGCGCCGCCTACCGGCTGCGCGGCGGCTGGCGGCTGTCGCTGTCCGGCACGCCGGTCGAGAACCGCCTCGACGAGCTGTGGAGCCAGCTCCACTTCACCAACCCCGGCCTGATGGGCGCGCGCGTCGACTTCGCGACCCGCTGGGCCCAGCCCATCGAGGCCGGTGACAACGCCGCCGCCGAGCGCCTGCGCACCCGCATCCGGCCGTTCGTGCTGCGCCGGCTCAAGCGCGACGTGGCGCCCGAGCTGCCGCCGCGTACCGAGTCGGTGCTGTGGGTCGAGCTCGACGAGACCGAGCGCAACGCCTACGACGCGATCCGGGCCGCAACCCAGGCCGAGGTGGTGGCCCTGCTCGAGCAGGGCCGCGGCGTGATGGCCGCGCTCGAGGCGCTCCTGCGCCTGCGTCAGGCGGCCTGCCACCGCGGCCTCTTGCCCGGCCAGAGCGCGTCGTCGTCGACGAAGGTCGACACCGTGATCGAGGCGCTGGTCGCAGCCGCCGCCGACGGCCACAAGGCGCTGGTGTTCTCGCAGTGGACGTCGTTGCTCGATCGAGTCGAGCCGGCGCTCGAGGGCGCCGGGCTGGCGTTCACGCGCCTCGACGGCAGCACCACCGATCGCGCCGACGTGGTCGCCCAGTTCCAGGATCCGGGCGGCCCGCCGGTGATGCTGGTCTCTGGACGGGCGCCGCGGGCGCCGAATTCACCGTCACCCCCGGCGGCTTCGCCGTGTCGTCCGTCGGGTTCCAGGGCGACAAGGCCCACGGCCGTGCCAAGACG
>SXJR01000012.1 GCA_005779305.1 Myxococcales bacterium
CATCGACGCGCCGTCGTCGGGCACCGGCGTCCAGGTCGACACCGACCGCGTCCCCGACGCGTCGCGCATCTCACCCCAGGCCGCGCCCCCCGGCAAGTTGACCGGCAACGTCGTCACCCTCGACCTCGACGTCGACGCCGGGCTACCCGTCACCACCATCGAGAGCCCCACCCACCGCATCGCCACCACCTCGGTCGCCGCTGATCACTTCAAGATCGCCCTCGCCGACAAGGACATGGTCGCCGACCGCGACTTCGTCCTGCGCTGGAAGGTGACCGTGGCCTCGCCGACCCTGGCCACGCTGGCCCACAAGGGCAGCGGCCACGGTCACCTCGCCCTGATCGTGCAGCCACCGCCGCTCGACGCCGGCCGCGCGCCGTCGCGCGAGATGGTGTTCGTCGTCGACACCTCGGGCTCGATGTCGGGCGAGCCGCTGGCCCTGGCCAAGCGGGGCATGCGCTACGCCCTCGAGCACCTCCGCCCCGAGGACAGCTTCCGCATCATGAACTTCTCGACCAGCGTTGCGGCCTTCGAGGACGGCCGCTCGATGGCGGCCACTCGCGACAACGTGCGGGCCGGCCTGTCGTACGTCAACGGCGTCGACGCCGGCGGCGGCACCGAGATGCTCGAGGGCATCAAGGCCGCGCTCTCGGACCCGCCCGCCGACGGCCGCGACCGCTTCATCGTGTTCATGACCGACGGCTACATCGGCAACGAGGACGAGATCTTCGCGGCGGTCTCCTCGCGCCTCGACAAGCGCACCCACCTGTTCTCGTTCGGCGTCGGCTCGTCGGTGAACCGCCACCTGCTCGACGGCCTGGCCAGGAGCGGCAAGGGCGCGGCCCAGTACCTCCTGCTCCAGGAGGCGCCCGAGCCCCAGGTCGAGAAGTTCTACGCCCGCCTCGACGCGCCGCTGCTCCACGACCTGCGCGTGGACTGGGGCGGGCTCGACGTCACGGACGCCACCCCCGGCGACGTCGCCGATCTGTTCGCCGGTCAGCCGCTGGTGGTGGCCGCGCGCTACGGCCGAGGCGGCCGCGCCACGGTCAAGGTCACCGGCAAGGCCGCCGGCCGCACCCTCGAGCTGACCATCCCGGTGGTGTTGCCCGATCGCGGGGGCGACGGCGACGTCCTGGCCCGGTTATGGGCACGGCGGCGCATCGGTGAGCAGATGGACCGGCTGGCGATGCGGTGGGACCAGGAGATCGTCAACGACGTCACGGCTGTCGCGCTCGAGCACGCGCTGCTTTCGCCGTGGACCGCGTTCATCGCCATCGACGATATCCCCCGCGCCGAAGGATTGCCTACCGACACCGTCGCCGTCCCGGTCGAGCTTCCGGCTGGGGTCACGCCGGCCGCCGGAAACGTGATCAGCGGCCAGTACACGTCGAGCATCCCGGTCGGCCGCACCTTCGGCGGCGCACTCGGAGTCGCGCCCGGCTCGGTCGGCGACGCCTACGGCGCCTCCTTCAGCGGCGCCAGCTCGCTCGAGGACTCGTACTACGTCGACGGCATCAACACCACCGGCCTGTTCGGCACCTACGAGCCGCGCCGGACCACGTTGCACCTGTCGCTGGCGGCCGGCCTCGGGCTCGGCGAGGCCGACGAGAACTACGGCGAGGTCGCCCTCGGCGTCGACCGGCGGATCAGCCGCCGCGTCGCCGCCGGCCTCGAGGCCAAGCTGATCGGTCGCGGCGAGTCTTCGTCGCTCATCCAGGTGATGTTCACGCTGGCGCGGCTGGCGGTCCTGCGTCACATCGACCTGCGCCTGGGCCTGGGCACCGCCACCACCACCGACGGCGACCTCGGCCTGGGCTGGAAGGGCGAGCTCGCCTTCCCCATCCCGCTCGGCGGCCGCTTCGCCACCGAGCTCACCGTGGGTGCGACCGGCGCCACCGCCGGCGACAACCACGTCGGCGCCGGACTCGGGCTCGGGCTCAGGTGGTGACGGGCGCGTCCAGCTCGCCTTCGCCGCGATCGACCTTCTGTTCGCGGCGGAAGATACTGCGCAGCATCTTCATGAACCAGAACGAGATGCTGTCGGCGATCGAGTAGAAGACCGGGATGGCGACCAGGGTGAGGGCCAGCGACAGGGTCTGGCCGCCCACGACCACGCCGGCGATGGCGCGCGAAAAGCCCGAGCCGATGCCCTCGGTGAGGATGAGCGGCAACATGCCGGCCACGAACGCGAAAGTCGTCATCAGGATCGGGCGCAGGCGGTCGCGGGCGGCCTGCACGATGGCCTGCCGCCGCGGCATGCCCTGGGCGCGAAGCTGGTTGGCGTGGTCGATCTGGAGGATGCCGTTCTTCTTGACCATGCCGAACAGCACCAGCAGCCCGAGCATCGAGAAGATGTCGAGGTGGTTGCCCGAGGCGATGATCGAGAACAGGGCGAACGGCAGGGTCAGCGGCAAGGTCAGCATGATCGTGAACGGGTGCAGCCACGACTCGAACTGCGCCGCCAGCACCAGGTACATGAACAGGAACGACAACGCGAAGGCGAAGGCGAACGCCTGGCCGGTGCGCTCCATCTCGCGGGTCTGGCCCCAGGGCGTGGCCTGGTAGCCGGGCGGGAGCTTCAGCTCGGCGATGACCTTCTCGAGCTCGGCGGTGATGGCGCCCTGGCCGAACCCGGGTGCCACGTTCATCGTGATGGTCACGCTCTTGGCCCGGAAGGTGCGGCTGACCGCCGACGGACCGGTGCCGTCGGCGGTGGTGACCACGTCGGACAGCGGCACCTGCCCCAGCGTGCGTGACGGCACCGTGATGATGCCGAGCAGACTCGGGTCGAGGCGGAACCGCTCGCTGGCGCGCAGGAACACCGAGTACTGACTTCCGCGCTCCTCGTAGGTCGAGCCCTCGAGGCCGCCGATCATCAGCGCCAGGCTCGACGTGATGTCAGCGGGGTCGACGCCCAGGGCCGCGGCGCGGTCGAGATCGGGCCTCAGGGTCTGCTCCGGCAGCGGCTCGGGTAGACTCGAGTCGAGGTCGACCACGCCAGGGACGGTCTTCATCTTGTCGAGGACGCGGTTGGTGTAGAGCGCGAGCCGATCGAGATCGGGTCCGCTGATCAGGTACATGACCATCGCGTTCTGCTGGGCGCCGAGCGAGAAGTCGTTGACGAGCTGGGCCGCGGCCCGCGTGCCCGGCGGCAGATCGACCAGCACGTGCTTGCGCACGTCGTCCATGATCTCGTCCTGCCCGCGCGAGCGCTTGTCGGGGTCGGAGAGGCGAACGTAGATGCTGGCGACGTTCTGGACCTTCTGCTCGTTGTCGGCCACCGTGACCAGGGTGTGGGTCACCTCCGGAACCTTGCGGGTGTTACGGGCCAGGCGCTCGGCCAGCACCGTGGTGGCGTCGAGGCTGGTGCCCTCCTTGGTCTTGAGGAAGATCTCGAACTGAGCCTCGTCGTTCTCGGGCAGGAAGCCGAAGCCGGCCCGCTGGCCGAGCGGGACCACCGAGATCAACACCAGGATCGAGGCGATCACGACGATGTAGCGGTGGCGGAGCAGGAAGTCGAGCAGGCGGCCGTAGCCGCGCTCGAGCGGCCCGTACAAACGCTCGATGGCGCGCTCGAGCCACGACCGCTTCATCTCCTCGCCCGGCGCCGGCGGCAAGGGCAAGAGCCGCGCCGCCATCATGGGAGTGAGCGCGAACGACACCAGCATCGACACCGCGATGGCGAACGCCATGGTCAGACCGAAGCTGCTCAGGAAGCGGCCGACGATGCCGCCCATGAAGGCGACCGGCAGGAACACGGCCAGGAGCGACAGGGTGGTGGCCATGACCGCCGGGGCGATCTCGCGGGTGGCCTTGATCGCCGCCGGAAACGGCTTCTCGCCCTTCTCGACGATGTGGCGGTGGATGTTCTCGAGGACGACGATGGCGTCGTCGATCACGATGCCGACGGCCAGCGCCAGGGCCAGGAGCGTCATCATGTTGAGCGTGAAGCCGGCCACCATCATCAGCGCGAAGGTGCCGATGATCGAGATGGGGATGGCGATGGCGGCGATGATGGTCGAGCGCACCGAGCCGAGGAAGAGCAGCACCACCAGGGCGGCCAGAACGGCGCCGACGATCAGGTGCTCCGTGACCTGCGACGCCGAGGTGCGGATGACCTCGGAGTTGTCGCGGACCACGTCGAGTTGAACGCCCTCGGGCAAGATGGCCGCGATCTCGGCGGCCGCGGCCTTGGCCCGATCGACGACCTCGACGGTATTCGAGCCCGACTGCTTGCGGATGGCGAGCCCGACCGAGGCCACGCCGTCGCGCACCGTGGCCGACTCGGCGTCGATCTCGGTGTCGAGGACGGTGGCGACGTCGCGCACCTTGATCGCGTTGTCGCCTTTCTGGCGAACCACGATGTCGGCGATCTGTGCGGGGCTGGCGACCCGGCCCTCGATGCGCATGGTCGCGGTGTCGGGCCCGCGCTCGAGGCGGCCACCGGGCACGCTGATGTTGGAGACGTTGATGGCGCGGTAGACCTCGAGCGCCGAGACCCCGGCGGCCTGGAGCCGGATGGGGTCGACCGCGATCTCGATGCGGCGCTTGCGCCCGCCGATCACGCGGACCTGACCGACTCCGTCGATGGTCTCGAGCCGGCGGCTGACCACGTCCTCGGCGATGCGGGTGAGCTCGCGCACCGGCGCGTCGCCCTTGATGGCGAGCATGAGCACCGGCGCGGCGTCGGGATCGACGCGCTGGATCATCGGCGGCCGTACGCTGGTGGGCAGGTCGCGGATCGTCGCGATGCGGTCGCGCACCTCCTGGGCGGCGACGTTGGCGTCCTTCTCGAGGACGAACTGCACGATCACCAGCGACGCGCCCTCGGTCGAGATCGACGACAGGGTCTCGATGCCGCCGACGGTGTTGACCGCCGCCTCGATCTTGTCGGTGACGTCGGTCTCGACCGAGGTCGGCGCTGCGCCCGGGTAGACGGTGGTGATCGTCACCAGCGGGAAGTCGATCTTGGGGAACTTGTCGACGCCGAGCGAGCGGTAGCCGACCGCGCCGACGACCACGATGGTGAGCATCATCACGATGGCCAGGACCGGCCGGTGGATGGTGAGGCGAACGAACCAGTGCATGACGAGCTCCTTCGGTTGCCCTGCGACGCGACCCGCCTACTCGACCTTGACGCCGTCGACGACCAGCTCGTCGATCTTGGCCGCGACCTTCTCGCCTGCGGCCACGCCCCGTGCCACCACCACCAGCTCGCCGGGCAACTCGGGGCCGAGCTGCACCACGCGCTCCTCGAGGTGACCCTTGACCAGCGCGAACAGGCGCCAGGTGTTGCCGCGCTTGACCACCGCCGCCTTCGGCACCACTGGCATCGGCTTGTGACCGACCGTGATCGTGGCCTCGGCGAACATGCCCGGCACCAGGGGCGTGCCCTTGACCAGCTCGGCCTCGGCGATGAGGGCGCGGTTCATGCGGCCGATCTCTGAGCCGACCTTGGTGATACGGGCGCTGAAGCGCTGGCCGGGATAGGCCACCGCCTCGACCGAGACCTCCTGCTGCGACTTCACCTGCGGCACCCACGCCTCGGGCACGCTGAGGTCGACGTGGAGCGGATCGTCCTGCACCAGCGTCACCAGCGGCACGCCGGGACCGACCCACTCGCCGGGCGAGATCATGCGGGTGGTGAT
Organism: Myxococcales bacterium; assembly: GCA_005779305.1. Taxonomy (GTDB): domain Bacteria; phylum Myxococcota_A; class Polyangia; order Haliangiales; family Haliangiaceae; genus UBA2376. Next base: position 5,649 of record SXJR01000012.1, read on the forward strand.
CACGCCGGCGAAGGGCGCGCGGACCACACCGTCGGCGATCGACTTCGAGGCCAGCTGGAGCTGGGCCCTGGTCGCGGCCACGGTCTGGGCCGCGGCGGTGCAGCTGGTCATCTCGCGCTCGTACTGCGAGCGAGTGATGGCGCCCTTGTCGAGCAGCTGCTGCGAGCGCTTGCATTCGTCCGTGGCCAGCTTCTCCTGGGCCTGGGCGGCGTTGAGCTGGGCCCGGATCGACTGAGCAGAGAGCGACGCGCTGGAGGCGTCGAGCCGGAGCAGCGGATCGCCGAACTTCACCCGGCTGCCGCGATCGACCAGCACGGCCAGGACCTTGCCCGGCACCGACGCGGTCACGTCCGACGACTCCTTGGCCATCACCGTGCCGGTCAGCGTGAGCCGCTCGGGCGCCGGCATCGCCGCCACCGTGTGCAGCGCCAGCTTCACCGTCGGCTCGACCCGGGCGTCGGCCGACCTGGCGTCGGAGCGACCACAGGCGGCGGCCGCAGCGAGGGCGACGAACAGGAGCGACCGGGGTACTGCGTTCGCGTTCATCTTTGTTCTCCGGTGACGTGCTCGAGGCGGGCGCGGGCGATGCGGCGATCGATCAGGGCGTCGATGGCTGCGATGCGGGCACGGGTCAGCTCGGCTTCGGCGTCGATGAGCTCGATGGCGGTGGCGCGCTCGGCCGCGAGCAGCTCCTGCCGCACCCGGTGGCTCTCCTCGGCGGCGGCCAGGCCGCGCCGGGTGGCGGCGTAGGCCCGATCGGCGAGCACGACGCCCTGGCGCGCGGCGGTGACCTGGGCCCGAACGCCGAGCTCGAGCGCCTGGCGGTCGGCGTCGACAGCGCGCAGCTCGGCGTCCCACTTGGCGTCGTGGGGTCCGGCGTGCAGGTAGTCGTTGAGCGACCACGTGATCGACGCGCCGGCCGCCCAGGTGAAGGCGAAGTCGGCCTCGGCCGGGATGATGCGCTGGTTGGGGTTGTCGTAGACCGCCTGCGCGAACACCGCCAGCTTGGGCAGACGATCGACCTTGGCCGCCTTGCGCTGCTGGGCGAGCGCGGCCCGGGCCGCGGCCAGCGCCACGAACTCGCCGCGCCGGCCGATCGCGGTCCGGGTCAGCTCGACCGCCGACGCCACCACGGCGTCGTCGCCGATGTCGCGCACGTCCTCGCCGATGGTGAGCGGCTCGTCGGGGGCGGCGCCGATGGCGATGCGGAGCTGCTCGGCGCGCAGGGCGGTGAGCTCGCTGACCTGGGCCAGCGCGAGCTCGACCTGGGCCTGCTGGGCCTCGAGGCGCAACACGTCGGCGCGCGAGACGCCGCCAACCTCGGCCAGCGCCTGGACCTGGCCGAGGTTGGCGGTGACCTGGAGCAGGAGGCGCTCGGCCACCACCACCGACAGCTCGGCGCGCACCCACTCGTAGTATGCGACCCGGGCGTCGAGCGCAGCGCCGACCTCGGCGGTGTGCTGGCCGGCCTCGGCGGCATCGATGCCGAGCTCGGTCGACCGCTTGAGCGGGGGGAAGCGCATGAACAGATCGGTGAGCGGGATCGCGACCTCGGCGCCCACGTGATAGGAGTTCAGGAAGACGGGGAAGGAGAAGCCGGGCGCGAGCTGCGGCAGCTCGACGTCGGACAGCCGGGTGTAGCCGGCGCTGACCTTGGTGATCGGCACCAGCGCGTACATCACGCTCGACAGACCGCTCCGGGCGCCGTCGGTCTCGGCGATCTTCCGCTGGACGGTGGCGCTGGCCTTGACCGCGCGCCGGGCGGCGTCGTCGCTGGTGAGTCCGCCAGGACGCGCCAGCAACGCGGCCACGGCCTCGTCGAACGTCTGCGCCGCCGGCGTGATCGCGGCCGTCGCGGGCTGAGCGGGTTGTGCAGCGGCCGAACCAGCCAGACCGGCCAGGCCGACGACCACCAGGGCGAACGATCGCATGGGCTTTGCCCAAGCAGTGCCCATGCCACGCGGCGGGCACCGGATAACGACCAGTTACGATCGCCACGACGCCAACCTGTCGGTTCTCCTTACAGGCATCGACGGTTCACCGTACGTCTGACGGTGCACCGACCGCTGCCGCCCACGTTAAGATGTGGGCATGTCTGCGGAACCGCCGTCAACACGCGGGCCGGTGCCGGTTGGCCCGAAGCTCGCAGAGCCAGCGGCCGTGTGGCGTGGCACGCGTAGCGACGTGATCATGGCGACTGGTCGGCAGAACGTCCGGTTCTCGGCGACCTGCGGTATGGTCTCGATGGGGCTCATCGTCGCCATCCTGGTCCACGCCGAGTACCCGACGTGGCGCGTGATGACGCCGTTTGCGGCGTGGATGGTCTTGACCGTCGCGCAGCTCGCGGTGCTGCGCTGGATCGAGCGCGATCGCAGTCGCATGGATCTCGCCGTCTACTTCATGCACGGTCTCGCTCAGGTCTACCTGGTGACCACGGTCGCCGCGACCGGCGGCCTGCGCAGCCCGATGCTGCCGGCGCTCGGTACCGCGTCAGTGGTTCCCGTCATCTTCTTCGGCGCCCAGGCCGCCACCCGGTGGCTCACCGCGTCGCTGATCGTCCTGTTCACGCTGGTCGCGCTCATGCCGACCTCGTGGCTGGGCCCGGTCCTGCCCCACGATCACTACGTCGCCGCGGCGATCGTCTCGTTCGGCTGGACCATCGCCATCATCACCAACTTCGTCAGCCGCGTCCTGGCCGCCACCCACGCCGCGACCTGCGCCGTCGACGTGCTCAACGAGGAGCGCGTCGCCGCCGCCGCCGAGCACGCCGGGCGCCTGCAGGCAGTCGGGGCCAAGGTCGCCCACGAGCTCAAGAACCCGCTGGCCTCGATCAAGGGCCTGGCCCAGCTGGTCTCGCGCAGCCCCGACGCGCCGCGGACCAAGGAGCGCCTCGACGTGATGCAGGCCGAGGTCGCCCGCATGGAGGCGATCCTCTCCGAGTACCTGTCGTTCTCGAGGCCACTCGAGGATCTGCGGCCGCAATCGGTCGACGTGGCCGAGGTCACCAGCTCGGCGCTCGCCGCCGTCGCCGGCCGCGTCGAGAGCGGACGGATCACCGTGCACGCCGACACCCGGGTCACGACCATCGAGGCCGATCCGCGCCGCCTCCAGGAAGCGCTCCTCAACGTGCTCTCCAACGCCGTCGAGGCCACGCCGACGGGCGGGACCATTCGCGTCTCGGTGCGGTCCGGCAGCCCCGGCACCACGGGCGCGAGCGGCGACGGTGGCGCCGTGGTCGAGATCCAGGACAGCGGTCGCGGCATCAAGCCCGAGGACCTGTCGCGACTCGGCACCAGCTACTTCACCACCCGCGACGGCGGCACCGGCCTCGGCGTGGTGCTGGCCCAGACCGTGGTCGCCCAGCACGGCGGCACCCTGCACTACGTCAGCGAGCTCGGCCGCGGCACCACCGTGACCATCTGGATCCCGGTCCGCCCGGCGCCGGCGGCCCACGACGTGCTCACCACGTCGTCGTCGGCGATCGAACCGGCGGCCTGACCGCATGAGCAACATCCTCCTGGTCGACGACGAGCCCGGCGTGCTGTTCACGCTGCAGGAGGTGCTGGTCGATCGCGGCCACACCGTGGTCACCGCGCCGTCGGGCGCCGAGGCCCTCACCCGTCTCGACGACGCCGAGGTCGTGGTCACCGATCTGAACATGCCGGGCATGAGCGGGCTCGAGCTGATCGCCGCCATCAACGCCCGCGACGCGGCGCTGCCGATGATCCTCCTGACCGCCCACGGCTCCGAGCGCATCGCCGTGGCCGCGGTCAAGGCCGGCGCCTACGACTACCTGACCAAGCCCTTCGACATCGACGAGGTGGCGGTGGTGATCGAGCGCGCGCTCGAGGCCCGCCACCTGCGCGTCGCCAACCGCCGCCACGCCGTCGAGCACGCACTCGGTCGTCGCATCGTCGGCGACAGCCCGGTGATGCGCCGCCTGTTCGACGCCACTGCCCGGGTCGCGGCCCGCGACGTGACCGTGCTGGTGCGCGGCGAGACCGGCACCGGCAAGGAGTTCATCGCCACGCTCCTGCACGCGCAGAGCAAGCGCGCCGCCACGGGCCCGCTGGTCCGCTTCAACTGCGCCGCGATCCCGGCCGAGCTCGCCGAGGCCGAGCTGTTCGGGCACACCCGCGGCGCCTTCACCGGCGCCAGCACGGCGCGGGCCGGCTTCTTCGCCGAGGCCGACGGCGGCACCTTGATCCTCGACGAGGTCGGCGAGCTGCCCGTGGGGGTCCAAGCCAAGCTTCTGCGCGCGCTGCAGGAAGGCGAGATCCAGCCGGTCGGCTCGGGCCGGGTCGAGAAGGTCGACGTGCGGGTGGTGGCGTCGACCAACCGCGATCTCGCCGCCGAGGCCCGAGCCGGCGGGTTCCGCGAAGATCTCTACTACCGCCTCGCCGTCGTCGAGCTGGTGGTGCCACCCTTGCGCGACCGACGAAGCGACATCCCGGCCCTGGCCGCCGAGCTCGCCCGCCGCTACGGCGACAAGTTCGGGACCGGCACGCTCGCGATCGAGGGGGCGCTCATCGATGCGCTCTCGCAGGCGCCGTGGCCCGGCAACGTGCGCCAGCTCGAGAACACGATCGCCCGGCTGGCCGCCCTGGCCACCGGCACCGAGCTGCGCCTCGCCGACTGGCAGGAGCAGAGCGGCGCGACGGCGACGACGGTGCAGCCGATCGCGCTGTCCGAGACCGCGGCCGACTCCGGCGGCGATGTCGCCGGTTCGTCCGAGCTCGGGCCCTCGCTCAAGGAGCAGGTCGAGGCCTTCGAGCGCGGCGTCGTCGCCCGGATGCTCGTCGCCACCGGCGGCAACCAGAGCGAGGCCGCCCGCCGCCTGGGTACCAGCCGCGTGACCCTGGTCGACAAGCTCCGCAAGTACGGCCTGAGCGGCAAGAAGAGCGACTGACTCCGTGGGAGGATGGGGCGTGCCGCGAGCTCGACTCCTCGCCCCCGCCGGACTGCTGCTCTCGATCGCCGCGCTGACCGTCGCGACGCCGCGCGCTGCCCACGCCGAGGACACCGTGGCCGAACCCGACCTGAGCACGCACGTGCCGCTCACGCTCGGCCTGGGCTTCCTCTACTTCCTGAGCGAAGCGCCGCTCAAAGGGCCACTGTCCAAGGACACCTGCCGCTGGTGCGGTCCCGTCATCTTCGACGACGGCGTCCGCGACGCCCTGCTCTGGGACGACACCCACCAGGCCCACGACATCAGCAACTGGACCGGGTTCATCGGCGCGCCGGTCTTCGCCCTGGGCGGCCTCGCGCTGGCCGGACATCTCGACGACCGCGGCGGCAACTGGCTCGACGACGGGCTCATCGTCGCTGAATCGGCGGCGATCGCCGGCGTCATCAACTTCGCGGTCAAGGCCGCGGTCGCGCGCGAGCGGCCCTTCGTCCACCAGCTCGCGCCCGCGGACAAACCCAACACGGCGCGGCCCCAGGACAACAACCAGTCGTTCTACTCGGGGCACTCGACCCTGACGATGAGCCTCGCGGTCTCGGCCGGCACCGTCGCGTCGATGCGCGGCTATCAATGGGCGCCGGCGCTCTACGGCGGCGGCATCGCGCTCTCGCTCACCACCGGCTACATGCGCATCGCCGCCGACAAGCACTGGTCGACCGACGTGCTCACCGGCTGGCTGCTCGGCGCCGCCGTCGGCTACGCCGTGCCGCGCTTCCTCCACCGCAAGGACTCCGAGATCACGCCGCTGGCCACCAGCTCGCCGTCGGGCGCGTCGATGGTCGGCGTCGCCATGCGGTGGTGAAACTCGAACTTCTCGCGTTTGAGCGCCCACCGCGCCGCGCTATCCTCGACGCAATGATCGGGACCCAGGTCGGGGGCTACCGCATCGTCGAGCAGCTCGCCACGGGCGGCATGGGCGCGGTCTACATCGCGCGCCACGAGTTGATGCAGCGCGAGGCCGTGGTCAAGGTGCTGTTGCCGGCGCTCTCGGCCGATCAGGAGATGGTCAAGCGCTTCCTCAACGAGGCCCGCGCCGCCACCCAGATCCACCACGCCGGCATCGTCGAGATCTACGACCTCGGCTTCCTGCCTACGGGCCAGGCCTTCATCGTGATGGAACGGCTGCGCGGCCAGAGCCTGGCTGCCCGCCTCCGCCAGGGCCCGCTGACCGTGCCGCAGCTCACGGCGCTGACTCGCCAGCTCGCCGGCGCGCTCGGCGCCGCACACCACGCCGGCATCATCCATCGCGATCTCAAGCCCGACAACCTGTTCCTGTGCGCCGACGCCAGCGTGAAGGACCCCATCGTCGCCGGCGGCGAGCGCCTCAAGATCCTCGACTTCGGGATCGCCAAGCTAGCCCGCGGCGCCGGCTCGATCGCCACCCAGGCCGGATCGGTGTTCGGCACGCCCGCGTACATGTCGCCCGAGCAGTGCACCAGCGCGGGCACCGTCGACCAGCGCTCCGATCTGTATGCGGTCGGCTGCATCCTCTACGAGAGCGCCACCGGTCGTCCGCCTTTCGGACACGGCGGCATCGAGCTGATCGCCTCCCACATGCGCGACGTGCCGGATGATCCACGCACGCTGGTGCCGACGCTGCCGCCGCCGTTCGCAACGCTGCTGCTGCGATTGCTCGAGAAGGACCCGGATCGGCGTCCGCAGCACTGCGTGGAGCTCCTCGATCCGGGAGCGAACTCGAACCCGAACCCGAATCCGAATCCGAATCCGAATCCGAACCCGAGCCCGAATCCGAATCCGAGTGTGGATCCGACCGTGGGACCGGCACTCACGCCCATGGCCGCCGGACAGCGCGCCCTCCCCACCACGCGCGCCCGCGGCAACCTCGCGCTCACGCTCGGGGTCGGCGCCGTCGTCGCGGCCGCCGTGACCGGCGTGATCATCCTCGGCATCACCCGCGGCAGTGACGAGATCGACGCCGGCACCCAGGCCGAAGCCGAGGGCGGCAGCGGCAGCGGCAACGACAAGCTGCTCGAGAAGCCCGATGACCTGGACAAGAGGGTCGGCACCATGCAGGGCGGCGCCGCCGGCGACTCGGCGACCGGCAAGCCGACGGTCCCGGAGGACCAGCTCGTCTTCTCCGTGCCCATCTCCGGCGACCCGATGCGCGGCGACCCCGACGCGCTGGTCACGATCGTGCGCGTCGTCGACTACGCCTGCCCGTACTGCGAGAAGTCGAGGCCGACCATCGATCGCCTCCTCGCCGAGTACCCGCACGACGTCCGCCTCGCCCACAAGGACATCGCCCGCATCCACCCCGACGTGGGGCCGCAGGCGGCGGCCGCGGCCTGCGCCGCCCAGCGCCAGGGCCAGTTCTGGAAGATGGACGCGTTGCTCTGGGACAAGGCCTACGCCACCCGCCAGCTCACGCCGGCGCGCTACGAGGCGCTGGCCGCGGAGCTCGGCCTCGACATGGCGACGTACCGCGACCACGTCGCGGGCCCCTGCGTCTCCGAGGTCACCGACGACGATCGCCTGCTCGAGCGGCTCGGCATCGCCGCGGTGCCGGCCTACTTCGTCAACGGTCGCCTCATCCGCGGCGCCGTGCCGTTCGAGAGCTTCCAGACCGTCGTCGACGCGGAGCTGAAGCTCGCCCGCCAGCGGATCGCCGCCGGCTCGCCGGCCGGCACGTACTACCAGGACTGGGTGGTGGCCAAGGGCGTGACCTCGTACACCCCGCCACGCGCCCCGGCCCGACCGGCGCGGCCGATGCCCGACGCCACCACGGTCTACCGCGTGCCCATCACCGGCGATCCCGTGAAGGGCCGCGGCACGCTGGTCACGATCGTGCGCGCCGGCGAGTACGCCTGTCCCTTCTGCGAGAAGGTGCGCCCCACCCTCGACCAGCTCCTCCTCGACTATCCGGACGAGGTCCGCGTCGTCTACAAGGACTTCGTCGTGCACCCGCAGACCGCCACCGAGCCCGCTCTCGCCGGCTGCGCGGCCAACCGCCAGGGCAAGTTCTGGGCGATGGACGAACTGCTCTGGGAGAAGGCCTTCAAGGCCCGCTCCTTCGGCCCCGCCCACCTGGAGACCCTGGCCAGAGAGGCCCGCCTCGATCTGCGCACCTACAAGCGCGACGTCCAGGGCGCCTGCAAGGACGAGCTGGCCGAGGACATGCGCCTGCTCACCGGCCTCGGCGTCGGCGCCACCCCGACGTTCTTCATCAACGGCCGCACCTTCACGGGCGCGCAGCCGCTGGGCGCCTTCAAGGCCATCATCGACGAGGAGCTGACGCTCGCGCGCACGCGGATCCGCAACGGCGCCAGCGCCGCGACCTACTACGACGACTGGATCATCGCCAGGGGCGCCGATCGCTTGGTCCCGGTGCCGACGCCATAGGCGATCCGGGCTGGCCGAGGCCCGACGGGGGACGGGAGACGGGAGACGGGAGAC
>SXJR01000101.1 GCA_005779305.1 Myxococcales bacterium
CCGTGGCCGCGGTCGAGGCCCGGCTCGCCGCCGAGCTGGCCGCGCGCGATCAGCGCGCCGCCGAGCTGGCCGCCGAGAACGACGAGGGGCTGGCCGCGGCGATGGCCGCCTCCAGCCGCCGCGCCGCCGAGGAGCTCGCCGCCGTCCAGACCGCGTACGCCGAGGAGAAACGCGCGCTCGAGGCCGAACGCGCAGCCGAGCTGACCGCCGCGCTGTCGCAGCGCGAGGAGGCGGTGACGCAGGTGGAGGAGCGCATGGCCGCGGCGCTCGCCACCGCCGCCGCCGAACGTGCCGACGCCGTCGATCACGCCGACGCCGAGGCCCGCAAGATGGTGGCCGAGGTCGAGGCTCGCACCCGCGCCGAGCTGACCGAGCTGCGCCGGGTGCACGAGCAGGCGGTGGCCAAGCTGGCCGCCGATCACCAGGACCAGCTCACCACATCACGCGGCGAGGCCGACGCGGCGCGCAGCGAGCTTGCGGCACGCCTGCGCGCCGAAGCCGAGGCCGCGCTCGAGACGGCCAAGGCCTCCTTCGAGGAGCGCCTCACCGCCGCCCGCGAGGCCGGTGAGGAGGAGCTGGCCGCCGAACGCGAACGCCTGGCCGGCGAGCACGCCGCCGCGCTGGCCGCGCTCGAGGCCCGACTCCTCGGCGAACAGCGCGATCTCGAGGCCCGCTACGCCAGCGAGCGCGCCCAGATCGAGCAGGCCGTCACCAGCGAGCGGCGCAAGCGCGACACGCAGATGGACGCCGATCGCATGAAGCGCGAGGCGGACTTCTCCGAGGCGATGCGCACGCTGAAGGAGAAGCTCGACGGCGAGCACGCGGCCGCGGTGGCCGAGCTGACCGCCGCCCGCGACGCCGCGCTGGCCCGGGCCGCGTCCGAGATCGCCGGCCTCGAGGGCGAGCGCGACGGCCTGGCCGGACAGCTCGAGGCTGACGCCGCCGCCCACGCCCAGGCCCTGGCCGAGGCCCAGGCCACGGCTGCCGCCGCGGTCGCCGCCGCCCGCGCCGAGGGCGAGCGCACCACCGCGGAGGTGAAGCGAGAGCGCGACGAGCTCGAGCGCGGGCTCACCTCGGCGCGCGGCAACAGCCGCCGGCTCGAGGCCGAGCTGGCCGCGGCGCGTACGGCGATCAGCGATCGCGATCAGGCGCTGACCGAGCACCAGACCGCGATCTCCGCCCGCGATCAGCGCATCGCCGAGCTGGGCACCCAGATCGACGAGGTCGAGGGCGAGAACGCGACCTACCAGGAGCAGGTCCTCAAGGCCTACCAGAAGATCAAGTCGGACGAGGCGATCGTGGCCAAGGCCAAGAAGGCCCTGGCCATCGCCCTCACCGCCCTCGACGACGGCCCCAAGGCGCAGTAGCTGGATTCTGTGGCTGGGCCTCGGGCCTCGGGCCTCGGTCAGAAGAAGACGATCAGCCTGCTTCGGCTGGGGCGTCGTAACCCGGGTCCAGCCCGTCGTACTCGTCGCGGTAGAGGGTGCCGACCTTGCGGACGATGAAGATCTCGATGAGGTCGGGGTCGTACATCGTGCCCGCGCACTTGCGCAGGATCTTCTCGCACTCCTCGAGCGGGAGCGCGGCCTTGTACGGACGCTCGGTGGCCATGGCGTCGTAGGCGTCGGCGATCGCGACCAGCCGCGCCGCCAGCGGGATCTCGTGGCTCTTGAGCTTGTCGGGGTAGCCGCTGCCGTCCCAGCGCTCGTGATGGTTGCGCACCGCGCTCATGATCGGCTTGAGCATCTCGATGCTCTTGGCGATCTCGTAGCCCTTCACCGGGTGCTCGCGCATGTGGATCCACTCGTTGTCGTCGAGCGGGCCGGGCTTGAGCAGCACCGAGTCGCGGATGCCGATCTTGCCGATGTCGTGGAGGAAGGCGCCGAACTCGAGGGTCTCGAGACCTTCGTCGGGGTACCCGGCCTCCTTGGCCAGCACCAGGCAGTAGGCCGCGACCCGGCCGCAGTGGCCCTTGGTGTAGGGATCCTTGGCCTCGATCGCCTCGGCCAGCCCGAACAGGGCCTGGCGGTTGGCGGCCTTGAGCTTCTCGTAGCTCTCCTCGAGCTCCTTGGTCCGCTCCTTGACCACGACGTCGAGCAGGGTCTGGCGCCGCTGCAGGCGCTCGTGTTCGACCGCGGTGCGGCGGGTCAGCGCCTTTTGCTCCTCGACGAGGCCGAGCAGCTTGATGCCCTCGGCGACCAGCGCGACCAGGCGGCTCCGCTCGCTGGGGCGGGCCACGAAGCGCATGATCGTGCCGGCGTGGGCGGGCCGGTAATCGAGCTCGACGGCCTCGTCCGGCGTGGCCACCACCACGATGCGCAGTGCGTCGGGCGCGTGGGCGATCGTGGCCTCGAGGAAGGCGACAGCGTCGACCTGGGGCGGCCGGTGGCCGGCGATGATCACGTGCGGCATGGTCTGGCGGATCCGGCGGATCGCCTCGGTCGCCGACGTGGTGGTGGCGACGCTCAGATCGAGGCCCGAGAGGAGCTCCGCCAGCTCTCCCATCGCCTCGGGCTGATGATGCAGTACCAACGCTCGGAACCGCGCCACCGTCGAAGTATAGCCCTCGGGCGCGCGGACGGCGGCGCATGTCGACCGCGTAGATTCGCGTGCGCCACGAGACGTTTCGGGCGGTTGCCGTATAGTGGCGCCGAATGCCCCAGCGAGCGATCAGCGAGCGGTCAACAATGACTCCGGACGCGCGGGGTCTCACGATCCGTTCGGGGTCTGCTTCGTCTGCCGCTACCGGTGGCGAATGAACGAGGTGACAGGCAACACGGCCGGGCTCAAGGCCAGCGAGCTGAAGTCGCTGGAGCGGGTCTATCGGCGGCGGGTGGCACCGACCGAGGTGGTGAGCCCCGAGCTGGCCAGCTTCCTCGCCGAGATCTCGGCGTCGATGCACCGCCAGGTCGGCGTGCTCATCGATCGGCGTGGCGAGGTCACCCACGTGTTCGTCGGTGACGCGTCGAAGATCGTCCTGCCCGACGTCGGTCGTCTGCGCGGCGGCGCCGGGCGCTTCCGCGGCCTGCGGCTGGTCCATACCCACCTGCGCGGCGAGGCGCTGACCCGCGACGATCTCACCGACCTGGCCCTGCTACGGCTCGACCTCGTGTGCGCCATCGGCGTCGACACCGGCGGCCGCGCCGGTCGCCTCTACCTCGGCCACCTGCTCGTGGATGGCCCCGTCGATCGACCGTGGCGCGAACTACCGCCCGAGCCGTCGCACGCGCCGGTCACCGACTTCGCCCAGCTCATCGCCGCGCTCGAGGCCGAGCAGCACCGCGGGCGGCGCGGCGCCGCCACCGATCGCGGCACCGATCGCGCGCTGGTGGTGCACGTGGCGGTCGGACGCGGCGTGCAGAGCGAGACCCGCATCGGCGAGGTGCGCGAGCTGTGCCGCACCGCCGGCGTGAAGGTGCTCGACGTGATGACCCAGCGCCGGCCGGTGGTCGATCCCAAGTTTCTGGTCGGCCGCGGCAAGCTCGACGAGATCCTGCTGCGCGCCATGCAGCTCGGCGCCGAGCTGGTGATCTTCGATCACGACCTCACGCCCGGTCAGGCTCGCGCCATCAGCGACGCGACCGAGCTCAAGGTCGTCGATCGCACCATGCTCATCCTCGACAGCTGCGCCCAGCACGCCACCAGCCGGGACGGCAAGCTGCAGGTCGAGCTGGCCCAGCTGCGCTACACGCTGCCTCGGCTGATCGAGAAGAACACGATGATGTCCCGGCTCACCGGCGGCATCGGGGGCCGCGGCCCAGGTGAGACCAAGCTCGAGATCTCGCGCCGGCGCGCCCGCGAGCGCATCCAGCTGCTCGAGAAGAAGCTCGAGGAGCTGGCCGCCGACCGCCGCCTGCGCCGCTCGCGCCGTACCGACCGCGGCGTGCCCATCGTCGCCATCTGTGGCTACACCAACGCTGGCAAGTCGACCCTGCTCAACGCGCTGACCGAGGGCGAGACCCTGGCCGCCGACAAGCTGTTCGCCACCCTCGATCCGGTCAGCCGCCGCATGCGCTTCCCTCACGAGCGCGAGGTGGTGGTGACCGACACCGTGGGCTTCATCCGCGATCTGCCCCGCGACCTGGTGGCCGCGTTCCGCGCCACGCTCGAAGAGATGCGCGACGCCGACCTGCTGGTCCAGGTCGTCGACGCCAGCGATCCCGATCGCGATCAGCACCTCGAGGCGGTGGGCACGATCTTGAAGGACCTCGAGCTGGCCGAGAAGCCGCGGCTCCTGGTCTGGAACAAGGCCGACCGCGTGCGCGTGGGCGAAGAGCTCGAGCACCTGGCCCGGCGCGAGGGTGGCTTCGTGGTGTCGGCGCTCGACCGCGCGACCTTCGGGCCGCTCTTGCTGGCCATCGAGCGTGGCTTGTGGCGCGAGGGCAAGTCGGCGAGCAAGACGCTGCCCGCGCTGGCCTGAACGCGCCACCGGCTCGTCCCCGCTCCCGAAATACCATCTTTACAGCGTAAATTTTACGCTGTACAACCTTCAGGTGCCACGCGTTGCCCTGAAGGCCGATGACATCGAGGCGTTCCGCCGCAAGGCGACCGCGGCGGCGATGCGGCTGTTCGCGCAGCACGGCTACGACGGCGTGACCATGCGGGCGCTGGCGGAGGAGCTGGGGGTGAGCGCGATGACGTCGTACCGCTACGTGGCGGGGAAGGACGAGCTGTTCGCGCTGGTGCGGGCCGAGGCGTTCCGGAGGTTCGGTGACTGTCTGGCCAGCGCCGGCGGCAGGAGCGTGGATCCGAGCGAGCGGTTGCTGCGGCTCAAGAAGGCGTACATCGGGTTCGCGGTCGACGACGTCGACGCCTACCGGATCATGTTCGAGCTGCGGGCGCCCGACGATGCGAACACCGAGGCCGCCGAGCAGGTGGAGCGGGAGTCGCGAAGGGCGTTCGGCTACTTGCACGACGCGGTGCGGGCGGCGGTGGAAGCGGGCGAGCTGGTCGGCGATGCCCTGGCGGTGGCGCGGCTCCTGTGGGCGAGCACGCACGGCCTGGTGTCGCTGCACCTGGCGGGGCGGCTGTCGAGGCGCGCGCTCGAGGAGCTCGCGGCGATCGATCACGAGCTGGCTGGCTTCAGGAAACCCAAACGGAGAGCGCGATGAGCAGGATCGGACGTTCGTACAAGCAGCACGGCATTCCCGGCAATGCGGGCATCGGCAAGGGGTGGGACGCCATCGTCATCGGCTCGGGGCTGGGCGGCCTCACCGCCGCCAGCATGCTGGCGCGGCATGCCGGCAAGCGGGTGCTGGTGCTGGAGCGCCACTACACCGCCGGCGGCTTCACCCACACCTTCCACCGTCCCGGCTACGAGTGGGACGTCGGCGTCCACTACGTCGGCGATGTGCACCGGCCGGGCTCGCTCTTGCGCCGGGCCTTCGATCACCTCACCGACGGCGAGCTGGCCTGGGCCGACATGGGCGAGGTCTACGACACCATCGTGATCGGCGAGGATCGCTACGAGTTCGTGGCCGGGCGCGAGCGTTTCCGGGCGCGGATGCACGAGTACTTCCCGCGCCACACCGCGGCGATCGATCGCTACCTGGAGCGCATCCGCGACACGGTGCGGACCAGCAAGAAGTTCTTCCTGGAGAAGGCGCTTCCACCCATGCTCGGCCGGCTGTCGAGCCCGCTCCTGCGCGGCCCGGCCATGCGCGAGGCCCGACGCACGGTGAAGGAGGTGATGGCCGAGATCACCGACGATCCGCGCCTGACCGCGGTGCTGACCGGCCAGTACGGCGACTACGGGCTGCCGCCGTCCCAGGCGAGCTGGTTCATGCACGCGCTCCTGGTCGGCCACTACCTGGCCGGCGGCGCCTACCCGGTCGGCGGCTCGTCGCGCATCGCGGCCACCATCCTGCCGTCGATCGAGGCGGCCGGCGGCGCGGTGATCACGTCGGCCGACGTCGCCCAGATCCTCGTCGACGGCAAGCGCGCGGTCGGTGTCCGTCTCGCCGATGGCGAGGAGGTGCGCGCGCCGATGGTGATCAGCGACGCCGGGCTCGCCGTCACCTACAGCCGCCTGCTGCCGAAGGAGGTCGCGGCCCGCGCCGGCCTGCGGCCGACCGTCGAAGGCGCGCCGCCCTCGTACGCCCACATCTCGCTCTACGTCGGCCTCAAGCACGACGCGGCGTCCCTCGGCCTCGGCCGCTCGAACCAGTGGGTCTATCCGGGCGACGATCACGACGCCACGGTCGCTCGCTTCGTCCGGGACCCGGACGCACCGCTGCCGGTCGCGTACCTGTCGTTTCCGTCGGCCAAGGACCCCGACTTCGCCCGCCGCCACCCCGGCCGCGCCACCGTCGAGGTGGTCGGCCTGGCCCCCCACGCCTGGTTCGCGCGCTGGGCCGACACCACCTGGAAGAAGCGCGGCCACGACTACGAGGCCTTCAAGCAGAAGCTCGCCGACCGCCTCATGGCCGAACTGGTCCGCCAGTGTCCAGCGATCGCCGGCAAGGTCGACCACGCCGAGCTGTCCACGCCGCTGTCGACCACGCAGTTCGCGGCCCACCCTCACGGCGAGATCTACGGCCTGTCGCACACGCCGGCGCGCTTCGCCGCCCGTCACCTGCGGCCGCACACGCCGGTCGCCGGCCTCTACCTGACCGGCGCCGACATCTGCACCGCCGGCGTCGGCGGCGCCCTCATGGGCGGCGTGCTCACCGCCGCGGCCATCACCCGCAAGAACCTGGTCGGCGCCATCCTCCGCGACCGCGGCCCGCGATCACCGCGCCAGCGCCGCGAAGCGAGCGGCGTCGACGTCGACGACAGCGCGCACGCTGGCGGCGCGGCTGCGCTCGGGCGTGGCGACGGCGTCGAGGGGCGGCCCGGCGCACGCGTAGCGTGACAGGGCCTCGACCAGATCCAGAACAAGCGCTTCCAAGAGACCTGAGGACCGCAGCTTCCTGACGCCGTACCATCGCCGCTGGCATGGACGGAGACCCGCTGGAGGCCGCGTGGACGCGCGCCCGCATCGTCGGCCGGTTGTTCGGCGACGGCGCGGCGGAGCAGGTCGGGGTCGGGCGGTTCGCACTGCGCGAACGCATCGGCGCGGGCGGCATGGGCGCGGTGTGGGCGGCCCACGATCCCGAGCTCGAACGCGAGGTCGCGCTCGAGGTGCGCTTCGAGCGTGGCGAGCACGCGCGCCTGCGGCGCGAGGCGCAGGTGCTGGCGAGCTTGCGTCACGAGTACGTGGTCGCGGTCCACGAGGTCGGCACGTGGAACACCGTCCAGATCGCGCCGCCGTCGGTGGGGACGTACGAGTGCACGATCAGCATTCCCACCAACGACACCGACGAGAACCCGTTCGAGATCGTCGTACAGGGCGAACGCGTGGCCAGCAACTGACGCATCATCGCGTGGAGAGCTCGACCCGACGCGAGGGTCTGGTTGCCGCTTCTGGTGAACGCGGCCGACGCGGTCGGCGCCCCCGAGGATCTTTCGCTGCGCGGGGTGCGAAGATCGGGTTAGATCCACCCATGGGACGCACACCGCTCATCGCACTGCTGGCCGTCCTCCTGATCGGTTGCGCCGAGCCAACCGAGCCCGTCGCGCCAGGCGACCGGTTCGCGGGCGAGTGGATGGTCGAGCAACCCTTCCACGCCGGCTACGAGGCGAGCTGGTACCTCTTCCACGAGAGCGGCCAGCTCGAGCACCTTCGTGACTGCGTCGGACGCGCTGGATTCGTCAGCAACGCGAGCGACTCGATTCGTTGTCAGTTCGGGGACCGCTGGTCGGCCGAGGACGGCGACACGCTCGTCATCGACGGCGCCTGCAGCGACGCGCTCGGGCGCGAGATGGTCCTCGGCTTCCCGGCGGACACCAACGCCAACGCGGTCGGCCAGTCTGCGGTCGAAGTGGTCTCGGTGGGCGGCGAAGACGGCTGGCACTTCGAGTGGGACTGGGTCTGGCAGAAGTGCGGCGACGCCAGCTGTGTTCCCGCGCTTGACCAGTGCCGTTGACCTTGAGTGGATCGGGCTCAACCGGCATGGTCGACGGCCGCGTGCTGCCCCCAATCCGACGCCCGGGCATTCGACCTGGCCCGCACCCTCCCCTGACCTCCCGCCGTCCTGCTGATGCGACCGCTTTCCCGATCGCCCGACCTTTCGTAGGCGGTCAGCGGGCCAGCCACCAGATCGACGCGTTGAGCACGGTGGCGAACGCGACCCAGGCGAGGTAGGGCGCGAGCAGCCACGCCGCGGGCGGCGATATCCGGCGGAAGGCCACGATGGTGCCGACGATCGCGGCCAGGAGCGCCACGATCACGGCGAGGCCTCCGGCCGGCGAGCGCAGGCCGAAGAAGACCGGTGTCCACGCGGCGTTGAGCGCGAGCTGGATCGCGAACCAGACCAGCGCGGCCCTGCGGACGTTGTTGGCCGGGGTGCGCCACACCAGCCACGCGGCCACGGCCATCATCGTGTAGAGCGTGATCCACACCGGGCCGAACACCCAGCCCGGCGGCGCGAACGACGGCCGCGGCAGCTCGCGGTACCAGTCGGAGCTGGTCAGGGTGGCGCCCAGCCCGCCTGCTGCCTGACAGACGACCACCAAGGCGATGAGCGCGGCCGCCTGGAGCCCCCGCGCCCGCTGATCAAGGGTCGGGAGCGTAGACATCGTCGACGTCGCGGGCATGGCCCTTGGATGCCTGAGTCGCCGTCTGGTTACGGTCGGTCGCGAGGCCGAGGGGTGCTAGCGTGACCGGGTGCTGACCCAGGCTTCACCTCGAGGATCGAGCGCATCGCCGGCCTGGCGGGCCGCCGGGCCCGCCGACGACGACGCGATCGGCGGACTGTGCATGGCGCTCTACCGCGAGGATCCCAGCCCGCGCCAGCCGACCCCCGAGCACGTGCGCCGTACGCTCGCGATCTACCGCGCCGAGCCGGTGCGCGGCCGCGCCCTGGTCCTGGCGAGCGTCGACGGGATCGCCGGGTACGCGTTGCTGTCCTCGTTCTGGTCCAACGAGCTGGGAGGCGAGGTGTGCGTGATCGACGAGCTGTACGTCGGTCCGAACGTACGTGGCCGCGGCCACGGCGCCGACCTGCTGCGCACGCTCGCCGAGCAGCCCGGCGCGCTGTGGAGGGAGCGCGCGGTCGCGCTCGAGCTCGAGACCACGCCCGAGAACCACCGCGCCCGCCGTCTGTACGAGCGGATGGGGTTCCGCGGCAAGAACGCGCCGCTGCGACGCCTGCTGATCGACCGCACCGCGCCCTGACCCGCGGCTCGAGGAGCAGTCGGCGCCGGCTCCTCGGGAACGATCACCTCGGGCGGCCACGCCCCGGCGGATCGTCGCGGGCCGCGACTCCTTGACCCACACGACCTGGAAGATCGCAGGGTTCGTGACGTGGCGGTTTGCCGCGGGCGGGTCCACGACGTCCTTCACGTCTTCGACATCGAGCGCCAGCACTTCTTCGGCTCGCTCTTCGTGGGCGACCCGCGCCGCCGCCCCGGCATCGATCGCTGCCTCGACCTCCTCGTCGGCCGCGAGCCTTGAGACGGGCCTGCGTTCCATGAGCGCCGCACGATGGCTCGCCACGTTGTACCCTGGCGCACCATGGGGGACATCGCGGTGTACGCGTGGGCGTCGATCCTCGCGGTCGTCGTCGGGGGCAGCGTTGCTGCGCTCGCCGTCATGACGCGACGCCGTCGCCGTCGTTGCGACGCGTGCAAGATCGAGATGCGGGCGCTGAGCGAGCACGCCGACGACGCACACCTCGATGCCGGTCAACGCACCGAGGAGCGCATCCTCAGCGTGAACTACGAAGTGCTGGTTTGCCCGAGCTGCAAGGCGACGCGCACGTTGCGTCACAGCCGATGGATGAGCGGCCGCAGCAGGTGTACGAAATGCGGCTACAAGACCTCGTCGGCGGGCAGTCGCACGGTGTCCGCGGCCACCGAAGCCTCGGAAGGCATCGAGCACGTGACCGTGGAGTGCGAGCACTGCGGCCACGAGGAGACCTTCACGCATTCCATCCCTCGGGCGATCACGACCTCGTCGGACACGTGATCGACGAGTCGACCGGCCTCACCGGAGCGGCGGAAGCGGACCTCGCCGGTGAGGTCGCCGGCGGCCCTCCCTCCGCGCCACACCTGCCGGCGCCAGGGTGTCTTGGTGATCTCGGGACCCTCCTCGAGTCGGGCGCAAGCCTGGACCCGACCCGCCGCACGACGAGTGGGCCCGCGTTCGTCGAGGTTCTCGAGGCTCGCGGGTATCGAGGGTCGAACGCCGTCTTACGCTTCGAGCAGCCTGACCGCCTCGCGAAGCCAAGCCCGCTGGCTTCGGCACGCACGGTCACGCTGAGGTGGCGGCGCCACGGCGAACTTGTACGCTCGTATGGCCACGAGCGCCTGTGGTCGCTCGAGGCCGAACCGAGGACATCATGACGCCAGGTCTACTCTACGGGACCGCCTGGAAGGAGGACGCGACCGAGGGCCACGTGCTCGAGGCGCTGCGCGCAGGCTTTCGCGGCATCGACACCGCGAATCAGCGCAAGCACTACCACGAGGCCGGCGTCGGCCGCGGCATCGCACGCGCGATCGCCGCGGGCGTCGTGCGTCGAGACGAGCTCTTCCTCCAGACCAAGTTCACGTACGTCGATGGTCAGGATCACCGGCTGCCGTACGACCCGAAGGCGCCGATCGCGACGCAGGTCGCCCAGTCGTTCGCGACGTCGCTCGAGCACCTGGGCGTCGACCACATCGACAGCCTCGTACTCCACGGTCCGTCGCAGCGCGACGGTCTCGGCGCCGACGATCACGAGGCGTGGCGCGCGATGGAGGCGCTCGCCGAGCGTGGCGTCGTGCGCTTCCTCGGCGTCAGCAACGTGACCGCGCGCCAGGCCGAAGACCTCGTCGCGTTCGCGCACGTTCGCCCCGCGTTCGTGCAGAACCGCTGCTACGCGAATCGGCGGTGGGACCACGCGGTGCGCACGGTGTGCACGACACACGGCCTCACGTATCAGGGCTTCTCGCTCCTCACCGCGAATCGCGCGGTGGTCTCGTCGCGCACGGTCGGCGCCCTCGCGGCGCGCCACGGCCGGACGCCGGAGCAGATCGTCCTCCGCTTCGCGCAGCGGATCGGGATGTTGCCGCTGACCGGCACGACCGACCCGGTTCACATGCGTCAGGACCTGGCGATCGGCGAGATCTCGCTCGGCCCCGACGAGGTCGCAGCGATCGAGCTCATGTAGATGTACGCGCCCTCTTGGACCGCCGCGTCGAGGTCACCCACCGCCGTCGACGACATGAGCTCGTGCGTCCCTACCTCACGTTCGCTGGTGGAGCTCGATCACGACCCCGTCCGGGTCGCGGACGAACATGCCCCGGGCGCCGGGCCCGAACGTCTGCTCACCGCGGATCGGGTAGCCGGCGGCCTCGAGCAAGAGCCCCGCGGCGGCGAGGTCGTCGCAGAGGATCGCGACGTGGGTGATGCCGGCGTGCTTCTGGGGCACGTCCATCAGGACGTTGGGCTCGGTGTCGGTGGGTGAGTTGCAGACGAGGTTGATCTCGAGGCCGGAGGGGTGGTCGAGGATCACGACAGGCTCTGGGCCGAGCGGCCCCGCGGTCTTGGTGAACCCGAGCAGCGCGTAGAAGCGGAGCGAGCGCTCCCAGTCGTGGACGCGGATGCCCACATGAGCGAGGCCGCGGGTTGCGATCGTCATGGCGACACCGTACCCGACAGGAGGTGGACCGGCAGGTCGCCCTCGCCCTTGATCGCGATCGGCCCGCGCGGCTCGCCGATCTTCTCGATCCAGGTCGTGCGCTGACGGCGCAGCCAGGTTGCGGAACGCAACGTCGGCGCGATCGCGGTGCAGGCGAAACGCGCGGTTGACACCTCCTCGACATGGCACGCGATTTGTACCGGCTTCATCCGCGTCCGCGCTTGCGGACCGGAGGAGCCATGCTGTTTGCCCGCGTGCTCGCGGCGGCTTCGGCCGTCCTCGTTCTCGGTGTGTCCGCCGCGGTGGCTGCACCGCTCTCGCAACCCAACGGCGCCGCCATCCCCAGCCAGCTCGGCTGTAACGGTGGCATGCCCACCGGCCTCGCCGCCGAGCTGGCCTGCGAGTGCATCGGTGGCGGCGGGTGCAACATCGGCCCGGCCTGTCCGCATCCCGGACCGTGCGTGATCCCGCAGGGGACGTGCGAGACCACCCTCTACCACCAGGTCAACGACAACACCTGTATCCCGTCGGTCCTGACCGGCCTCGATCCGTGGCAAGACGGCGGGCTCACGCCCGAGACCTACACGCCGACCTGCGCGCTCACCTTCGAGGTGGTCAGCCGCGGCACCGCGCGCTTCAAGAACATCTTCGGCTGGTACAACGTCACCGGCCAGCGCCCGGCGCCCACCGCGCTGGTGCCGATGATCGACTGCAACGCCGCCGAGGGCACCGAGGTCGTCCTCGACGTGCGCAACGACGCGCGCTGGGCCGGCGGCGAGATCGGCTTTTTCCTGGCCACGCCCGAGGCTCACGGCGGCAGCGGCCAGTGCGCGGGCGGTGACTGCTGCGCCTCGGTCGATCGCCTGGCCACCGCTGGCCACGTCTTCTACTCGCAGCGGTCGCTCAACCCCGACGCGGTTGGCGCCCAGTCGATCATCCACCTCGTGGTCTACGACAGCGAGATCACCGAGCGGAAGTTCTACTTCGCCTGGGAGGACACGCTCGGCGCCGCCAACAACGACTTCACCGACCTGGTCACCAGCGTGGTCGGCGTCGAGTGCGCCGGCGGCGGCACCGCGTGTGACACCGGCATGCCCGGCATGTGCAAGTACGGGGTCACCCGCTGCCGCGGCGCCTCGATCGAGTGCGCCGGCGTGTTCGGCGCCACCGGCGAGTCGTGCGACGGCGCCGACAACGACTGCGACGGTCAGACCGACGAGGGCCTGGGCTGCGAGAACCTGGTCGGCGAGTGCGCGACCGTCACCTGCCCCGCCGGCCTCATCTGCAAGCAGGGCAGCTGCGTCGATCCTTGCGTCAACGTGTCGTGCGCGGCCGGCCAGACCTGCCTGTCGGGCGCGTGCGTGCCGGGCTGCAACCAGTGCAACGGCGCGGTGTGCGGCAACGGCTCGACGTGCGACCTCGACACCGGCGACTGCGCCGGCGGCCCCGGCGGCCCCGACGCCGGCCCTGGCAATGGCGGCTCTTCTGCTGGTAACAGCGCAGCACCTTGCGCGCATCGTCCTCGGCAAGATAGGTCCGGAAATGCGCCACGGTCTGCGTTGCCAGCTCATAGAGCAAG
>SXJR01000102.1 GCA_005779305.1 Myxococcales bacterium
GGCCACCGCCGCCGGCACCACCGCGACGTCGACCGGCGCGGCGGCGAGCAGCGCTGCTCGCAGGCCGTGGGCGCGGCCGCGATCAGGATCGTCCGCGGCCGCCAGCGTCACGTCGATCGCCAGCACGCGCGGCGCCCGCGGCGAGCGCCAGGTCGTGCGCTCGATGGTAGCTCCGTGGGCCGTGAGCGCCTGGGTGAGCGTCTCCACCCGCGCGTCATCGAGCTCGTCGGCGAGCGCGGTGACCGTGAACGCCTGGCTACGCATCCCGAGAGAGTAATGTAGGCGCCGGTCTGCCGTCAGGTGCTGGGCGGGCGTCAGTCCTTCATCACCGTCGGAGCGCCGCAAGTGCCCGTGGCGAGGCCAGTTCCGGGCTGGCCCGACGGTTGCTGATATCCCCGTCATGCTCCGACTGTCGCTGGCCACGCTCCTCGGCACCTCCGTGATGGCGTGCACGGACGCGTCGCCCTACATGCAGATCTCCGAGGCGCCCGGCGCGATCGCCCTGGAGCGTGATCCGGTGCGCGACTGGTCGACCGCCGGCGGCCTGACCTCGGTCGTCGCGCCCGGCAGCGGCGCTTTCCCCGAGACCGTCTCGCTGCGCGTCGAGGGCCGCCGTCCCGACGAAGGCTACGAGACCAACGATCCGCTGCGCAGCGCCGACGTCGAGCTGATCGCGGGCAGCGCCTGCCGCATCTCGAATCCGCTCACCTGCATGGGCGGCATCTGCTTCGTCGAGCTCGAGCTGAGCGGTCTGGGCCTCTGCCAGGTGCGCGCGACCGCGGTCACCCACGATGGCATCGCCATCGGCGACTGCTGGTACCGCGGCACCTGGGAAGGCGATCCGGCCGACGCCAGCTTCGTCACCCGCATGCAGGACGCGGCCGAGGCCGCGCACGCGAGCTGCCTGGCCGGCTGAGCGGCGATCACCACCGATCAGGCGAGGGCCGCGACCAGCTCGCCGTAGATGCGCGCGCGCAGGCCGACCGGATCGGCGCCGCCGCCACCCAGTTCGGGGTTCTCGACCAGCTCGGCCAGCGTGGCGTCGAAGCCGTCGGGCACGAATAGCCGATCCCAGCCCAGCGGGCGCGCGCCCCGGGGCTTGTCGGCGATGCGCCCGGACACCTCGCCGCGGAAAAGCGCGACCTCGGCACCGGCGCTGGTGCGCAGCGCGACGGCCAGGTGGAAGCGCACCGCGGTCTCGCGCCACCAGCGACAGAAGCGGTTGTCGTTCTCGGAGTCGAGCTCGAGGCGCAGGCTGCTGCCCTCCATCGTGGTCAGATCGACCGACTCGGCGAAGCACGGGAACACGTCGGCGGCGAGTACCATGCCGCACGCGCGCTCGCCGGGATCGGGCGAGCTGGTCGAATAGCCAGACGGCAGGCCGGTGAGCGCGAGCTCGATCGAGGGTGCGATGCGCGCGATCTCGATGGCTCGCGGCTCGTTGCCATCGAGGAAGTGGGCCCGCATCTGGGGCACGCTAACACGTCGGTCATCGTCGAGTTGCGCGGCGGGCCCGGCCGGACGAAGATTGGCCATGCAGCTTTCGCGTCGAGCGACGACCCTCGCGATCGTGGTCGGGGTGGGGACCGCGACGGCGTCGCTGGCGGCGTGCAAGCCCAAGCCGCCCGAGGTCCCCGAGGTCGAGCCGGGCTCGCCCGACGACGCCGAGAAGGAGATCAAGTCGCTGCTTGCCGAGGCCTACCAGGGCGTGCGCCACAGCAACGCCCCCGGCATGATGTCCCTGGCCGCGACCGACGTGTTCGTGGTGGGCCCGCGCCACGCCGACATCGGGCTCGAGCGCAGCGACGCGCTGGTCGCGCTCGGCGACGCCATCGGCGGCAAGAAGACCCACAAGGTCCGCTCGGTCAAGCTCGACGTTGGCGCCGCGCCCGACGGGCGCTCGGCGTGGGCGGTCGATCAGATCGACATCGACGGCAAGCCCTTCATCGTGGTGGCGCTGGCCGCCGAGCTCGACGGTCTGTGGGCGCTGACCACGGTGCAGGTGGCGCGCGCGACCAAGCAGGATGGGGCGCCGGCCGCCGCGCCGCCCGGCGCCTGGAAGGCCAAGCCGGGGCCCATGTCGGCCCACGCCGCCCCCGCGATCGAGGCCGAGAAGGTGCTGGCCCAGCTCGCCGGCGAGCCCGAGCTGCGCGTCGACTACCTCGATCACTACGCCGATCGCCAGTCCATCGTGGTGCGCTCGGGACCGAAGTCGGCGCTGCGCGGCGTGAAGGCGATCAAGAAGGCGTGGAAGAAGAAGGTGCCGGTGTGGACGGTGGGGGCGCCGCTGGCCGCGGCCACCACCCCCGATGGCGCCTTCGCCTGGGTGCTGGCGCCGGCGGCGGTCGATGACGAGGCGCCCGGCACGCGCCGGGTCTTCCTGGTGCTCGAGAGGTTCGAGCCCGAGGTCCCGGACGACGACGGTGATGGCGGTGACGGCGACGACGGTGGCGACGGTGGCGACGACGCCAAGGACGAGCCGCCGGTGATCCAGACCCTGCCGTGGCGCCTGGTCGTGCTCCACGAGTCGACGCCGGCGCCATGACCACCCTGCTCGAAGATCTCGACGCCGCCGAGCGCACCGAGCGCGAGCCGCCGCGCTCGCGCGCCATGCGCCGCCTCGGCGGGGGCCTGGCGCTGGCGGCGGTGGCGATGTGCCTGCTCGGCGTGTTCGGCGGCCGCTGGTGGACGCTCGAGTTCGGCTCCGGGCTGGTCGCGGTCGGCCTCGGCGAGAGCCGCTTCTGCGACACCCGCGGCGAACACTGCGAGGCGCTGCCCGAGTACGAGTTCGTGCGCTACGCCGCCAGCCGTTCCGGCGGCGAGGCCGCCGACGCCAAGCGGATCCAGGACTGGCTCGATCAGCGAGGTCCGGCCCAGAAGGCCCTGGCCGCGGCCATGGTCGCCGCCACCATCCTCGGCGTGATCGCCATCGCGCCTCGTCGCCGCGACGGCGTGCGGGTGGTCGCCGGCGTGGCCGGCGTCGCGGCGGTGGCGGCGCTGGTCCTGGTCTTTCGCTTCCTCGGCTCGACGCCGTTCGATCTCCTGACCCGCGGCGTCCACGGTTACATCGCGTGCGCCGGGCTCGTCGATCTGCTGCTGGGCGCGGTCCTGGTCGCGATCCCGCGCGGCCTGCCGACCTTGCCGACGGCGCGCGTGGTCACGCGCTGATGGCGCGCTTCTCTCACCTCGCCACCCAGCCGGCGCGCGGTCCCGGCGACATCCTGCGCTGGAAGGTGCTCGATCGGCTGCCCGGCCGGCGTGTCTCCCGCGGACCCGAGTTCGCCGAGCTCGACCGGGTGCGCCCGGGCGTGCGCGCGGGCGGCGCGGCGGCGATGGCCTCGGCGGGCGGCGCCGCGGCCTGCTGGATCGGCCACGCGTCGTGGGTGCTGCGACTGGGCGGCAAGAACGTCGCGCTCGATCCGATCTGGTCCGATCGCATCCAGGGCGTGGTGCCGCGCTTGGTCGAGCCCGGGGTCGCGTTCGAGGCGCTGCCGGCGCTCGATGTCGTCTGCGTGACCCACGATCACATGGACCACATGGATCTGCCGACGCTGGCGCGCCTCGGAAGGGGGCCGACGTACATCGTCCCGCTGGGCAATCGCGGACGCCTCGCCCGGCTCGGCCTCGACGACATCGTCGAGCTCGACTGGTGGCAGAGCCACCCCGTCGGTGACCTGCGCGTCACCCTGGTGCCGGCGCGCCACTGGTCGATGCGCGCCCCGTGGAGCCGCAACGAGACCCTCTGGGGTGGCTACGTGCTGCGCGGCCCCGAGGGCACTGCCTATCACTCGGGCGACACCGCGGCCGGCGAGCACTTCGCCGAGATCGCCGCGCGGATGGGCGAGATCGACTGGGCGATGCTGCCGATCGGCTCGTACGCACCGCGCTGGTTCATGGAGCCGCAGCACATGGATCCCGACGACGCCGGCGCGGCGTATCTCGCGCTGGGCGTACGCAACCTGCTGGCCATGCACTGGGGCACCTTCCGGCTCACCGACGAGCCCATCGGTGAGCCGCCCCTGCGCATGCGCCGCTGGTGGGTCGAGCACGGATTGCCCGACGAGCGCCTGTGGATCATGGACGTCGGCGAGGTGCGGGATCTGGTGAGATCGTAGCCGAGCGCCAGTCCGGGTCCGACCCGGTTCGGTTTCACGGGCGCGCCACGTCCCCGGCCACCGCCGCGATCTGCTCCCTGAGCCATTTCTGGGCGTCGTCGCCGTGGGCGCGCTCGTGCCAGATCTGGTGCATCGAGAAGCCGACCAGCGCCAGCTCGGGGGGCGGCTTGAGGATGGCGAGCTTGTGTGAGTCGGCGAAAGCGGTGGCGACGCGCGAGGCCAGGGTCACGATCAGATCGGTCGAGGCGACCACGTGGGGGACGATCAGGAAGTGGGGCACCGCCACGGCGACGCGCCGCTGCCGGCCCAGCGGCGCCAGCGCGTCGTCGACGAAGCTGCCCAGGGTGCCGCGTGGCGCGATCAGCAGGTGATCGAAGGCGCAGTAGCGCTCGAGGGTGAGGCGCCGGGTCGCGGCGGGATGGCCGCGGCGGACCGCGCACACGAACCGCTCCTCGAACAGGAGGCGCTGGTAGGTGCCGGGGCCGCTCACGTCGCTCGGGCGCGTCGGCGCCAGCACCAGGTCGACGTCGCCGCGCGCGATGGCCCCGGGGATGTCGTCGGGCACGGCGCGTACGAACAGATCGATCCCGGGCGCCACCGCCGCGATCCGCGCCGCCAGCGCCGGCAACAGCACCAGCTCGGCGTAGTCGCCGGCGGCGATCTGGAAGGTCCGACGTGCGCTCGCCGGCGCGAACGGCTCCGGCCGGCGCAGCGCCGCCGCCACCTCTCCCAGTGCGCGATGCACCCGCGGCGCCAGCGTCAGCGCCCGCGGCGTCGGCTCCATGACGCCGCGCGGCCCGCGTACCAGCAGCGGATCGCCGAGCAGCTCGCGCAGCCGAGCCAGGGCGTGGCTGGCCGCTGACTGCGAGAGCCCGAGCCGGTTCGCGGCCCGGGTCACGTGGCGCTCGGCCAGCAACGCGTCGAGGGCCAGGACCAGATTGAGGTCGACGCCGGCGAGCTCATCATGAACCGGGTGCATGAGTAAGATGAATATCATCGGTTGGACTCATGAGCTACTCGGGCCCACAGTGAGCGGCGAAGGAGAACGCCATGTACGTCATCACCGGAGTCACTGGAAACACCGGCGCCATCGTCGCCGATACCCTGCTCACCGCCGGCAAGCCGGTTCGCGTCGTCGTCCGCGACGCCGCCAAGGGCACGTCCTGGCGCGCCCGCGGCGCCGAGGTCGCCGTGGTCGCGCTCGAGGACACCGCGGCCTTGACCGCCGCGCTGGCAGGCGCCACCGGCGCCTACGTCCTGGTCCCGCCGCGCCACGGCGCGTCCGACCCGCTGGGCGAGAACCGCGCCGTGGTCGCGTCGATCGCCACCGCCGCGAAGGCTGCCGGCCTGCCCCACGCCGTCCTGCTTTCGTCGATCGGCGCCCACCACGCCGACGGCACCGGCCCGATCCGCTCGCTGCATCACGCCGAGCAGGCGCTGGCCGAGGTCACCTCGCTCACCGCGGTGCGCGCCGCGTACTTCATGGAGAACTGGGGCGCGGCGCTGGGCGCGCTGGCCCAGGGCATCCTGCCCACGTTCGTGCCGCAGACCATCGCCTTTCCGATGGTGGCGACCCGCGACATCGGTCGCGCCGCGGCCTGCGCGCTGGTCGAAGACGGTCGTGGCTCGCGCGTCATCGAGCTGGCCGGGCCGCGCGAGTACACGGCGATCGAGGTCGCGGCCGCACTGGCGGTCATGACTGGCAAGCCCATCACCGCCACCGACGTGCCGCTCGACGCGGTGGTGCCCACCTTCACCGGCTTCGGCATCTCGGCGCCAGTGGCCGAGCTCTACCGCGAGATGTACGCCGGTATCATCAGCGGGCGCGTGGCCTGGCAGGGCGGACGTGCGCAGGCCGTGCGTGGCACCGTCGGTCTCGACGAGCTCCTACGCGGCTTGCTGGCGAAGTAAGCTCGGCGCGTGGCCGGCCGCGATGACCTCGACGTGATCGTCATCGGCGCCGGGCTCTCCGGTCTGGTGTGCGCGACCCGCCTGGTCGCCGGCGGTGCCCGTGTGCGCGTGCTCGAGGCCCGCGATCGCGTGGGGGGGCGCCTGCTCGGCGTTGCCGCCGGCGACGGTGTGTTCGATCTGGGCGGCCAGTGGTGGACGGCGGGCCAGGCTCGCCTGGCCGCGCTCGCCGACGAGCTGGGCGTGGCCCGCGTGCGCCAGTTCCGCGACGGCGGATCGATCCTCGCCGTCGAACCGGCGGGGCCGCCGCGCTCGCTGCCGGGGCGCCTGTTCGATGCGCTGGCTCGCGGTCGTCGCCTCGCCGCGCTGTCGCGCATGATCGCGCGCGCCGGCGCCGGCGACGCGCCCGCCGCCTGGGATCGCGACAGCCTCGGGGCCTGGCTCGAGCGCGAGGTCCCCGACGTCGGGCTGCGCACCCACGTCGCTGTGCACTGCGAGATGACCTTCGCCGCCGATCCGCACGAGCTGTCGCTGCTCGACTACCTGACCCAGCTCGGCGCCACTGGCGGCCACGGCGATCCCTTCGACGGCAACACCGGCGACGAGCATCGCTTCGTGCCCGGCGCCCACGCTCTACCTGCGCGCCTGGCCGCCGCGCTCGGCGATCGCGTCACCCTCGCGACCGCGGTCCGCGCCGTCGACGACACTGGCGCTGGTGTGCAGGTCGTCACCGACACGGCCACGCTGCGCGCGTCCCACGTCGTGCTCGCGCTGCCCCCCGCAGCCGCCCGCACCATCGCCGTGAGCCCGGCGCTGCCCGCCGCGGTCACGGCCGCGGTCACGGCCACGCGTCCTGGCCCGGTGGTGAAGTGCGTCGCCGTCTACGACCGCGCCTTCTGGCGCGATGACGGTCGCTCGGGCGAGGCCTACCTGCGCCCCGGCCTGGTCCGCGCCACCGTCGATGCCTGCACACCCGACGGCGTGCCGGCGCTGGCCGCCTTCATCGTTGCCGCCGGCGCCGCGGCGTGGTCGGACGCGAGTTCGCCCGCCGTCGTCGCCGCCGATCTCGCGCGTCTCTACGGCGCCGCCGCGGCATCACCGACCGCGTTCGCGTTCCACGACTGGGGCTGTGATGCCTGGAGCCACGGCTGCGTCGCCGGGCTCCCGCCCGGCGCCCGCAGCGCCGGCGCCGCGTGGCGCGGCCCACACGGGCGCATCCACGTCGCCGGCACCGAGGCGGCCGAGCGCTGGCCCGGCTTCATGGAAGGCGCCATCGACGCCGCCGAGCGCACCGCCGCCGCGATCCTCGCCGGCTGACCCGACGCGCGCTACTTCGCGAGCTGGTGCTTCGGGTAGAGCACGATCTCGATGCGGCGGTTCTTGGCCTTCACCCGCGACGCCGGCCGGAACTCGCCGAACGCGACCGCCGCCAGGCGGCGTGGATCGACCTTGGCCGACGTCTGCAGGTAGTGCACGACGGTCAGCGCGCGCGCGCTCGACAGCTCCCAGTTGGTCGGGAACTCTGGCACCACGCCCTTGACGGTCCGGATCGGTGTGTCGTCGGTGTGGCCTTGCACCCAGATCTGCTTGTCGGGCACGTCGTTGAGAGCCGCGCCGACCCGCGCCAGCACCGCTTCTCCGCGCGGCGTCAGCTCGGCCTCGCCGACCTGGAACAAGACCTTGTCGACCAGCTCGAGGGTGATCTCGTCGCCGTTTTGCGACACGCTGCCCTGACCGCTCACCACCGCCTGCAACGTCTCCTGCACCCTGGTGGCCTCGGCGGCGCTGGCGGCGATCTTGGCCTTCTCGGCGCGCAACGCGTCGCCTTCCCGCTTCTCCTTGGCCAGCGCGTCGCGGGCCTCGACCAGCTCGCGCTCGAGCTTGGTGCGCTCGTCGTCAGGCGTGACCTGGGCCGCGGGTTGCGGCGTCGGATCGCCGCCGCGCGAGCTCAGGTACGCGCCGACGCCGCCGGCGATGCCGACGATGATCGCGGCGCCGATCGCGGTCATCGCGAACTTGCGGCCGCGCTGTGGCTTGGGACGGATCTCGGCGCGCGACTCACCACGGGCGCCGCGCTGCGGAGGACGGACCAGGACGCCACTTGCATCGGGAACAGAGATCGCCATGCGGTCCCAACGAAGCAAGGGAAGTGCCAGCGAGGACGAATCAGCCGGCGCTCAACTCGCCATCAGGGTCTTGGCGTTGGGTGCGGCCCGTATGGGGAGGGGCGGGGGTGGAGGCACCGCGCGTTGCGGCTGCTCCGGGCGCCGATCGGTCTCGGTCTCTTCCTCGTCCGCGACCGACTGCACGTCACGGCCGAGGCCGGCGGCTTCGAACAGCTTGCGGTATTCAGGCGGGAGCGTGGCGTACTTGGCCGCAAGCGCGACCCGGGGCACGAACAGCTCCTCGCGCTTGCCGTCGGCGACGTCTCGCTTGAGCGAGATCTCGCCGGGCACGCGGCTCTTCTGGCACATGGTGCGGATCGTAGGCGCCAGGAGATCGAGCAACGCCCGCCCGGGCTCGCCGGGATCGACGAGCGCGCGCAGGGCCGTCTTGCCGATGGTCACGTCGCGGGTCTTGCGCGCCGCCAGCGCCGGCTGCATGGCCTCGACCACGGCCAGGGCGAGCCGGCCGATGGCCGCGGCGTCGTCGCCGCCGAGCTCGGTCTCGACGCCGGTGGCCTGGCCCTTTTCGTCGAGCATCGCGCACGTGATCGAGCTCGCGCTCACGCGGTCCAGCGTCACCCGCCAGCCCGCCGAGGCCTTCTGGGCGTGCTCGCGGAACACCAGCGTGATCTCCTCCCCGTCGCGCTCCGCTTCCATGAGCGCGCCCTTGTCGAGCTGCACCTTCTGCGGCGCCGGCTTGCCGAGCATGCGCTTGTGCGGGAGCCGCACCACCAGGCCAGGAACCAGCGCACCGATGCGCGCCGGGCCGGTCCACGGCGCGTCGGGCAGGTCGAAGGTCACGGTGAAGCGCGCAGCGAACGCGGTCGCCTCGGCGCCGCCCACGGCCTTCCAGGCCCAGTTCCAGGCCGTGCGCGGAAGGTGGTGGGTGTCGAAGAACGCGGCTGCGGCCGCGAACGCCGCCTGCATCGCGCGATCGATCCGCGGCTCGGCTGCCGCCGCCGCGGATCGCTTGTCGAGCGCTCCGCGGGCCATCGTGATGGCGTGGCGTGCGCCTTCGAGCGCGCGCAGCGCGGTCTGTTGCACCAGCGACGCGTCCCTGGACACCGACGGCTGCGACAGCGCCACCGCGCCCTCGATCGATCGCTCGAGCGCGGCCAGCTTGGCGCCTTCCTGATCAGCGTCGCGCTTGGCGTCGCGAGCCTTGGCCCTCAACGCATCGAGCTGCGCCGCGGCGGCGAACATGGCCGCGCACGACTCGACGGCAGCGCCGACGATGTCGATGAAGTTTTCCTCGTAGGGAAACGGAGTTCCATCGCCATAGCGATACATGGGGGGCCTCCCGGGCTGGACCAGGGTTCAGCAACCCCCGTGCCAGGCGAGCGGGTCCATGTCACCAGAACCCTGTCCCGAACCGTGGTTGGACCGGGGGACGCCGCCCCACCATGGGGCCCATTCCCCCGATCGGGGCCGCGGCTCGTCGCGGCGCGCGAACGCCGGCGAGCTTACTATTCCGGCCGTGCCCGATCCGTTCCGTTTCGTGTTCCGCGTCCGTTACGGCGAATGCGACGCGCAGAAGATCGTCTTCAACGCGCGCTGGGCCGAGTACGTCGATCTCGCTGCCACCGAGTACACGCGCCTGCTCTTCGGCTCGGTCGATCCCGACGTTGCCGGGCTCGACTGGCGGCTCGTGCGTCAGCTCGTCGAGTGGCGCGCGCCGGCGCGCTTCGACGATATCCTCGTCGCCGAGGTGAGCACGATGCGCGTCGGCACCACCTCGTTCACGCTGGCCACACGGTTCCGCCGCCACGGCGAGCCCGACGTGCTGGTCACCGCCGAGACGGTGTACGTCGCCGTCGAACCGCACCGCGGCGTGAAGCAAGCGGTGCCCGATCGTCATCGCGCCGCGCTCGACGCCGGCGCGCCAGGCGCGGTCGTCGATCAGGTAGGAGCCGGCACCGCACCGGGAGGTCGCGCCTGACTGGGCTTCGCCGGGTGGCGCCTCGGGTCGCCATCGTGAATCTGACTTCCGAGGCGCCGGCGCATCGGCGGGCTGGCAACCCGAACAGAAACAGCCTGATCCGTGGAACGTAATCCCCGGTACGCCATGTGCATTCACGAAGCGTGTGCGAGCGGAGTCCGTGACCATCGACGAGAGCCTCGGCGACGACGCCGACGAGAGCTTCGTGGCCGACGAGCCGGCCGATGCCGCCCACTACCTCCGCAGCTCCGATTCGGCCGACGATCTGACCCTGGACGATCGCCGCCGGGCCGGCCCGCTCGGGCCCATGCTGGCCGAGCACGTCATCGAGCTGGTGCTCGAGCGCTCGCACGCGCGGCGTCCGCACCGCCCGATGGCGCCGCGGACGCCGGCGGTGTCGGTCACGGTCACGGCGCGCGCGGTCGATCTCGGCGCGGGACCGCTGGCGATGGAGGCGTTGTTCGAGGTCGCCGCCCGCGCGGTCTCGGCGTTCTGTGATCACGACTTCCTCGCCGTGCTCCGTCCCGGCGACGGCCCCACCTTCCTCTTCCCGCTGCCGGTCACCACCGTCGACACCCTCGGGAAGAACGGCGAGGAGCTGGACGAGGTCGTACTCCTGTGCCGCCACCTCGACGAGGAGCAGGCCCGTACCCGCGCCGTCGACGTCGCCGAGCGCTTCCGCGCCGGCCTCGAGCGCG
Organism: Myxococcales bacterium; assembly: GCA_005779305.1. Lineage (GTDB taxonomy): Bacteria > Myxococcota_A > Polyangia > Haliangiales > Haliangiaceae > UBA2376. The sequence goes on from SXJR01000102.1 coordinate 10,826, forward strand.
CGCCGGCCCTGCGCGATCTGCTGGTCGAGGTCCGCCTCGGCGAGGGCACGATCGTCGGTGCGCCGGCCCGCGTCGGGATCCTGCTGCCGGCTGCGGTCTGGCGTCCGGCCTGAGATCGCGCCCGGCTTCTGCTATCACCGTGGCATGCGCATCGCCGTCGCCTCCGACGAGCCGTACCCGGTCCACGCCACCGTGAAGCGCGTCCTCGAGGAGCGCGGCCACGAGCTGGTGGCGTTTGGCGCCATCGCCTCGGGCGTCGCGGAGCCGTGGCCCGACGTCGCCGAGGCCGCCGCGCTGGCCGTGGCCTCGGGCGCCTGCGACCAGGGCGTCTTCTTCTGCTGGTCGGGCACCGGCATCTCGATCGCGGCCAACAAGGTCGCCGGCGTGCGCGCCGCGCTGTGCGGCGATCCGGGCGCGGCGGCGGCGGCGCGCGTGTGGAATCACGCCAACGTGCTGTGCCTGTCCAATCGCACGCTGTCCGACGACATGGCCCAGGAGATCCTGGCGGCGTGGCTCGACACCGCGCCGGGTGAGCGCGGCGCCGACGGCGTGTTGCGGCTGGCCGCGGTCGATGCCCGTCACCGCGCGCCCTGAGCCGGGCCGCGGTGTATCGTCCGCGCATGTCGCGTGTCGCCGCCTCGGTCGCCTCCGCGCTCCTCGGTCTGCTCGCGTGTGGACGTCCGGCCTCGCCGCCGCCGGCGGCGAACGGAACCGCGGCGACGTCCGCAGCTAGCGCGACTCCGGCGCCGGCAGTCGTGCCCGACGGCCCGGGCCGGGTCGTCGATGGCTCGTTTGCGTCGGCGGCGCTGGGCGTGACCAAGCGGTACAAGGTCTGGCTGCCTGCCGGCTACGACACCCTGACCTCGCGCCGGTACCCGGTCATCTACATGCTGCACGGCCTCGGCGGCGACGAGACCAACTGGATCGAAGCCGGCAAGCTCGACGCGGTCGCCGACGCGGCCCGCATGCAGGCGATCGTGGTGATGCCCGACGGCGACGACGGTTTCTACGCCAACTCGGCCACGCCCGCCGACAAGGCCAGGTGCCTGAGCCGCACCCCGCCGTTCTCGGGCGCCGGCCAGAAGCCCGAGGATTACTGCGTCGAGCACGCGCGCTACGAGGATTACGTCACCCGCGACCTCGTCGCCCACGTCGACCTCAGCTTCCGCACCATCGCCGAGCGGCGCGGCCGCGGCATCGGCGGCCTGTCGATGGGCGGCTTCGGCGCGCTCCAGCTCGCCATGCGCCACCAGGATCTGTTCGCCGCCGCCGCCTCGCACTCGGGCGTCGACGCGCTGCTCTACGTCGGACCGCACCCGTACGTCGCCGACCAGGTGGTCTTGCTCCAGGACGTGACCAGCTGGGGTCGCGGCATCGGTCCCATCGGCGAGCTCATCCGCGGCATCTTCGGGACCGACCCCGGCAACTGGAAGGGCCACGATCCGGCCACGCTCGCCGCCGGCCTGAAGGACGGCGACCTCGCCCTCTACCTCGACTGCGGCACCGAGGACATGTTCCTCCTCCACGACGGCGCCCAGTACCTGCACGACGTGCTCACCCGCGCTGGCGTGAAGCACGAGTGGTACCTGGGCCCGGGTGGCCACGACTTCGGGTTCTGGCGCGAACGCATCGACGACAGCCTCGGCTTCTTCACGCGCGCGCTGGCGCCGGCCGGGCCCTGACGTCGTCGACGTACACGGTCTGCGAGGGTAGGGCCAGGGCGCTGCCCTGTTTCTCGACGATCTCCATGAAGGTCATGAGCAGCTGCTCGCGGGCGGCGCGGAATCCCTCCATGTCGGTCGACTCGAACCAGGCCGAGATCTCGACGTCGAGCGACGACGGCGCGAAGCCGATGAAGCGCACGTCGATCTGCTCGTCCCAGATGAGCGGATGGTCGCGCAACGTGGTGCGCAGCTCGTCGAGCACGCCGCGCAGCGCCGCGCCGGTGGTGCCGTAGACCAGGCCCAGCTTGAGGGCGAGCTTGAGGCGATCGCGCTCGGCGAACGACTCGATGCGCGAGTCGGCGACCTGGGCGTTGGGGATGCTGACCACGGTGCGGTCGCCGGTGCGCAGCCGGGTCGAGCGCAGACCGATCGACTCGACCACGCCCACGTGTTCGTTGATCTTGACCGCGTCGCCCTCGCGGAACGGCTGGTCGACGCCGATCGAGAAGGCGCCGAACAGGTTCTCGATGGTCTTCTGCGCCGCCAGGGCGATGGCGATGCCGCCGATGCCGAGCCCGGCGATCAGGCCGGCGACCGGATACCCCAGCTCCGACAGGAGCGAGATGAAGCCGATGATGCCGACCACGACCTTGCCGACCCGCACCGCCAGCGGCACCAGCGAGCGCGCGATCGGTTTGCGCTTGGCCCACTCGCTCGCCGCCACCGACGTGCGCAGCTCGTCGAGCACGTTGATCACTGCCCAGAACACGCACAGGAACCACAGCGTGCCCACCACCGAGCGGATGCTGTGGGCGGCGCGTGGGTAGAGCGTGAGCAGGTCGACCAGGGCACGGAAGAGCAGGAGCGACCACGCCCAGCGCAGCGGGCTGGCGATGGCGGCGACCAGCGCGTCGTCCCAGGTCGCGTCGGTGCGGCCGGCCAGGCGCGCGAGGCCGAAGCGGGTCAGCTTGCCCAGCACCGCGCCGAGCAGGAGGCTGGCCAGGATCACGATGGGCAGGGCCACCCATTGCCACCACAGGACCCCGAGCGGACCGGTGCGCAAGAGCAGGTCGGGGAGGTGCTCGTGGAGGAAGTCGTGCATGCGCGGACGTTACAGCGAGCCGCCCGCGCCGCGTACTACGGGAGGACTTCGTCGAACGTGAGGCCGCCGTGCTGGGTCTCGCAGCCGTCCCGGATCACCATCCCGTCGGCGAGGTCGAGCTCGCCGAAGGTCATGGCCGACAGGCTGCCGGTGAGGGAGCCGGTGGCCTGGGTGATGGTGACGGTGCCCGAGCGCGCCATGTAGAACTGGGTCGGGCCCTGGCCGGTCACGATGTCGCCGATCACCGTCACGCACACGCCGCAGGTCTCGAAGCCGAGCTCGGCGCCGGTCAGCGGGTACGTGCCCGGCACCGGCGCGCCGCCGGCGAACACGCCGCGACCGCCGAAGAGCTGCACGAACACCGCGTCGCGGGTGGCCGCGTCCGA
>SXJR01000103.1 GCA_005779305.1 Myxococcales bacterium
ACCACGCGATACCACTTTCTCCACCGGACAGCCCATGTTGAGGTCCACCACCGCAGCCCCCCGCTCCTGCGCGAGCTGCGCCGCGTCGCGAATTTCTTCGGCCACGGCACCGAACAACTGCACGGCTAGCGGATGATCGTCGCTGGTGGTCTGTGCCAAGTCCAGTGCTTTGCGCTGCTGCTCCAGAAACGAGCGGGCATGAATCAATTCGGTGGCAGCTAGGCCGAATCCGCCAATTTCGCGCATACACAAACGAAACGGCAACGTGGTGTAGCCAGCAAGAGGGGCAAGGAGCAAATTCGAGGTCAACCGTAGGGACCCGATAGACAACTGTCCAGTCACAAGAAGAACCCTCTCCTCACATCCATCCGTATTCGCTAAGACCGAGCGTTTAACGAAATCCCCATTTCTCTTGAAACCAACATGGGGGGGGGCTAAGGTGAACGCATTATAAGTTTAGGAGCAAATCGCGTGCAATGGAGTATCGCTGAGGCAAAACAAAAATTCTCCGCAGTGCTGCGAGCCGTCACCACGGAACCGCAGCAGATTCTTGATCATGGACAAGTGGTGGCAGCTGTCGTCGATGCTCCAACCTTCAAGGCTTTTCAGGCATGGCGGCGGCAGCAGGAAACAACATCCTTGGCCGAGGCTTTCACTGAACTGCGCCAAATATGCGCCGAAGAACATTTTTCACTAGCAATCCCCATCCGTAGGGATCGGGACAATGCCTTCGCTGAGGCGTTCGATGACGATGCTCTGCGACACGAACATCATTAGCGAACTGGCCCGCCCACGCCCAAACCTTGGAGTAACGGAGTGGGCTGGGACGGTTTCCTCAATCGCTTTGAGCGTTGTCTCTATCGAAGAAATCTTCTACGGCCTCGCCTGGAAACCTCACCCAAAAATTCGCGCACGGTTCGAAGAGTTTCTTGAACGCCATTGTTCCGTTCTGCCAGTGACCGCCGAGGTCGCGAAACGCTGCGGCCACTTGCGGGGGGAGCTACAGGCCGCAGGGAAAACCCGCACTCAGGCGGATATGCTGATTGCAGCAACCGCTCAAATCCACCAGCTCACGCTTGTAACGCGCAATGTAAACGATTTCACCGACTGCCATATTTCGCTGCTGAATCCGTTTCGGGAGTAGCGTTGATCTCGGCCTTCTCCTTCGCTCGTCCTTCATCGCCGATCAAACTGCCCGGCGAGTTGTTGGACGGACAAGCGCACCATGGTCGGTCGCCCATGCGGACACACGAATGGCGAGCGGCAATCAAGCAGCGACTTCACTAAGGCCTTCATTGCCTCTGGTGTCAGGGTTTGCCCGGCTTTGACGGATTTCACTTTGCACGCAACGCGCGCGGCGAGGTCTTCAATCTTCGCCTCAACTGAGTTTTCCGAGCGGCCGTCGGCACGCGCCTGCGCAAGTTCGATAATCAACTCGGGGGTATCGGAGGCGCGAAAGTAAGGCGGCGTCGCTTGCACTTGATACGCGGCACCACCAAAGGGTTGAATGTCGAATCCTAGAGCCGTGAGATATTCCTGCGCCTCTTCCAGTGCCGCACGCGCCGTCGGTGCCAGCTCAAAGGTGATCGGTAACAGCAGCGGCTGCGCCTCGCCCTTCCGGCGATGCAGTGTCTCTAACACTTGTTCGTAGATGACCCGTTCATGAGAGGCGTGTTGATCGACCACCCACAGCTCGCCTTCGACTTCAACCAACACAAACAACTCGTGGCTCTGCCCCACGATGCGAAACTCGGTCCCATCCGGGCGACGCCACAGGGTCGGCTGGGCTGGCACGCCGAACACCCCCGTCGGCGGCACCTCGCGCAGGTTGTCGGGCACCTTCTCGATCGACTCGGCGAAGTACACCGTGGCGCCGGCGGTTGCGGGCAGGAGGATCGTCGTCATCTGCTCGGCGATGTGCGAGAGCGGCAGGTACGAAAGCGTGCTGTCGCCGGCGCGGGCGCCGCCATGATCGATCATGGTCTGCGCCGTCCAGGCCAGGTTCTTGTGCGTCAGCATCACGCCCTTGGGCGGCCCGGTGGTGCCCGAGGTGTAGATGAGCGTGGCCAGCTCGCCCGGCTCGATGGCGTCGATGCGATCGTCGAGAGTCTGGTCGGCGATCGGCGCCGCCTTGGCCAGGAACGCCTCCCACGACAGCACCATCGGATCGTCGATGGGTGGACAGCCCTTCATGGTGACGACGTGGCGGAGCAGCGGCAGGTTCGACTTCTGGGCCGCGATCTTCTTCCACTGACCGAGGTCCTCGACCAGGACGACGTGAGCCTCGCAGTGATGGACGATGTACTGAACCTCTTCCGCCGAGCAGGTCGTGTAGATGCCAGCCGGCACGCCGCCGGCCATCATGGCGGCGTGGTCGAAGATCACCCACTCCGGCCGATTGAAGCCGAGGATGGCGACCTTGCCGCCGCGGGGCAGGCCCAGCGCGATGAGGGCGCGGGCCGCAGTGCGGATCTCGTCGACGTAGTGACGCCACGTCGTCGGCCGCCACACGCCCGCCTGCTTGGCGAAGTAGGCGTGGCTGGCCGGGCGGCGGCGGGCTTGATCGAGGATTCGGCGCGGGATCGTGTCGGCGGCTGGCACGGGCCGAGCCTATCAAAGCGTCGCCTCCGTCGCTCGTCTGAGCCCCGGATCAATCCTTCTTCTTGCGGCGCTTGCGGGTCGCGCCCTTGGGCTGACCGTCTCCGGGGAAGTACTTGGTGGCGCGGCGCTCGCCCTCGGTGCGGACCGCACCATCGGCGATCAGCTTCTTGAGAGGCAGCGCCAGATCGCTGGTGCGCGTGCCCATGTGGCCGTTGATCTGCTCGATGCGCTCGCCCGGGTGCTCCTTGATGTGAGCGTGGACGGCGTCCTTGAGCTTGTCGATCTCGCCGGCGGGTCGCTTCTCGCCCTTGGGCCGCCGCGACAGCGCGAGCACACCGCGTCCGCCCTTGCGACCGCGCGCCAGGCGCAGATCGCTCACCACCGTGCCGCCGGCGCCGGCGAGTGCCGAGGCCAGGGTGTCGTGCGCGGCCTGGCGCGCGAGCTTGGTGATGTCGTTGATGAAGTTGCTGACCAGGTCATTGATACGCTGTTCGATGTCGGTCATTTCGAATCGCATCGTACGCGCGAACCACGAAGAACCGTCAATGGCCCTGGTCCAAAAGCGCTCCTCGAATCGAAGACTCGCTATCAGAAGATCACGGAGCGAACACGGTCGGCATGTCCTTGAGGCGCACGTAGACCACGGGCCCGGCGTGCAAGGACGCCCGGTACAGGTCGGCGTGATCGAGGATCCCGTCGATCCGGCGGTATTCCTCGACGGACATGTTCTGGGATGGGTGGAAGCCCATCATGAACGTCCGCGGCTCGGGCAGGGCGGTGCCGGGCCAGTTCTGGTCGAAGATGTCGATCATCTCCGCGGTGGTCACGTAGTCGACCATGATCGCGTTGTCTGGGACCTGGAGAATGGGGAGATTGGGCGCAGCGCCAGACTGCTTGTCGATCGTATTCGGGTAATACGGTTGACTGGTGTCGCCGATCATCGACCAGTTGGTCATGTTCCACGTGTAGAGCGTGCCGTCGCCGATCCACTCCTCCATGCGGGCCCAGTTGTTGGCGCTGGTGTCGGCGACGTAGCCCTTGTTGGCCAGCGCCTTGAGCGTGTCGATCGACGCAGACCACGCGCCGGCGCGGAACGTGACCGGCTTGCCCAGGTTGCGCTGGGCAAAGATCTCGTCGGCGTGGGTGAGCAACGTCTCCATGCCGGCCTGACCGTAGGCCTCGAGGCGGATGGTGTACCCGTTGAGGTCTTGCTGGAAGCGGAGCGAGTCGGTCGTGTTGCAGGTCAGGCCGGCGCTCACCACGAAGTGGCACCAGGGATGGATGTGCAACCCGATCTCGTCGCCGTGCTGATCGCGCTGCGCGACGAGCCACGCCGCCAGCTCGGCCTTGCGGACCTCGGGCAGGACCGGGTCGGTGTACGTGTACGGCCCCGGGAAGTGGGTGAACTTCACGTCGGGGTGTCCGGCGCGGATCATCGCGTGGTAGTCGAGCGAGACCTGGCCGGGATCCGCAAAATCCCAGTCTGTCGACAGCAGGAAATAGAGCGGGTGAGTACGATTGAAGAGCTTCTGCGCCACGGCGGTGTTGGCCCCGTTGGCGGCCACCAGGATCTCGTGCTCGCCGGCGGCCAGGGCGCCGATGTCGAGCTCGCCGGTGAAGCGGCCGCTGGCGGCGTCGAGGGTGAGGCGCTGACCGGGGCCGCCGGCGACCCAGACGTCGACCACCTCGGCCTCGGGCGGCGCCGCGACGGAGATCGTCAGTGCATCCTGACCTGGTGTCAGCGCGTTGCCGATCAGGTGCCAGGCGGGGACACCCTCGACGACGTAGCGGCCGTCGGGCGCCAGGGTGCCCGGCGGCGACGTCCGGGGAGGTCCGAACCCGTCCTCGCCGCAGCCTGGCAGCGTCGCCAGCGAGAGGACGACCAGACACACCCAACCTGTGTTCCAGTTGCGCATGACGTGCCTATACCACCGGCGGGAGGCGTTGATAAGGTACCAATCGCCATGCACAGCATCCTGGGGCTCGTGATCTTGCTCGCGCTCGCGCTCGTGGGCGGCTGTGCCGCCCAGCGGGCCGAGGGGCCGCTCTACGTCACGCTCGGCATGTCGCGCGACGACACGGCGCGGGCGCTGCGCCACTACGACTTCTGCGCCCAGCGCGAACCGCCCAAGCCCGAGGCGGTCTACCCCCAGTGCGATCGGCCCGGCACCGGCTACGGCGACGCGTGGATCCTCGCCCGCTACGCGGCGGATCGGCTGGTGCGCGTCCAGCGCTTCGAGCGCTGGGCCGATGAGGCCCGCGCCGCCGAGCGCTGGAATCAGCTGGTCGAGAAACGCTCGACCAGGTCACCGGTGTCCCAGGACGCGCGCGCTCGCATCGTGTCGCGCCAGGAGATCCCGGAAGGGACCCGGACCTGGGCGGCGTTCCAGTCCGGCGAGGATCTGGTCGGGGTCTACCTGCTCACGCCGCGCACCCCGGAGGATCCGTCGATCATCGAGGAGATCATGCCCGGCTCCGCGACGGCACCCTGACCTGCCGCTCCCCGCTCCCGCCGCTCCCCGCTCCCCGCCCCCCGCCTCCGCGTCAGCCTCAGGGCCTCGGGCCGGCGTCGGTGATCCGCGCGGTGGCGGCGTTGCCGACGTTGTAGGCGGCGCCGAGGTTGGGCGCGCCCTGATCCCAGTAGTTGAAGCGCAGGTCGACGTTGGTGTTGATGCCGACCTCGGAGATGTCGGTGCCGGCGCCGTTCTCCACCCAGTTGTTGTACTGCATGACCGCACCGCTGGTGCCGCCGAGCATGAGGCCGTAGACGCCAGCGCGGATGTTGGAGCGGGTGATGGTCAGTGCGCCCGAGCCGACGTGCAGGTTGCAGTGCTCGTAGCTGCCCATGGCCTCGCCGATCTCGGAGTGATCGATGGTGAGGCTGCCGCCGTTCTGGATCACCACGTCGCCGCTCGAGGTGAGCAGGTGCGAGTCGGTGATGGTGAGGGTGCCGTTGGACACCGTCACGCCGCCGTTCTGCACCTTGCTGATGCGCGACTTCGTGAGCGTCGCCGTGCCCTCGACGATGAGGGCCTTGCCGAGGTCGTCGAAGACCACGTGGTCGAGATCGCAGGTGGCGCCCGTGTGGCAGTAGACCAGCGTGGCCACGTCGGTGCCCTCGACGTAGGCCAGCGACACCTCACCGCCGGGGTCGGCGACGATGCCGGCCCAGGTCAGGGCGTCGGTGGTGGGCAGGAACGTCACCTTGGCGGCGTCGGTGCCCTCGACCACGAGCCTGCCCTTCACCCGCAGGGTGACGCCGTCCTTGGCCTCGATCGCGGCGCCGGCGGTGACCGTCACCGTCGCGCCGGCCTCGATCGTGGCGTTGGCGGTGATGGTCTGGGCCCCGCCCCAGGTCTGGTTGCTGGTGATGCTTCCGGCGATGCCGGTCGGCGGCGGCACGTCGTCGTCGTCGTCGCCCGGGCCAGGGCCGTCGGTTCCGACCACACAGGCACCCAGGAGGAGCGCGAAGGACGCGGCGATGGAGGGCTTCATGTCATGGCCATGTAGCAACCGACGTGCCCTTCATCGGCCTCTCGATCCGCGGCCTTGCGTCCACCGGGCCGGGACCTGCCGCCCCACCTGAGGTCAGCGAGCCCCTCCGCCGGGGCTCACACTCCGAACAGGAACCTCAACCACCGCCAGGACCGATCCCTCCACGCCAGCTCGTCGTGAGTCGCGCCGGGCTCGTGGTGGTAGCAAATGGCGTCGGTCCCGCGCGTACAAACGGGCGAGTTGCCGCGCATCCAGCCCAGGCCGACCATCTGATCGCGGATCTCCACCGAGTCGGCGTAGCCGTCGCCGCCGCCCTGCGCGGTGCCGCCGTGATCGAGGTACACCGCGACGGGCACCTTGCCGATCGACGGCAGGCGATCGCGCAGCGCGGTGTCAGTGTCCTGGCCCGGCCAGAACGCGCCCGACAGCGACGCCGCGCCGGCGTACACGTCGGGGTGCTCGAGCGCGAGCCGCATCGAGATGAGCCCGCCCAGCGACGAGCCGGCCACGTAGATCCGGGCCGGATCGAGGCGCCACAGCGCGGCGGCGCGTGGCTGCACCGTCCCGATCTGGAAGCTCATGAAGCTCTCCTGCTTGCCCCCCACCAACTCCGACCAGCCGTACTCGTCGTTGCGGGCGCCGCCGGCGTGATCGACGGCGACGATGATCGCCTCCTCGACGCGGCCGGCCGTGATCTCGGCGTCGAGCGCGACGTTGACCTCCCAGCCGGTGTGGCCGAAACAGCAGTCGTGATCGTCGAAGACGTTCTGGCCGTCGTGCATGAACACGACCGGATAGCGGCGGCCGGCATTGACCGGTGCGTGGTAGCCGCGCGGCAGGTACGCCGCCATGTTGCGGCAGTTGCCGAGCACGGTCGAGCACACCTGCTCGGGCACCGCGACCAGATGGCCGCGGCCCGAGTCGTGGGTGTCGAGCACGGAGTTCTTGCCGTCGGCGTTGCCGGCGAAGTCGTCGTACATGAACGACCAGCTCCAGCGATCGAGCATCCAGACGCTGCCGGCGACCATCTTGTAGCCGTGGTGTCCGGACGGCACCGGGGCCGTGGCGGTGAACAGCGCCCCGCCGCACAGGGCGGTGGTGCGGGTGGCGGTCGTCGCCCAGGTGTTCCACGCGCCGGCGACCGCGACCTCGGCGTCGGCGACGAACAGCGCGGTGCCGGCCTCCCACAGCGGGAAGGTGCCGCGCCGCGAGGTCAGCTCGGCAGTGAGCTCGGTCAGCCGGTTCGGGTCGCACCCAGTCTTCACCTGATCGTGGAGGGCGATCACGCAGGCCACGCCGGGCGCACCCGGCGCACACCCGGACGGGGTGTCGATGGCGGCGTCGATCTCGGTGGTCGCTGCGTCGGGATCGGGCTCGCTCCCGTCGTCATCGGCCGCCGAGGTGGGTGGGCCGCAGGCGGCAAGCGTTGCGAAAGGCAACGCGACGGCCGCTAACCTCGTGAAACCAAGGAGACGCTCGAGCATTGCCGCGTCACCGAGCAAGGCCCGGACCTTTTTCGGGAACCTTCCGGGGCCTCCTTCGAGTAAGGGGTGTGACCGTGGCTCTGGCTCCGCGTGACCCCCTCGATCCGGCGCCCCGTCGAGGCGAGCTCGACGATGTCACGCTGGCCCGGGCCCAGCGCGGTGACGCCGCGGCCTGGCGCGCCGTGGTCGAGCACCACCAGGGCGCGGTGTTCGCCCTGCTCGGCCGCCTCCTCGGCGGCGGGCGGCGCGCCACCGTCGAGGACCTGGCGCAGGACACCTTCCTCGCGGTGTTCCGCCAGCTGCCTGCGTTCCAGCGCGTCGGCCCGGCGCGGCTGTCGACGTGGATCCTGACCATCGCCTCGCGCCGCGCGATCGACGAGCTTCGTCGGCGGCCGGCGTCGGCGATCGCCGCCGACGACCTGGTCGTGCGCGCTGACCGCGATCGCGCCGACGACGCCCTCGATCGCCGCCGTCTCGCCGCCGCGATCGATCGCGCCCTGGCCGAGCTGACGCCCGAGTACCGCGCCGCCTTCGTCCTGCGCGAGCTGCACGGGCTCGACTACGCCGACGTCGCGCGCGCGCTCGAGATCGATCTCGGCACCGTCAAGTCACGACTCGCGCGGGCTCGGGCCGCGCTGCGAGCTGCGCTCGCGGAGGTCCACCCATGAGCCACGAGCCCGACGATCCCCACGACGACGCCGTGCACGAGGCGCTCGAGCGCTGGCAGCCGCCCGGCCCTCCCGCCGGCTTCGCCGACCGAGTCGACGTCGCCACTCTCGGCGCTGGCCGGTCCGATCGCCGTCGCTCGCGCTGGCCCCTCGTCGTCGTCGCGGTCGCAGCGGTCGCCGCTGCCGCCGCTGTGGTCGTCGTCGCGTGGCCGTCCGCGCCCCCGGCCTCGATCGTCGTCGCTCGTCGAGCGTACGCCGCCCGCGAGACCGTCGCGCTTGGCGGCCGCGGGGTTGCCGTCGCCGAGCCGGGCGCCGCGTTCGGCTGGCGCCAGGACGGCGCCGCGCTCTCCGTGCGCCAGGAATCGGGCGACGTCTTCTATCGCGTCGATCGCGCCAGTCCGGCGCGGTTCACCGTCACCACCCCCGCCGGCGAGATCCATGTCACCGGCACCTGCTTCCGCGTGGAGGTCATTCCGATGCCAACGAAAGCCAGTCTGATCGGTGCCGCCGCCGGCGCCGTCATCGCCACCGCCGCGGTGGTCACCGTTTACGAGGGCAAGGTGCTGGTCGCCAGCCCGAGCGGACAGGCCGAGGTGAAGGCCGGCGAGAAGGTCACCCTCGACGGCGCGCCGCCGCGGCCGGCTGCGGTGGCGGGACCGACCGTGGCCATCGCGGTCCCGTCCGAGCCCTCGGCGACGATCACCCGCGAGGAGCTCCTGGTTCGCGACCAGGCGCAGCGCGAACAGATCGCGGCGCTCAGCGGGCGGCTCGCCCAGCTCGAGGGCGCCATCGCGGCCGGCGGCGGCAAGGTACGCAAGCACCCGGGCGGTCCCGACGGCGACGGCGACTGGCTCAACCCGACCAAGGAAGAGCTCCTCGCGCTGGCCCAGGAATGCGGCGTGAAGATCGATCTGCCCCCGGTGATGCGCGGCGAGCTCATGACGATCGACCCCGGTACCGCCGAGTCCGTCGGGCTGACCGCGGAAGAGGTCACGCAGGCCAACCAGGCCTTCGCCGAGCTGGCGAGCTCGTGGAAGAGCCGGGTTCGCGGCTGGTACGTCGAGGCCACCGGAGATCACCAGGGCGCCGACCAGCTGTCACCTCATTCGATGGGGGAGGAGCTGCAGGACAAGGCCTTGCCCGGCGAGCAGGCAGCGTTGCAGAAGCGGATCTCGCACGAGCGCGCCGGCCTGCTCCCGGCGCCCGCCGATCTCGGCCGCGCGTCGCCCTACGAGCGCTACTTCCGCGCCCTCGCCGATCTCGGCAACGAGGCTGAACGTGTGATCGGGGCCAAGATCGGCGCCGAGAAGGCGCACAAGATCCGGGCCGAGAACGGCGGCTGGGGGATGCGCATGTCGATCGCTGGCTGCGAGGACGAATCGGATCAGGACGCCGATCGCTGAGCGACGTACTCGTCGCGCAGCACCCCGAACTGGTAGGTGTCGTGGTAGGCGCCGGCCTTCTTGATGTGGCCGCGTCGCACGCCCTCGGCCGTCATGCCGAGCCGGGTCAGCACCTTGGCCGAGCGCTCGTTGCCACCCAGGTGCTGGGCGAACACCCGGGCGCAGGCCAGGGTCTCGAACGCGAAGTCAACCGCGCAGGCCGCCGCCTCGAAGGCGAAGCCGTGGCCCCAGTGGGCGCGACCGAGCCAGTAGCCGAGCTCAGCATGATCGTGGCGGCGCACCCAGCGCAGGCTGGCGGTGCCGAGCAGGGCTCCATCGGGGATCCGGGTGATCGCCCAGCTCGCGCCCTGACCCTGGGTCCAGGCGTCGCGGTGGGTGGCGATCCACTCCTCGGCCAGGCCGGCGGGATACGGGTGGGGCACGTGCAGGAGGTAGCGCGAGACCTCGGCGTCACCGGCCAGCGCGGTGACCGCCGCCGCGTCGGCCGCGATGAACGGCCGCAGCCGCAGGCGCGCGGTCGCGAGGGTCGGGATGCTGGCGGGCAGGCGCGCCACGGAGAGATTCTACGCGGGAGCGACGTCGTTGCTACGACGGTGGCCGGTTCCCGAGCAGTTCCTGGCGCGAGGTGCAGCCGGTGAGGGCGCCGCAGTCGGTCGAGTTATCGGTCTGGTCCTGATAGAGGACGTCGCCGGAGAGGACGTCGCCGTCGAGCTGGGCGTCGATGCGCGCGTCGATCGTGTAGTCGCACGTCCCCATCGAGAACGAGTTGGTGCCCTCGATCAGCAGGTCGAGTCGGTTTCCGTCGACCTTGCCGATGAAGACGTGACCGCCGAGCGCCAGGTCGAGGGCCAGGCGCCCGCCCCCCGGCTGAACGTCGGCGCTGGCGGTGGCGCCGTTCTGGGTGATGACCACGCCGATGTTGCTGGCGGTGTCGCCCACGGTCCAGTTGGCGTTGTTGCAGCCGTTCTCGCGGTTGGTGAGCGAGATCGTGTAGGTGCCGGCGGCGTCGACCGGCTCGTCGCCACCACACGCGACGAGCAGGCCGGCGAGCCCGGCGACCAGGGCCGGCGTGGCGAGCACGTTGAAGCGCTTCATGGCCTCGATGATACCCCTCAGCCCCGCCCGAGCGGCCTTCAGGTCTCGGTACACTCGGACCCGCGACCGGCGTTACCCCGTCGCGATGCCCGAAACGTGCCCCTCCGCACTTCCTCTGCCTATCGTGACCGAAGCCTGCCCTGCACGGCGATGTTCGCCGCGGCGGTGGTCGGCGCGTCGCTACCGGCCATGTCGCTTCTGCATCGCGAGCTCACCGATCATGGCGTCACCGTCGTGGTCGCCCCGGGTGACGGGCCGGTGACGGTCGAGGCCTGGATCGGCGGCGGCCGCGGCGACGAGGCCCGCCGAGAGGGCGGACTGGCCCACCTGGCCGAGCACGTGGCGCTGGCGCGCGCCGAGCTGGGCGCCGGGGCCAGGTTGCGGCGCGGCGGCGGCGGGCTCGATGGATGGGTGACCCCGGACGCCACGGTCTTCCGGGCGGTCGCGCCGCGCGGCGCGCTCGTCCACGCGATCGAGGCGGTCGCCGCGGCCGCCGATCCGGTCGGGCTCGTCGCGGACGACTGCATCGCGGCCGAGCGGGCCCGCGTCGCCGTCGAGGAGGGCGAGGCGTTCATCGCCGATGGCGCGGCGATCGCGCGCTGGTGGCGGCGGAGCTACGACCCGCGGCGAACCACGGTCGCCGTGCGCGGTGGTGACGCTCGACGGGCGGTCCATACGGTGGCCCGCTCGTGGCGGCGCGCAGGCGAGGTGCGCGTCTTGATCGATCCCTCGATCGAAGAGGGACGGGATCGACCGATCGGGCTGCCCGCGCTCGACGGCAGGTGGGCGATGATCTCCGATCTCGCCCACGTCGGCGACGCCGAGCTGGCGGCGCTGGCCGTGCTCGCGACCGGCGTCCGGGCGCGTGCACCATGGCGCGGCCTGGAATGGTCCGACGTGGTCGCGACGCGCGGCCGTGCGCTCTGGATCGCGGTCGGACTCGGTGATGGGCCCGATGCCGGCGCCGTGCGCCGCGGGCTGGCGGCGGCGGCCGAGCTCGACGACGGCGAGCTGGCGTGGGCCCGAGCCTCGACGCGGCTACCGGTGGCCGGCGTCGAGGGTGTCGCCGGCGAGCTAGCGGCCGGACAGCACCTGCACGGCGACCCGCGGTGGGCCGCGCGCTGGC
>SXJR01000104.1 GCA_005779305.1 Myxococcales bacterium
ACGACCTGTCGGACGTCATGTTCATCACGACGGCCAACAACCAGCACTCGATCCCGCTGCCGCTCCAGGACCGCCTCGAGATCATCGAGCTGCCCGGTTACACCGAGTGGGAGAAGATCGCGATCGCGCGCCAGTACCTCATCCCCAAGCAGAGCGAGGCGAACGGGGTCAAGGATCTGACGGTGACGTGGAGCGACGAGGCGCTCACCGTGATCGTCCACCGCTACACCAAGGAGGCGGGCGTCCGCTCCCTCGAGCGCGAGATCGCCACCGTGTGCCGCAAGATCGCCAAGGACTGGCTGGCCGCCGGCCGCCAGGCCGATGCGGCGTACGCGGTCACGCCCGAGACCCTGCCCGGCTTCCTCGGCGTCGAGAAGTACCGCGAGAACCGGCGCGAGCAGGCCGACGAGATCGGCCTGTGCAACGGCCTGGCGGTCACCATGTTCGGCGGTGACCTCTTGCCGACCGAGGTCACGGTGGTGCCCGGCAAGGGCAAGCTGACGCTGACCGGCAAGCTCGGCGACGTCATGCAGGAGAGCGCGCAGGCGGCGATGAGCTACATCCGCTCGCGCTCGGAGAGCTTCGGCCTGTCCCGTGACTTCCAGACCAAGGTGGACATCCACGTCCACTTCCCCGAGGGCGCGATCCCCAAGGACGGCCCCAGCGCCGGCATCACCATGGCCACCGCCGTGGCCTCGGCGCTGATGCGGGTGGCGGTGCGGCAGAACATCGCCATGACCGGCGAGGTGACGCTGCGCGGGCGGGTGCTGGCGATCGGCGGCCTCAAGGAGAAGATCCTGGCCGCCCACCGCGCTGGCGTGACCACCGTGGTCATCCCCGAGGAGAACAAGAAGGACTTGAAGGACATCCCTGAGGCCGTGCTCGAGCAGATCACGATCGTCCCGGTCAAGCACATGGACGAGGTGCTGCGCGTCGCGCTCGCGGTGGCCAACCCCGACGAGTTCCTGCGCGAGCCGTCGATGGTCGTCGACTGGCGTTCGGCGGATGCGGCGGGTGTCGACCCGTCCGCCGCGCACTGACGCGGCTCGACCGCTACTACGGCGCCGGCAGGAAGCAGGCGATGTTGTTGTTGTAGATGAGGTCGGTGATCGTTGACACGTAGTTGGCGTGGCTGGCGGCGCCCACCGCCGCCGTCGACTGACGGACGTCGAGGTAGTAATCGACGTAGTCGCAGAACCAGAGGCCTTCGCCTGCGTAGTCGCCGCCATACAGGGAGGCGGTCAGATACATCTGGCGGAGGTTGAACCACATCGAGTAGATGCCGTCGGCCGCAAAGTGATCGCCGGCGCCGGCCAGGGCCGCGTCGTCATCGTTGCGGCCGTCGTACCAGTCGCACAGGGCCTTGGTCACGTTGAGCCGCCACTGCGCACCCTGGCCGAGAGCACCGGGCAACGGACTCGTGGCGTTGTCGTCGAAGCTGGCCAGGCCGCAGCCGTAGGTCAGCGGAAACACGGCACGCGCGATGAACTCTGCCCACGCCTCCTTGAACGCGATCTGGCGCGATGGTGCGATCGTGGAGTCGTTGGCCGAGATGCCCACGCCGTCGAAGCCGTAGTCTCCATCCCAGGCCCGCTGCATGAGCACGTGGCCGTACTCGTGGGCCGAGGTCTTGCCGCCTACCCAGCCGGGGTCTAGCGTCGACGAGATGACGACCAAGGTCGGTGACTTGGCGGTAGCGGTGGCCGTCAGCGACGAGGGATAGACGTACTGGATCTCGCCGAAGCTGCTCTTGTAGAACGGAACGCCGGCGTCGCGGTGCACGGTCAGGATGGTGTCGACCAGCGAGGCGTAGTAGCTGGCGGCGCGGCTGGTGTTGTTGGCGACCGTGGTCGGGCTGCCGGCCGGATTGAAGTACATGTCACCCACCGAGACGTCGGCGCCCGGCGCCACGATCCGCGGCGACGCCGCCGATGCGCCCGGGTGGTACAGCGCGTACGGCGCGTCCTCCTCGGTGTTCAGCGAGAAACACCAGGGGCCGCAATAGCGCAGCCGCACCCGCAGCGCGATGGCGTTGCCGAGGTCGTCATGGTTGCACGCATCGTCGACGGACACCGTGGCCGCGAACGAGCCGTCGTAGTTCACGGCCACGCTGCCCAGCACCACCTCGGGGTGGCAGTTCACGTCGAGCAGGCCGTAGCCGTCGTCGAGGTCGAGGACGTCAACCACGGCGTACTGGGCACCGAGCCAGTTGAGGCTGCAGGCCGTGCCGTCGTCACGCTGCCCCGCGGTGTTGCACCGCGTGCCGACCGCGCCCGTGGGCGTACGCCGCGCGGCGAACAGGCCGTGATCTCGGCGGTCGTTGTAGAACACTCGGCCGCGGATGGTGACCTGCTGGCCGCCGGCGGCGCTGACCACTGCGGTCTCGTTGCTGAACGGCGCTGAGTCGGAGTCGCGATCGACGGCGACCTCGTCCTCGGCGTCAACCACGCACGCGACCAGGGTGGCGAGCAAGACCGGAGCGAGGGCTGCGGAGCGAGCAAGAGCGGTGGAATGGAGGACGGTCATGCTGCCGGTGGTTTGCACGCATCGCGCCGCGCCAAGCCCACGGATTCCATGCCCGCCGGGACCTCGAGCGCACGCGCACGGCCGCGTCGCCGACGGAGCCGGGACCCCCAGTGACCAGCGGGCGGCAGTACCACGGCCGCATGCCGCGTCGCAGCCAGCCTATTGCACGACCACCGGCATCGGCGGCACCAGGATCAGCACGTCGCGGGCGTCGAGCGGCGTGCAGCCGCCGGCCAGCACCTGGATGTTGGCCCGGAAGATCTGCGCGGTGCTGGTCTGGGGGACGAAGTCGTTGAAGGCCTGCACGTCGAACGACACCTGGGTGCCGGGCGTGACGCCGTGGAACGCGGTGGCATCGAACGTCGGGTTGGTGAGGATCGGCGGCGGCGGCGGCAGCGTGAAGCTGACCGGGGTCACCGCGCGGATGAAGTCGGCCGTGGTGCGCGGGGCCGGCAGCGGGTTGCCGTTCACGTCGGTCGTGACGCCCGTCCGCGCGCTCTCCACGTCGAACGTGGCGAACCGCGCGACCATGCGGATGCCGGTGACGATGTTGCTGCCCAGGCCGCTGCCGTCGGGCGAGGCCAGGAACACGACCGGACACAGGCCCTGGGCGTTGGGCGGGCGGCCGACGCCGTTGGCGCCGGTGCAGCACGCAGTCGCCGCACAGCCGGCCGGTCGGATGCCGACGTCCCACGCCGCGGGCGGCACCAGCGCACCGGTGGCGGTCGCGAAATCCTCGAGGTCAGCCTGGCTCGAGCACTGCGCGGCCAGGGTCGGCTGGATCGCCGCGACCCCGACAACGCGACCGCAGATCGCGGCGAGCGCGCTCTTGGTGGCCGCGCGCGAGTGTGCCGCCGCCGCCACGGGGCCGGTGTAGTTGGCGGACTCGCCGGTGGTCGGGCACGAGCCAGTCTCGCCCGGGCCGTGGAACTGCGCGTCGGAGATCGTGACGATCACCGGCATCGAATCCGAGCGGAAGCCGACGCCACCGACCCCGGTGGTGTTGGCCGGCACGCTGGTGGGCGACGGTCCGGTCAGGCCCGCGCCGGTCGCGGCCTGATAGAGCGCCTCGATGCCGGACTCGGGCCAGTCCTGGCCGCAGCCGATCGGACCGGTGGCGGTGCGCAGCATGCCGACGCCGGCCTGTACCGACGGGACGCTGGCGGTGATGGTCTGGAACAGGTGGAACGGCTGGTCGGGCGTCGGCAGGCCGCCGCGTCCGCAGTCGGAGCCTCGCAGCGAGCCGTACGGCAGGATCGGGAAGTCCTCGAAGGCGCCCACGCCGAACTGGCTGTCGGCGACCTCGGCGCGGATGCCTGGGACCACGGTTCCCGAGAGCGCGTTCTGCAGGTTGGTGATCGACCCGAACATCGAACCGGTCGTGTCCATCAGGAAGAACACGTCGAGCGACGGGATCTGGGTCGAGAAGTCGAGCGGTCGCTGCTGCGCGCCGGTCGGGTCGTTGTAGGGGAGGATGAAGAAGAAGTCCTGCGTGGGACCGCTGCGCCGGTACGCGACGACGGTGATCTGGGCTTCGCCGACGACGCTGCCCATCGTTGCGGTGATGCGCGACACCTCGGCTGTCGAGCTGGCGAACGCGGGGATCGCGAGCGTCGACCCGGCGAAGGCACCGACCGCCGGGTTGATCACCGCCCAGGTGACCGCGGCGCTCAGATCCTCGGGCACGCCGTCGAGGTAGATGCCGGTCGCGGTGAACACTTGCGACCCGGTGACGTTCAGGTCGAGCTCGACCAGCGGGTTGGTCGGCGTCACGGAGATGCCGAGCAGGGTGTGGGGGAGCGGCGCATCGGTCCCCGGGTTGCCGTCATCACCGACGCCGGCATCCTGTTGACCTCCACCGCTCGGGCCGCAGGCCGCGATCGCAAGCAACGACAACACCGCGACGCGCGCGCCGCGACAGTGCAGCTCCCTCATGCCTTGATCTTAGACCCGCTCCGGAGCGGCGCGGGAGTGCAGAGTGTGCGTGAGCTGCGTTGATCTGCGACGCGGGGCTTGGTATCCGATCGACGTCCCGGGGGGGATGCCGACATGTACGACCCAGCACGCCTTCACGTCTCGCGGCTCGGTAATCCGAAGGCGCCGCCGCACTCGGAGTCCGACGAGCCCGGGCGCGCGCAGCTCACGCCGTCGTACGAAGCTCAGGGTCAGTTCAGGTCGAAGACCAGCACCTCGGCGCCGTCGCCGGTGATGCTCAGCGCACCCGGCGCGCTGGTCGACACCGCGTCGCCGGCCTCGAGCAAGACGCCGTCGACCTGAGCCTTCCCGCGCGCGACGTGGATCCAGGCGTGGCGCCCCGGCGCCACCACGTGGGTCGCCGCCTCGCCGGCGTCGAACAGGCCGGCGTACAGCCGGACGTCCTGATGGATGCTGACCGAGCCGTCGCTGCCGTCGGGTGAGGCCACCAGCCGTAGCGTCCCGCGCCGATCGGCCTCCGGGAACGCGATCTGGGCGTAGCCCGGCGCGTGCCCGGGACGGTCGGGCACGATCCAGATCTGGAGGAAGTGCACTGGCGACGTTGGCGACGAGTTCATCTCGCTGTGGCGGACGCCGGTGCCCGCCGACATGCGCTGAACGTCGCCGGGCCGGATCACCGAGCTGCTGCCCATCGAGTCCCTGTGGCCGAGCTCGCCGTCGAGGACGTAGGAGATGATCTCCATGTCGCGGTGACCGGGAGTGCCGAACCCCATGCCGGGCGCCACGGTGTCGTCGTTGATCACGCGCAGGGCGCGGAAGCCCATGTGCCGCGGATCGTGGTAGTCCGCGAACGAGAAGGTGTGGAAGCTGTTCAGCCAGCCGTGGTTCGCGTGCCCGCGTTCGCCGGCACGGCGAAGGGTGAGTGCGGTCGACATGCCGGCATCGTGCGTCGACCCGGACCAGCGCGGTAGCGGGCCCACGCGAAAGAGTCTGTTGCGTGCGAACATGCAATGCGTGACCGGTTTTGCGCCGATCGTCGGCGAACGCGTGCTGCTGAGGCCCCTGCTGCGAGCCGAGGCTCGCCTGGTGATCGCCTACCGCCGCGATCCGCAGGTGGCGCGCTTCCAGGGCTGGGGCGTGGTCGATCCCGGCGAGATCGAGCGCGATCTGGCGGCGATGGAGCCGCGCACGCCGTGCGACGTGCCGGGGCCGTGGTTCCAGCTCGCCATCGTCGAGCGCGAGCGCGACCTCCTGGTCGGCGACCTCGGCGTGCGCGTCCTGTCCGAGGCCCAGGACAACGCCGAGATCGGCTACACCGTGGCGCCGGCCTACCAGGGCCGCGGCTACGCCACCGAGGCGGTCAGCGCGATCTGCGCCTGGCTGCTCGGGCCACGGGGGCTCGCGCGGGTCATCGCCATCATGGACGGCCGCAACACGCCCTCGATCTCGGTCGCCGAGAGCGCCGGCTTCACCCGCGCCGCGGCCATCGAGTCCAAACACGGCGGCGCGCCGACGACGCTGCTCACGTACGAGCGTCGGGCCTGACCTCAGCTCGGCTTCGGGCCCGACGTCGGGCCGGCGCTGCCGATCCGGAGGCTGGCGAGGAGCGCGTCGACCAGCACGTCGCGCACGACGGTGCGCTCGACGTCCTTGCGCTGCAGCCACTCCAGGCTGGCCGCCTCGACGAAGCCGATCCAGCCCCGCACGGCGATCCGGACCAGGGGGCGGTTGGCGAGGAGCAGACCGGCCAGCGGCGTGCCCTCGGCCTTCTCGAGGAAGCGTTCGACGTAGGTCGTACGCACGCCTTCGATCACCGCGACCACCTCGGGGTCCGATCCGATGCCGCCGCGCATGAGCGCGACGAAGGGCCGGGCGTGGTGCGAGACGTGATCGAGGTACGCGTCGAGGCCGGCGCGCATGCGCTCGAGCGGCGGCAGCGAGTTG
>SXJR01000013.1 GCA_005779305.1 Myxococcales bacterium
GATCTCGTCGAGGAAGAGGGTGCCGCCCGTCGCCGCCTCGAAGAAGCCCAGCTTGCGGCGCTCGGCGCCGGTGAAGGCGCCGCGCTCGTTGCCGGACAGCTCGCTCTCGAGCAGGTTCTCGGGCAACGACGCGCAGTTGAGCTTGACCAGCGGGTGGTCGCGCCGCGTCGAACGTCGGTGCACGGTCTCGGCCACCAGCTCCTTGCCCACCCCGGTCTCGCCGTAGATGAGCACGGTCATCGGCGTCGCCGCGATCCGGGTCAGCATCTCGTAGAGGCGCTGCATCGCCGGCTCGAGCACCAGCGCGTCGACGTCCTCCTCGGCCACGGTCGGGGGGCTGGCCGCGACCTGGCCCGGCCGCGCCGTTCGCAGCGCCGCCCGCGCCTCGCCCACCACCGCGTCGACGGTGGTGCCGTCGGCCGGCGCGACCGCGACCCCGAAGGTCGCCTGGCCGCCGGCCGCCGCCAGCTCGGCGGCGATGCGGGTCAACTCGCGCACCGCCTCGTCGCGGGCGCGCTCGGGCAGCACCAGCGCCAGGTCGTCACCGCCGAACTCGGCGGCCAGATCCATGCGCCGCACAGCCGCCGCCGCGCGCTCGACCATCTCGTCGCCACCTTCGATGCGTGCCATGGCGACCGCGACCGGCCGGTGATAGCGCACCGCGCGATCGAGCTCGGCGGCGAGCCGGTCCTCGAACGCGTCGGCACCGGCGATGCTGCGATCGCGCCGGAGGCGGCTGGCGCGGCCGAACACGGCGGTGATGGGCCCGATGGCCAGCTCGTCACCTGGGTTCAGCGCGGTGACGCCGTCGATGCGCGTGCCGTTCACGCGCGTGCCGTTGCGGCTGCCCAGATCCTCGACCGTGACGATGTCGCCCCCCCGCCGCACGCGGGTGTGCAGGCGCGAGACCTGCTCGTGGTCGACCGAGACGGTGGCGCCACGGGAGCGGCCGAAGGTCACCTCATGGCCGGGCATGAGGTCGACCAGGCGCGAGGCCACGCCCGGCTCCCCGGCCAGGGCCAGGAACAGGCGCGGCGGTCCGGCCTGCGACAGGGCTCGGGTCAGGTCGGCAGCGTCGACGGTTGGTTCGGAGAGTGGGTCACTCACGCATGATCACGGAGTACGTGGGGTGTACGGACATTGCGCAGCTGGTGAGGGTTCCGGCGTGGGGGCGAACCCGAAGCCCGCGGACTCGGTGCCGAGGCCTGATGGTACCCTGGTTGCAGTGCTCGCTGCCGTGAGGTCCTTCGCCGGGATCGCGTTCATGCTCCTCGCCGGATGTCCGGTGGGGGGCGACGATGGTGCCGATGTCGACGCCGCCGGCGACGGGGACGGGAGCAGCGGCACCTCCGGCCTGACCGTGACCTGGGGCATCTCGCCCGCCGTGCCCGGCCCGGTCAGCGTCGACGTCGAGGTCGACGAGCTCCGGCTCCAGATCAGCTCGCTGCGCGTGATCGGCGATTCGGCGCCGGCCGGCGACATGCGCACCACCCGCGCCCCCGTGGATCTGCGCTGGCGGCGTGACGAGGCCCCGGCGGCCATCGAGCTGGCGACCGCGCCGTCGGGCCTGTACTCGCGGTTCGAGCTGGGCGTAGGCGGCAGCGATGAACACCTCACCATCAAGGGCGAGGCCCTGGTCGGCGGGATGATGCGCGACTTCGAGATCGAGGACGAGCGCCAGCACGCGGTGTCGATCAACCTGGCGCTCTCGCTGGCGCCCGGCCAGCGGGCCACCATCCCCGTCAACATCGACGCGGCGATCATCCTCGCCGCAGTGCCGTTCGACCAGCTCGACGACGATGACGGGACCCTGGTCCTGCCTGGCGACGACCCGACCCGCGACGCCGTCTGGGCGGCGATCGATCGAGCCATCACGGTGCCGGCCACGTTCATCATCGACGACAGATGAACGGGCGCCGCAGGGCGCAGTGGCCATCGCTCCAGGTGCCATTCTTGGGCCTGAGTGCGGCGCAGTCCTCACCGCAAGCGGCGTCGTCGGGTTGCCCCTCGGCCCAGCCGGTGAAGCCGACCGGCGCGCCGTCGGACCACGCCGCCTGGTCCTCGCGGCCGCGATCGGACAGGCCGATCCACCAGCGGTCGTTCCCGGCCGAGCCGCCGCGCTCGCGGATCAGCCCGGCCAGCCCACGCGACTGTTCCGCGTCGTCGATGCGGGCCAGGTGAGCGCCGAGCGTGGCGCAGTGGGCCTCGGCCTCGGCCCAGGTCAACGGCGTGCGGCAGAGCTGGAAGCCGGCGCCACCGACCGTGGCGGGCTCGCACGCCGGTGCCGGCGGCCGTGGTGGTGACGCGAGGGCGCCGAGCGAGGCGCGCACCTCGCCGGGTCGCGACCCCACAAAGCGGCGCAGCTCGCTGCGCGCCTCGCTCATCGCCTTCGCGTCGTAGGGCTTGCGCGGATCGCGCACCGTGGCGGCGTCGACCAGGATGAACCAGCGATCGAGCACACCGGTCGCGGCCAGGTGCTGGAGGCGGGCCGCGGCCCGCTCGACGGCCACGGCGTAGCGCGCCCGGCAGCGGTCGTCGGCGAAGCAGCGCCGGGCCAGGAGCCCGCCCGAGTCCATCACGTCGAGGTGCTTCTTGAAGGTGCGGTCGAGCCCCCATGGCAGCATCGACCAGCGATCGGTTCTGCGATCGTGGTGCAGGCGGTAGTTGTGGCTGTGGCGGTAACCGTCGAAGTCACCGATCACGGCCGACACCGCGAGGTAGGCGACCACGCGCTCCACGTCGAGCGGACCGTCGGCGGCGAACAGGCGCGACGGATCGTCGGCGCCACCGCTGACCCGCGCCGCGAGCTCGATCAGGTCGGCGTGATCCTGGTCCTTGCCGCCGTCCTGCTCGAACCGGGGCGCGTCGTCGGGATAGAGGTCGCAGCCGAACTCGCCCTCGTAGACCGTGCCCTTGTGATCGTCGAAGACGCGCTCGAGCAGCGGGTCGTCGACGGCCTCGAGGTCGAGGTAGAGCCCTAGATCCTCGCCGTTCAGGCGCAGCTGGGCCCAGCCGGTGCGCGGCGCCGGCACGCCCAGGTCGCGATGAAGCCGGTAGGCCAGCGCCTCTCGCACCATGGTCGGGTCCTCGACCAGGTTGTTGAGGACGAGCTGTGACAGGCCGAGGAAACGGCGCTTGTCGACGAACTTGTCGAAGCGGATCTTGAACGCCGGCTTGGCCCCCAGGCCCTGGCGCGATCGGTTGCCCTTGAGCCGGACGGCCACGTCGGGGTAGGTGACCCCGGCGTACCGGAACGTGCCCCGCACCCACTCCTTCGGGGCGCGGGCGAGGGAGGCACGGGCCGCGTCGTCGAGCTCGAGCTCGAAGCGCGGCACCAGACGCTCGCCGAACAGCTCGTCGGCGCCGCGCGCGATCGGGGACGCGCCGACCTCGCGCTGCGTGCACGCCGCGACCTGCGCCGTCACCACGACGGCGCAGGCGTAGACCGCGGCGGCGCGCAACGAGCGCATCAGGGGACCGGCGGGGTCTCCGGGGGCGTCTCCGGCGGCGTCTCGGGCGGCGGGGCGCAGTCGCAGTCCACACCGTCGGCGTTGCCGTCGCCGTCGCCGTCGGACACCGAGTCATCGCCGGCGCTATCGGACGAGTCGACCGCGGAATCGGAGCCCGAGGCCGAGTCGGAGGCGGAGTCGCCGCCACCGCAATCGCCGCCGGAGTCGGAGTCGCTGGCGCTGTCGCTGTCGCTGGCGCTGGCGCTGTCCTCGCCGCTGTCGCCGCTGATGGAGTCCGACGCCGAGTCGGCGTCGTCGGTGTCGACGCACACCACGCGATCGAGGCTGCCGTCGCCGTCGACGTCGCGGGCGACGCGGTCGACCTGATCGACGGGGACGCAGACGATGCCGTGGACGGTGTCGTAGCAGGCGATGGACTGGGGCGTGGTGGAGAGCTCGCTGCCGCAGGCGGCGAGGGCGAAGCCGGCGATGAGGGCAGCGAAGTACGACGCGTGGCGCATGGAGGACCTCCTGGGCCGGGCCATTGCGAGCGACGTGCCGTCGTCGACCGTGCCCGAATTCATCGGAACCATGGGTGGCGCGACCACGCGTGCGCAAATCTCGGACGTCTCCGCTGTACGGACGATGTACGCCACGTGAACACCGCGTGCAGCGACGGTGGGCTCGCTTGCCGTTCATGCGGAGCTACAATGCGTGCTTCTGATGAGCAGCGTGCCCGGCCACCGCATCATCAAGGGGCCACTGAGCATCGGCCCCGGCGATCTCCTCGCCGAGCGATACGCCATCGAGGATGAGCTTGGCGTCGGCGGGATGGGGACCGTGTTCCGCGCCGTCGATCGACAGACCGGTGAGCGGCTCGCCATCAAGGGCCTCAACCAGCCAGGTCCCGACCTGCTGGTCCGGTTCAAGCGCGAGTACCGGGCGCTGGCCGACGTCCGCCATCCGAACCTGGTCCGGCTCGGCGAGCTGTTCGAAGCCCGCGGACGCGTGTTCTTCACCATGGAGCTGATCGAAGGCGTCGGCCTGCGAGAATGGGTGTGGCCGGGAACCGACGGCCGGCGACGGCGCCGCGACGACGATTCCGCGGTCGAATTCGACGAGGCCCGCCTGCGCTCGGCGATGCGGCAACTCGCCGATGGCCTGACCGCGCTCCATGCGGCCGACCTGGTGCATCGCGACGTCAAGCCCTCCAACATCCTGGTCGACGCGTCCGGGCGCGTGGTGCTCCTGGATTTCGGCCTCGCGACCCGGATCCGCGACGGGCTGCAACAGAGCGACGTGCTGGCCGCAGGCACCGTCGCCTACATGGCCCCGGAGCAGGCCGCCGGCCGCCCGGTGGGTCCGCGCGCCGACTGGTATGCGTTCGGGGTGCTGCTGTTCGAGGCCATGACCGGCAGCGTGCCGTTCGACGGCCCGGGCATTTCGATCGCCACCGCCAAGCTTACCGAGGACCCTCCCGATCCAGCGACGCTGATCCCGGGCCTGCCCCGTGACCTCGCCACCCTGTGTCATCAGCTCCTGACCCGCGAACCGCGGCAACGCCCGTCGGCCGCCGAGATCACGCGGCGACTCGCGGTCTCGGCGACCTCCGATCCGCCGCCGCGGGCCCCGCTCGTGGCGGCGAGTTTCGTCGGCCGACGCGAGGAGCTGGGCGATCTCGCGACCGCCTTGACCGCGGCCCGCCGCGGCCCCGTGATCCAGCTCGTGGTCGGCGAATCCGGCCTCGGCAAGACCACGCTGGTCAAGGAGTTGACGCGCGCCGCGGCCGAGCGCGGAGCCCTGGTCCTCGACGGGAGGTGTCACCAGCGCGAGACCCTGCCCTTCAAGGCCTTCGACGGCATCGCCGACACGCTCAGCCGACGGTTGCGCCGCTTCACCGCGGACGACGTCGAGGCCGTGCTGCCACGGCGTGCCGAGCTCCTCGGGGCCCTGTTTCCGGCGTTCGATCAGGTGAAGACCATCGGCGCCGCCGCCGCGTCCGCAACCCGGTCCCTGACCGGACTCGACCCGCGCGAGGCCAGGCGCCGGGCGTTCACGGCGTTTCGCGAGCTGCTCGGCCGCCTCGCCCAGCGCCAGGAGCTGATCCTGGTGATCGACGATCTCCACCGCGCCGATCCCGACAGCGTCGACCTGCTGGGCCACGTCATGCGACCGGACGAGGGCCCGGCCGCCTTGCTGATCGCCACCGCCCGCCCATCGCCGATGGTCGACCTGCTGATCGAGATGGGGCAGCGCGACGAGCTGGTCGCGCCGCGGGTGATGCAGCTCGGCCCGCTGGGCGAGGCGCCGGCACGCGAGCTGGCCCGCCTGGCCGCCGGCGGCGGTGGCCCGATCGGGGCTCGGGACCGCGACCTTCCGGTCGCCGCGATCGTCGACGAGAGTCGTGGACACCCGGGGTTCATCCTGGAGCTGACGCGCGCCGCGGCCCACGCCAGCCACGTGCGTTCTCTGGAGGATCTCATCATGTCCCGGGTCGACCGGCTCGCCGCCCATCAGCAGGCGACGCTCGACATCGTGGCGGTCGCCGAGGCGCCGTTACCGGTGCGGGTGCTGGACGCCGCGGCCGGGCCGGAGCATGGGCGCATCGCCGCCGTGGTCGAGGCGCTGTGCGACGCCGATCTGCTGGTCACAAGCGGGCACCGCGGCACCGACCTGGTCGAGCCCTGCCACGACCGCATCGCCGACACCGTCCGCGACCGCATGCCCGATGCCCGCCGGCAGCGCGCCCACGCGGCCCTGGCCCGAGCGCTCGAAGCCACGGGGGGCAGCGACCCGGAACGGATCCTCTCTCACTACCTCGCCGCCGACGAGTCGGAGCCAGTGTTGCGCCTGGCCACGCTCGCCGCCGAGCTGGCCGCGGCGGCGATGGAGCACCGGCGCGCCGCGCGCCTCTGCAACCTGGCGCTGAGCCACGCTCCGCCGGCCGCCAAGGCAGAGCACCTTCACCTCATGGCGGCGACCGCCCTGGCCGCGATCGCAAGCGGCGCCGACGCCGCCGATCACTTCCTTCGCGCGGCCACGCTGGCCTCGGCGCGCGGTGACGCAACGGCCTCCCGCGAAGGCCGGCGTCGCGCCGCCGATCAGCTGCTGGCCAGTGGCGACATCAACCGCGCCGTCGAGATCCTCGACCGGGTGTTGCGCGAGCTGGGCGTCCCCATGGCCCTGTCGTCAGGCGGAGCCTCCGCACGCCTGCTCTGGTCTCGCTTCCGGCTGGCGTTGCGTGGCCGTGCGATCAGCGATCGTGATCGCCCGCGGTCGCCCCATGAGAGCGCACGCCTGGACACGTTGTGGTCGGCCGCGACCGCGCTGAGCACGGTCGACGCCATCGCGGCCTCCGCGTGCCTGGCCCAGTTCCTCCATCTCGCGTTGAACAGCGGCGATTGCTCGCTCATCGCCCGCGGCCTCGCGCTCGAGGCTTGCTACCTGGCCGCGCGTGGGGGCACGTCCCACGCCCAGATCGCCGCTTCGCTGGCGGAGGCCGAACGGATCGCGGCTGGTCGCGAGGCCGGCTCGATCGCGCTCAGCCGGGCCACCGCATCCTTGTTGATCGGGGACTTCGCGAGCGCCGCCGCCGCCGCCGATGCCGCGACCGAGCTGCGCGACCCCGGCGACGAGACCAGCGCCTGGCGCCTGCGCAACGCGCGCCTCTACGCGATCCGCGCGCGCTGGTGGGCCGGCCGGCTCCCCGAGTTCGCGGCCATGGTCCGCGAGACCGTCGCCGTGGCGCGCGAGCACCGCGATCTCTACAGCCTCGTGCAGCTCCTGGTCGGCGTCGGCGGGTACGCGTGGTTGATCGCCGACGACCTGCCCGGGCTCCAGGCCAACATCGAAGAAGCCACCAGGACCTGGCACGCGCCGACGTACCAGCAACAGGATCACTACCTCACCATGTCGATCGCGACGGCCCACATCTACGCTGGCCGCGGGGACCTGGCGTGGGCGTATGTCACCGAGGGCTGGCTCCGTTACGCTCGCTCGCCGCAGCCGCGCCTCGAGTTCAGCGCGATCGACGCCTGGCAGCTCCGCGGTCGCTCCGCCACGGCCGCGGCGGCGATCGCCGCCACGGCGGCCGACCGTGACCGGCTACTGGCCGACGCCGAGCGCTGCGCCAGGCGCCTGGCCCGTAAGGGGACGCGGTTTGCCCTCGCCTACGCCGGGATCCTGAGGGCCGCGGCCGCCGCGCAGCGTGGGCAGGTGGAGATCGCCGAGGCCCAGCTCGACCAGGCGGCGGCGGTCTTCGTCGAGGCGGGCATGCCCGTGTTCGCCGCCGCGGCGCGCTGGAACCTTGCGACCCTCCGCCCCGGCGCGGAGGCCCGACGCACCGGCGACGAGATCGCGGCCCAGCTCGGCGCCATGGGCGTGGCCGCGCCGGCGCGCTTCGCGACCATGCTCGTGCCGGGGATCGTCACCACGGAATCAGCATCGCGGTGATGCGCGCCGGATCGGCGACCTTCTGGCTCGCCATCCAGGCGTCCGACGCAACCCGTAGCTCGTCCCGGGCCGCGCCCCCGCTCAACGCCGCGAGTCGGCGCCGCGCCGCCGCGGCGTGCAACGCCATGTGGGCGCCGTCGAACCCTGCGACCGCGCGTTCGAGCGCCGCGCGCGCCTCGTCGGGGCGCCTGGAATGGTGGGCGATGCCGGCGCGCAGCGCGCTGGCCAGGGCGTCGCTCCACGGCAGCCGCTCGCGATCCAGGCCGGCCGCGGCGCGCCCGGCGCGCGCCAGATCGGGACGGATCGCCGCCAGGGCGAACCGCCCGCCGAGCTCCGCGAGCGTCACCCGCACCACCTGCACCCGCATGAACATGCTGCGGCGCGCGGCCTCGGTGCCGTCGGCGAGCGCCGCCCCGGCCGCGGCGACCACGTCGGGCACCCCGTCGTAGAGGCCGACGTTGGCGCGGCTCACCAGCTGGTAGTAGTGCTGGATCTGGTAACCGACGGGCACCCAGCGGGCGAGCGCCTCGTCGGCGGCCTGGCGCGCGGCGGCCAGGTCATCGCGCACCAGGTGGACGAACGGCAGGAGCGCGCCGCGCAGGCTGGTCTCGCCGTACAGATCGCCGCGCCCGCGACAGTCGCGGATGTCGGCGTCGACGCGGGCGGCGAGGTCGACGAGCTCACCCATGGCGAGCATCGATCGGCCGGCGAAGAGCTTCGCGGTGGCCAGCTCCCAGGACACGCCGGCGCACCGCTCGGCGAAGATCTGCTCGGCCTCGTGGCACCACGTCGCGCCATCGCGCCAGTCACCGCGCAAGAACGCGGCGACGCCCCGGCAGCCGATGGCCAGTCCGCGGGCATGGTGGTCGCCGAGCTGCGACGCGAGCTGATGAGCCACGTGGAACTGCGCTTCCACGGCCGCCGTCACCGGGCCGCCGCTGGTCCCCTGGTAGGCGATGTCGAGCGCGAGCGCGCGCGCGTACCGATGCGGCTCGCCCGCCGACCTCGCCAGGCGCAGGCCGAGCGCGTGGAACGCGTGGCCGCGCATCGTGTCGACGATCGAGAGGCCGAGCGCGACGTGCCAGCAGACGTCGACCCGGGCCAGCATGCGCTGCGAGAGGTCGAGCTGATCACGAGGCCGGAAGCGCCGCGGCCCCAGGCGCAGCCGCAGCCGCCGCCACACGATCCACAGGACCGCGCGCTTCGAGCTCGCCGGGTATCCGAGGCCCTCGAGGGCGAGGACCTCGCGGATCTGTTCCAGCCCCTCGGCGGTGTGGCCGGTGACCAGGAGCTGCTGCGCGGCGTGCCGTCGGAGCTCGAGCGCGGTCGCCGCGTCGCTGCGCGAGGCCACGGCCAGCAGATCGGCGGCGGCGTCGGCGCCACGCCCGATCGCGACCAGGGCGTCGGCGCGCCCGAGCTGACACTCGTCGAGCCGGCCGGCGCCACCCAGCTCGATGGCCAGCCCCCACAATCGCACCGCCTTGTGAAACGCCACCGCGCTGGCCGCGGCGGTCGCGGCCGCCACGGCGTAGCGCGCCGCCGCTTCGAGGTCGCCGGCGGCCTGGAGGTGGGCGGCGAGCAGATCCGGATCCGCGTCGCCGCCAGCCTCGAGCGCGTCGGCGAACCCGGCGTGCAGGGCGCGCCTGACCACCGGATCGAGCAGCGCGAGCACCGCCAGCGCCACCTGGTGGTGGTAGACCTCGACCGTACCTACCTCGTCGCGGCGGACGCGCCGGATCAGGCGGGCCGTGCGGAGTGCGGCCAGCGCGCGCGCCACGCGTACCGGACCGAGGCCGCTCACCCGGGCCAGGATTCGCTCGCCGATCGGCGCGCCGGCCACGGCCACCGCTTCGAGCAGGGCCCGAGGCTCGGGGTCGAGCCCTTGCACCCGGGTGACCACCGCATCTCGCAGCGAGACCCCCAGCGTCCGGCGGGCGTCGTTCATGTAGTAGTGCTCGACCAGCATGTCGAGGAGGAGGGGGTGACCTCCCGACTCGCGGGCGAGGTCGGCAGCGTCGGCGGCAGCGTCGCCGGCGGTGCGGCCTTCGCCTGCCAGCAGCTCGCGGGCTAGCTCCATGGCCTCGCCCGTGCTCAACGGCTCCAGGTCGAGGCGCGGCGCGGCGGCGAGCAGCGGTGGCAACGCGGCGCCGGTGTCGACGCTGCGCCAGGTGGCGATCAGGAGCAAGCACGGCGGATCGGCGGCGCCGACGACTCCCTCGAGGATCGAGATGGTCTCGGCGTCGGCCCACTGGATGTCGTCGATCGCCACCACCAGAGGCTGACGGTCGGCGATGCGGGCCAGCACCTCGGCGATGGCCTCGATCACCCGCGCCCGCCGGGTGTGGGGGTCGATCACGTCGTCATCGACCCGGCGGGTGCGCTGGAGGACGCGCACCGTGCGCATCACCGGAAACGCGCGCACCAGGGCCTCGACCCGCCGCGGCAACACCCGGCTCACGGCGTCGTCGTCGAGCCGACGCAGATGGGCCGCGAGCGCGTCCATGATCCCGTCGATGCCCACGCCCGGGACCGATTCGTGCTCGTGGCAACGGGTGCCCAGGATCACGGCATCGCGGACGGCCTCGGCCTGGGCGGCGAAGCGCCGCACCAGCGCGGACTTGCCGACACCCGACTCACCGGTGATCACGACCACGGTCGCCCCGGCACGGCTCGTCGCCACCGCGCGGGCGAGCTCCGCGAGCTCGCGCTCGCGCCCGACGAAGCGACCACTCTGTTCGAGCGAGGCGCTGCCGGTGCGGTCGCGGCGGGCGCCCCCCGTCGAGGTCCGGGGGTCGGGTCGCGCCCTCGGATCGATGGCGAGGAGCGACATACACAGCCGCGCCAGATCGCCCGGCACGTCGTCGGACGCCGGGGGCGGGGTTGGGAGGGCCCGCTGCTTGGCGAACATGATGGCCAGGTGGTCGCCCTCGAACGGCGGGCGACCGGCGAGCGCGTGATAGAGGATCGCACCGACGCCGTACCAGTCGGCGGGCGGGCCGAGCGCGCTGCCGGCGGCCTGTTCGGGCGCCATGTAGGCCGCCGTGCCGATCACCGCGCGATCGTCGAGCGCCTGCTCACCGTCGACGGCGACCAGGCCGAGGTCGAGCAGGACCAGCCGGCCATCGCGATCGACCATGACGTTGGACGGCTTGAGGTCACGATGGAGCACGCCCGCGGCGTGCAGGGCGTCCACGGCGTCGAGCAACTGGGCCAGACACGCTCGCAGCCGATCGGCCGCGAGGCGCCCTCCGGGCCGGACGTGGTCGAGCAGCCCGACGCCCTCGATCAGCTCCATCGAGAAGAACCACGCGCCCTCGTGGTGAAAGAGCTCGCCGAGGCTGACGACGTTGGGGTGGCTGATCGACTGGGCGATGCGGAACTCTTGCTTGAGCCGCAGCACGTGCTCGGGCGTGGCCCGGACGATGGTCTTGAGCGCGACCCGGACGTCGCGCTCGCGGTCGTGCGCTTCCCACACCTCGCCCATGCCGCCGCCGGCCAGGCGCCGGATGACCTCGAAGCGCGGATGCCCTGGCGGTCCGAGGGTCACGGGCTCACCCCGCGATCGGCGGCTGCGGTCCGCGTACGAGCACGCCGGGCAGCGCGCCGGTGAGCTCGCCGCTCTCGACGATGGGCACGCCAGCGCACACCGTCAGCTCGTAGCCGCGGGCACGCTGGACCAGGCGACGTCCTCCCGCCGGTAGATCGTGCGCGATCTCGGGATCGGTGAAGCCGAGGCGGTCGTAGTCGATGACATTGAGGTCGGCGCGGTATCCAGGGGCGAGCACGCCGCGATCACGCAGGCCGTAGAACCAGGCGGTGTCGCGGGTCTGGCGCTGGATGACCAGCGGCAAGGGCAGGCGCTCGCCGCGCGCGCGATCGCGGG
The DNA here is from genome assembly GCA_005779305.1 of Myxococcales bacterium. GTDB lineage: Bacteria > Myxococcota_A > Polyangia > Haliangiales > Haliangiaceae > UBA2376. The sequence continues at coordinate 11,785 of SXJR01000013.1, forward strand.
TCCAGTGGGTGAGCATGAACGTCGGCATGCCGCCGTCGCAGATCGCGCCGCAGTGGGCGCCCGCGTCGGACAGGCCCATGCGGATGCGCGGGTGCAGGTGCAGCTCGCGGGTCATGCGCAGGTCGCCGTACGCGTAGTTGAAGAGCGGGAAGTAGACCATCGCCTTGCCGTCGCGGGCGCTGAGCGCGTCGTAGGCGACCTCGAGCGGCGGCCGGCCCTCGCGCTGGGCGCGGGCGGCCACGCTGTCGGCGGCGGCCGGCTCGTAGTCGATGGCGTCGCCTTGCGGGAACATCTTGGAGAAGGCGCGGATGATGAAGTTGCCGAACGGTCCGGCGTCGCCGGGCTTCTCGGCCAGGATGCGGGCGCGGATCTCGGGACGGCGCAGCGCGGCCCGCAGCGCGGCGCCGTCGCCGCCGGTCTCGCGCAGCAGCTCGACGAAGCTCGGATGGGTGACGAACGGGTGCGCGGTCAGCTCCCAGCCCATCAGGATCCCGATCGAGCGACCTGCGGCCTGGGCCCACACGTCGAGACCATCGGCGGCGCAGGCGTCGAGCTGGCGCAGCGCCTCGCGCCACAGCTCGGGCGCCCAGTCGGGCTGGTTGAGGTTGAAGACCACGCGCACGCCGAGGCTGGCCAGCTCGCGCATGTAGCCGAACGCCTTGGGCGAGTCGGTGTGTTCGATGACGTTCTGGAACACGCCATGGCCGGCGGCGCGCATGGCCTTGCCGATCGCGAGCAGCTCGGTGGTGGCGGCCGAGGTGCCCGGCACCAGCTCGCCGTCGATGGTCTTGTGCAAGGACGTGCGCGAGGTCGAGAAGCCGAGCGCACCGGCGCGCAGGCCGTCCTCGACGATGCGGGCCATGGCCGCGATCTCCTCGGGCGTGGCCTCGACCTCGCTGGCCCGCTCACCCATCACGTAGGCGCGGACCGGGCAGTGCGGGACCTGGGTGGCGAAATCGAGCGCGTGCGGCTGGGCCGCGAGCACGTCGAGGAACTCGGGGAAGCTCTCCCAGCCCCACTTGATACCTTCGTGCATGGCCGCGCCGGGGATGTCCTCGACGCCCTCCATCATTCCGATCAGCCAGTCGTGTTTGTCGGGCCGCGCCGGCGCGAAGCCGACCCCGCAGTTGCCCATGATGACGGTGGTGCAGCCGTGCCAGGCCGACGGGGTCAGGAACGGATCCCACGACGCCTGGGCGTCGTAGTGGGTGTGCATGTCGACGAAGCCAGGGGTGACGATCTTGCCGCGGGCGTCGATCTCGCGCCGGCCGGCTCCCACGTCCGTGCCCACCGCCGCGATCCGGTTGCCGTCGATCGCGACGTCGAGCTCCCGGCCCTCGGCCCCGGTGCCATCGAACAAGCGTCCGCCACGGATGACCAGATCGTGCGCCATGTCTGGCCGAGCGTAACAGACCGGCGGGGTAGGTTCCGAGCGTGGCCAAGCGGCACACTCACCAGACCGGCGACTGGTCGTCGATCGCGGTCCGCCTCGACGAGATCATCAGCGCCCGCACCGGCGAGGATCCCTTCGAGGAGGCGCTGACGCTCCTGGTCGCACGCCTCGCCCACGAGTCCGGCCTCGGCCCGCTCGCCGCGCCGTCGCACGTGCACAAGCTGCTCGCCGCCGCGTCCTCCCGCTGGCCCGGCATCATCGAGCCCAGCCGCACCAGCGGCCTGTCCGCCGCCGATCTCGCCCGCTGCCTCACCGTCCTCGACGGCGCCCACCTCCTCGCCGACCACCTCGTCGGCCTCGACGCCATCTTCGAACACATCACCTCCCGCGCCGCCAAGGGCCACAAGGGCCAGTACTTCACCCCCCGCCACGTCATCCGCTCCATCGTCTCTCTCATGTCGCCCGCCCCCGGCGCCCACGTCCTCGATCCCGCTTGCGGCTCCGGCGGCTTCCTCGTCCACGCCCTCGCCCGCACCCCCACCTGCATCCCCTGGGGCTTCGACCAGGATCCCCGCGCCACCCGCGTCGCCCGCATCATGCTCGCCGCCTCCGGCGCCGATCCCGCGCACATCGCCCGGTTGGACTCCCTCCAGAGGGGGACAGGCTCCGGAGTGGAGCCTGTCGGAGATGGCGATGGAATTCGAGGGCACCGCGAAGCGCCCCGCGGATTCGATCTCATTCTCACGAATCCGCCGTTTGCGGGCGACGTCGGCGCCACCTACGGCGACCACTACGAGCTCGCCCGCGGCCACCGCGTCGAGCGCGATGTGCTCTTCATCGAGCGCTGCATCGAACTGCTCCGTCCCGGCGGCCGCTTCGCGATCGTCTTGCCCCACAACAAGGTCGGTGGCGAATCGTGGGCGTTCGTGCGCGCGTGGCTGCTCGAACGCGCGCAGGTGACGCACGTGCTCGGCCTCGGCCGCAACACCTTCCAGCCCCACACCAGCCAGAAGGCCTGCGTCGTCATCGGTGCCCGCCGCGCCGCGCCGGTCACGCGCCGCGCCGCCCGCGACGAGCCCATCCGCTTCTTCATCAGCGAGCGTGACGGCAAGGACCACCGCGGCCGCCTCCGGTACGACGCGCGCGGCGACGTCGATCACGATCTCGACGACGCGCTCGGCCCCGGCGCCCCCGGCGGCCGCCACGTCACCCGCACCGTCGGCGAGCTCGGCCACGATCTGGTGCTCGCCCCCGAGCGCTTCGATCCGCGCCGCACCGTGCGCGTCGCCGGCCGCCGCACCGGCGCCCGCCGCCTCGGCGACCTCGTCGACATCGTCACCGACAACGTGCAGGCCGCGTCGTTCTCGGCCCGCGCCCGTGTGCTCGTGCTCGACACCACCCACGCCTGGGACGGCTTCGTGCTCGCCCGCCACGCGCCGATCGCGCCGTCGGCGATCGGCTCCGCCAAGCGTGCGCTCGCGCCCGGTGATGTCATCGTCTCGCGCTTGCGCCCGTACCTGCGTCAGATCGCCCTCGTCGACGACGGACTGTTCGCGCTGGCGCCCGGCGGCAACGCCGTGATCGCCTCCACCGAGTTCTACGTCCTGCGCCGCAAGCCCGGCCGCGCCGCCGGCGCGATCGATCCCGCCGGGCTGGTGCCCTATCTGCTCTCGGCGCCGGTGCAGGCCGCGCTCGCCGCCGGCCAGGAAGGCGGACACCACCCGCGCTTCGAGCGCGAGCAGCTCGAGAACCTGCCGGTTCCTGCCACCTCGCCGGCCCGCGCCGCCGCCGTCGCCGCCCGGGTGCGCGCCCACGCCACCTCGCTGCGCACCACCCTCGCCGACAGCCGCGCGCTGGTCGCCGACGTCGAACGCCGCCTCGCGCCCAAGCGCCGCGCGTGATCACCATCGCCGCGCCCGATCCATTCCCGTAACGGCTCGTTACTCGCGCGCGCGCGGCCGGGTAACGTTCCGTGACTCGGGGACGGCGGGCGGCGCGCAATCGCGCGACATCACACGGACGGCGTCGGGCACGACGGGTGCAATTCGTCGCCGCCATGAGCTCCATCTCCGCGACCGAAGCCAGGGCACGAGACGTCAGCATCGCCTTCCGCGCCGCCCCGCTGCCGTACGCCAGCGCACCCCGCGCCACGCCCGCCGTGTTCCACGGCGTGGTCGCCTTCGCCTTCGCCGCCGCCGCCGCGCTCGCCGCCGGCTGCGGCGACACCCCCGACGACCTCACGCCCGACGCCGGCGCGCCGCTGCTCGAGGCCCCGCCCCCCGGCATGGGCCGCCAGCTCGCGATGGACGTTGTCGTCGAGCCCGGCCGCGAGACCGAGCAGTGTCAGTACGTCGTCGTCCCCGACACCGTCGACATCGCCCGCTTCGAGCACGCCTACACCACCGGCTCCCACCACCTCCTCCTCTATCAGACGGCGCTCCAGCCGTCGGCGGTCTCGCTCGATCGCTTCGACTGCACCGGCGCGCAGTTCTCCGACCTCGGCGTCGCCGGCATCGCCTACGCCGCCCAGGTTCCCACCGGCGAGCTGGCCTATCCTGCCGACGTCGGACTTCGCGCCGCCGCCGGCTCGGTGCTGCTGGTGCAGACCCACTATCTGAACGTGTCGGCCGACGCCCTCACCGCCCAGGTCCGCCTCAACCTCTGGTACACGCCGTCCCCCGCCGCCGTCGAGGCCGGCACGCTGTTCTTCTACGACTGGGCGATCCTCGTCCCGGCCAGCCAGGCGGCCACGGCGCACATGCGCTGCAACGTGCCCGGCGACGTGAACCTGATCTTCGGCATGTCGCACATGCACAAGCGCGGCACCGACTACCGCGCCGTGCTCGAGGACAGCGCGTCACCGCCGAGCGCCGCGCCGACCGAGCTGTTCGCCACCACCGACTGGCAGGGCATCGAGCCGCGCCGCTACCAGCCGACGCAAGCGGTGAGCGCCGGCTCGGTGATCGACTTCCACTGCGACTTCCAGGGCGAGGCCGGCCGCACCATCGTCGAGGGCCCGTCGGCCGACGCCAACGAGATGTGCATGTTCATCGCGTCGTACTACCCGCGCCTCGACACGCCCACCGAGCTGTGCGCCGGCCCCGGCTCGGGTCCGGTCTTCACCGGCACCCAGGCCTGCCCGACGACGTTGACCTGCGTGCGCGACGCCGGTGACGACGCCGTGGCCGCCGAGACCTGCCTGGTCGACACCTGCGCCGCCTCCAGCGCGCCCGCGGTCGAGCTGATGAAGTGCGTCAACTTCCAGTGCGGCGAGGCTTGCGCCACGCCCGGCACCGCCGCGTGCGACTCGTGCGTGCTGTCCACCTGCAGCCAGCAATTCGACACCTGCCAGAATTCTGGTTGCTGATCGCGGCCGGCTTCGGACCTCGGGCCTCCGGCCTCGGGCCTCGGCCAGGCCGCAACCGCAACCGCAGCCGCAGCCGCAGC
>SXJR01000105.1 GCA_005779305.1 Myxococcales bacterium
ACCCGCCTCCAGGTCGAGCACACGGTGAGCGAGATCCGCTCGGGGCTCGATCTGGTCCAGCTCCAGATCGAAGCCGCCGCCGGCCACCGCCTGCGGGTACGCCAGGCCGACGTGCCGCTCTACGGCCCCGCCCTCGAGTGCCGCATCAACGCCGAGGATCCGCGGGCCGGCTTCAAGCCGTCGCCGGGCACCATCACCCGCTGGCGGCTGCCCGATCTCCAGGGCGGCGCCGTCCGCGTCGACACCCACGTCGAGGAGGGCTACGTGGTGCCGCCCCACTACGACAGCCTGATCTGCAAGGTGATCGCCCGGGGTGACTCCCGCGACGACGCCATCGCCCGCCTGTTGCGCGCGCTCGGCGAGCTCCAGTGCGAAGGCGTTGCCACCACCGTGCCGCTGCACCAGCAGGTGCTGGCGTCCGAGGCGTTCCGCACCAATCGCTACGACACGAGGACCTTGCCGGGTTGGCCCCCCACCGAGCGATCAGCGAGCGATCGACAATGACTCTGCGCGTTCGTGGTTCACTGTTCCCGCCCGCGGTCTGTCTCCTCTGCCGAAGGCTCTCGTAGGCACATGTCGTTCGTTCCTCTCGTCCCCATCGGTGACTCGCTGGCCCAGGTCGCCGACGAGCGCACCGCCGCCGATCATCGCGACGCCCTCGCCGTCCTCGAGGATCGCCTGCGCGCTGCCCGCGCCGAGGTCGAAGCCGGCTGGGGCCCAGCCTACGTCGAGCGCGTTCACAAGAAGGGCAAGCTGACCGCGCGCGAGCGGCTGGCGATGCTCATCGATCCCGGCACCACGCCGCGCGAGGTGGGGACGTTCGTCAACCACGGCGACGTCTTTCCGGGTGATCAGAAGTCACCGGCGGCCGGCGTGGTCACCGCCTTCGCCCGCGTCGAGGGGCGCTGGTGCATGGTGATCGCCAACGACAACACCGTGGCTTCGGGCGCGTGGTGGCCGCGCACGCCGGAGAAGATCCAGCGGGCCCAGGAGATGGCGCTGCGCCTGCGCCTGCCCACGATCTACCTGGTCGACTGCTCGGGTCTGTTCCTGCCCGAGCAGAGCAAGAGCTTTCCGGGCGCGCGCGGCGCCGGCCACATCTTCAAGATGAACAGCCTCTTGTCCGCTCACGGCGTGCCCCAGCTCGCCGGCGTGTTCGGCGACTGCATCGCTGGCGGCGGCTACATGCCGATCATCAGCGACCGGGTCTACATGACCGAGCAGGCCTACATGGTCATCGCCGGCGCGGCGCTGATCAAAGGCGCCAAGAGCCAGAAGATCACCTCGCTCGACATCGGCGGCCCCGAGGTCCACGTCCACCAGTCGGGCTGCGCCGATGTCCGGGTTCCGGACGACGAGACCCTCCTGGCCTGCCTGCGCCGCGAGGTCCGCCGGCTGCCGTCCTCGGGCGCGGCCTTCTACCGCGGCGACGCCGGCCCCATGGCCCCGCGCTTCGCGGCCGGCGAGCTGGCCGGCATCCTGCCCGCCGATCACCGCGAGGTCTACGACGCGCGCCAGGTGCTAGCCCGCCTCCTCGATCAATCGATGTTCTGGGAGGTCATGCCCGAGGTCGGCGAGGAGATGATCACCGGTGTCGGTCGCCTGGGCGGGCTCTACGCTGGCTTCGTGATCAACCGCCAGGGCCTGGTCGGCGATCCCGAACACCCTGGCCACCAGCGCATGGGCGGCATCCTCTACCGCGCCGGCATCGCCAAGCTGGCCGCGTTCTCGCGCGCCTGCAACGACGACGGCATCCCGCTGTTCTGGCTGCACGACATCTCGGGCTTCGACATCGGCCGCGAGGCCGAGGCCCATGGCCTGCTCGCCTACGGCTCGAGCCTCATCTACACCAACTCGACCAACACCGTGCCGATGTTCTCGGTGCTGCTGCGCAAGGCGTCCGGCGCCGGCTACTACGCCATGGCCGGCATGCCCTACGACCCGGTGGTCCAGCTCTCGACCTGCCTGGCCCGGCTGAGCGTGATGGAGGGCCGCACCCTCGCCATCGCCGCCTACAACACCAAGCTCGACGACGACTTCCAGATCATGGCCACCGACCCGGCCGAGCGAGCCAAGGTCGAGGCCGGGATGAAAGAGGTCGAGGCCCGGATCGAGCGCGACATGGATCCGTTCGTGGCCGCGCGCCAGATGGACACCGACGAGATCATCGAGCTCGCGCTCCTGCGCGAGTGGATGACCGACCTCACCGAGATGGCCTACCAGGGCACCGGCTACCGCCGGGTCAAGAACCCGCGCATCTGGTCGATGCACGATCTGCGCGCGCTGGTCGGAGGTCCGCGGTGAGCGGTCGCCTGCACGAGGCCGTGATCACCGCGACGATCGGCGCGCACCCCGATCCCCATCGCGAGCCGCACTGGCACGATCTCTACCTGTCCACCGTCGGTTGGTGGCGGCAGCAGGTGCGGGAGGGACAGGTGGTGCAGACCGGCGACACGCTCGGCGAGCTGACCGTGCTCGGCGTGAACCACCGCGTGATCGCGGGCCCCGGCGTGCGCGGCGCGGTCATGGACGCACCACCGCGCGAGGGCGCCAAGGCCGCCGGCCCGGGCTGGCCGATCATGACCATCGACAGCGGCGCCATGCTGCGCGCCGCCGCCACCGAGCTCGACGAGACCGCCGCCGCGGCTGCGACCAGCGCGCTGACCGTGCGCGCGCCGTCGAGCGGGCGCTTCTACGGCCGGCCCGGCCCCGGCAAGCCCGCGTTCGTGTCGGTCGGCGACGTCATCCGTGAAGGGCACACCCTGTGCCTGCTCGAGGTGATGAAGACCTTCCACCGCGTGACCTACGGCGGCAGCGGCCTGCCGGCCGAGGCCCGGGTCGTGTCGATCGCGGTCGCCGACGAGGCCGACGTCAACGCCGGCGATTCGCTGGTCCATGTGGAGGCGGTATGAGCACGGCCCATCCCGAGCTACGCTTCGATCTGATCGTGCGCGGCGGCGTCCTGGTGACGCCGTCGGGTCGCATCCACGCCGACGTCGGCGCCCGCTCCGGTCGCATCGCGGCGATCGGCGATCTGAGCGGCGCCGCCGCGGCCCACACCCTCGACGCCAGGGGCCAACACGTCCTGCCTGGCGTGATCGACGCCCAGGTCCACTTCCGCGAGCCCGGGCTGACCCACAAGGAAGATCTGGCCACGGGCACCGCCGGCGCCGTGCTCGGCGGCGTGACCGCGGTGCTGGAGATGCCCAACACCGACCCGCCCACCACCAGCGCCGCCGCCTTCGCCGACAAGATCGCGCGCCTGCGCGGCCGCGCCCGGTGCGACGTCGCCTTCTTCGTCGGCGCCACCGCCGACAACACCGGCGAACTGGCCGAGCTGGAGATGCTGCCCGGCTGCGCCGGCGTGAAGGTCTTCATGGGCAGCTCGACCGGCAGCCTGCTGGTCGCCGACGACGAGACCCTGGCCGAGGTCTTCGCGAGCGGCCGCCGCCGGATCGCGCTCCACGCCGAGGACGAGGATCGACTGCGCGAGCGCAAGCCGATCGCTGTCGCCGCCGCCCATCCCCGCGCCCACCCCGAGTGGCGCGACGCCGAGACCGCGCAGCGCGCGACCTGGCGGGCGCTGGCCCTGGCTCGCCGCTTCGGCCGCCGCGTCCACCTGCTCCACGTCTCGTCGGCCGACGAGCTCGACATCCTCGACGAGTGCAAGGACGTGGCGACGTTCGAGATCCTGCCCCAGTACCTCACCCTGGTCGCGCCCGAGTGCGTGCGCAGCCGTAGCCGCCCTCCGTGTTCGTCACGAGATGGACGGCGGCGCGCACCTCCGCGTGCGCATGCGGCGGAGCGGCGGCGAAACCCGCGCGGCGGAGCAGCGGAAGGTCCATGAAGTCGTCGCCG
>SXJR01000106.1 GCA_005779305.1 Myxococcales bacterium
GACTTCGCCGGCGGCACCGTCGTGCACATGTCGTCGGGCTGGTCGGCGCTGGTGTTGTGCCTCATCCTCGGCAAGCGCACCGGCTTCGGCAAGCGCGCCTTCATGCCGCACAGCCTGGTGCTCACCATGGTCGGCACCGGCAAGCTGTGGGTCGGCTGGTACGGCTTCAACGCCGGGAGCGCCGTCGCCGCCGCCGCGGTCGCGGTCACCGCCTTCGTCGCCACCACGCTCGCCGCCGCCGTCGGCTGCGCGGTGTGGCCGGCGCTGGAATGGATCATGCGCGGCAAGCCGACGGTGCTCGGCTTCTGCTCGGGCGCGGTCGCCGGCCTGGTCGTGATCACGCCGTGCGCCGGCTTCGTCACCGCCGGCAGCGCCATGCTCATCGGCATCATCGCCGGCGTGGTGCCCTTCTTCGCCTGCACCAAGCTCAAGGCGCTGCTCAAGTACGACGACGCGCTCGACACCTTCGGCGTCCACGGCGTCGGCGGCACCCTCGGTTGCATCCTGGCCGGTGTCTTCGCCAACCCCTCGGTCAACGGCAACCTCAACACCAACCTCAAGTCGTTCATCAACAACGGCCTGTGGATCGAGCAGCTCAAGGCGGTCGGCGTCACCCTGGTGCTGGCCATCGGCGGCACCGCGATCATCGCCTACGCCCTCAAGGCCGTCCTCGGGCTGCGTCCGAGCATCGAGGCCGAAGAGGCGGGTCTGGACGACACCGACCACGGCGAGGCCGGGTACCACCTCGAGGAGGGTGGCGGTCACGGCGGGCTCGAGGACATGTCCGCGGATCCGGCGATGGCCGCCGCGGTGCAGCTCGAGACCGCCGAGCAGGCGGCGGGCTGAGCCGCCGGTTGATTCAGGCGTCCGTGTGGACGCCGTGGTGGGCGAACCCGGGGACGATCACGTCGCGCCAGCAGGCATCGACGATGATCGTCACCCGGGCGCGGGGAAGGATGCCGTAGCCGGACAGGTCGGCGGCAGCGGGCGTGGTCGCCGGGAGCTCGGCCACGTCGTGGGCGAGGGCCGCGGCCCGCATGGCCGCGACGTGGGGCGCGAGCCAGCTCACGTCGCCGCGGGCGGCGGCGGCGGCGAGGTGGGCCCAGCCGATCCGGCTGTGCTCGATCTCGTCCTTCACGATCTCGTCGACGGCGGCGCGGGTCGGGCCGAGCTCGGCGACGTCGCGCATGGCGACCAGGAGCGCGCACGAGAGCGTCTCGGTGACGCAGCCCATGGCGACCGAGGCGTAGAGCGCACGGCGCGCCGGGTCGGCCTCGCCGCCGGGTGGGGCGACCGACAGCGTGCGCGGCGCCAGCGGCGCCAGGCCCGGACGGCAGGTCTCGACGAGGGCGCGGCAGCGCACGGCGTGGCGGCGCTCGTCGTCGGCGGCGGTGCGGGCGCGAGCGGCGAGCGCCGGGAAGCCAGCGCCATCGAGCGCGGCGGCCAGTTCGGCGAACAGCGTCGCGGCCTCGTGCTCGACGCGCTCGCGGTAGCGCCACATGCCGGCGACCGCGTCGCGCACATGCGGGGGCGCGTCCATGGGGATCAGCCTATCAGTCGCAGACCGTCGACCAGCAGCAGACGAACCCGTCCTGGACCACCGGCGGACTGACCGAGCGATCGCAGCAGGCGCTGGTGTCGCAGAAGCAGGGGGTGCCCACCTCGTTGGCGTCGGGTGAGGTCGCGCCGTCACCGGACGTGGCGGCGTCGCCGTCGGAGACGGCGGCATCGACGTCGCGATCGCGGCGGGTGGAGTCGTCCTCGCCACATGACGCGGCGCCGAGCACGACCAGGACGTGGAACAGCTTGTCGAATCGAAGCGAACCCATGGCTCGACGATGCGCCCGGTGTTCCGTCCAGAAAAGCGAGATGATCTTCATTGGCCGTCAATGGAAACTTTACGGACGGCCATCCGTCAAAACGGATCGCGGCGTATATACTGCTTCGACGTGGCGACGGCGAAGACCAAGCAGCCTGCGGTGAAGAAGAAGCCCGAGCTTCCCGAACCCGTCGCGGCCCCGACGGCGGCTGCGCCTGGCCACGGCGACGACGCCGCCGACCTGGCGCCGGTGGTGGGCGGCAACCTGCGCCGCCTCCGCACCAAGCGCGGGCTCTCGCTCGAGCGGCTGTCCCAGCTCTCCGGCGTCAGTCGCGCCATGCTCGGGCAGATCGAGCTGGGCCAGAGCGCGCCGACGATCAACGTCCTGTGGAAGATCGCGCGCGCGCTCGAGGTGACGTTCTCGGCGCTGATCTCGACTCGCTCGCAGTCGGGCGCGCTGGTCCTGCGCAGCAACGACTCCAAGGTCCTGACCAGCAAGGATCGCTCGTTCGCGTCGCGCGCGCTGTTCCCGTTCGACGAGCCGCGCCGGGTCGAGTTCTACGAGCTGCGGCTCACCCCGGGCGGCGTCGAGAACGCCGATGGGCACGCGCCCGGCACCAGCGAGAACCTGGTGGTCACCGCCGGCGTCGTCGAGATCGACGTCGCCGGTGAGACCCACCGCCTCGAGGCCGGTGACTCGATCCTGTTCGAGGCCGATGCCCCGCACGCCTACCGTAACGGCGGGCGCGGCGAGGCCGTGATGTACCTGGTGATGACGTACGCCGAAGAAGTCGGCTGAGCGCCCGCCCGACCGCGCTCAGCGCGTGCCCTTCTCGAGCCGGGCGGCGACGACCTCACCGTTGCGCTTGGAGTAGTGCTTGGTGCGCAGGGTCTTGAAGCCGGCGCGGCGCATCTCGATGGTGAGCATGCTGAAGCCGGGGATGGTGACGGTGGTCGGCGTGGTGCCGACCTTGGCGCCGTCGATGGTGACGGTGGCGCCGCCCGGCGTCGACTGCAGCTTGATGCGGTGCTCGGGGCGCTCGAGGGTGATCTTGAGGTCGCCGCGCTCGCCGGCGGTGAAGGACACGGTGCGCTCGACCGGGGCGTAGCGCACGCGGGTGATCGACAGGTGGACGCGGCCGCAGGGCAGGGCTGCATCGAACGGGGTCTCGCCGTAGACGCGGCCGTCGGCGCGGACGATCGCGCCGTCGGGCACGGTGGTGATGCGCGCGATGCAGTCGCCAGGCAGCGGCGGGGTTTCGGTGACGGGCGGCGGGGTTTCGGTGACGGGCGGCGGAGTTTCGGTGACGGGCGGCGGAGTTTCGGTGACGGGCGGCGGGGTTTCGGTGACGGGCGGCGGGGCGGTGCCGCCCACCGTGGCGCCGATGGTGGAGCCGGCGTCGCTGGCGCCGGGCGGCGCGATCTCCGCGGCGTCGGCCTGGCCCTTCCGCGGCGTTGCGGCCGCGGCTGGATCGGGCTTGCCCGACGGTCCGTTGCGGACGAGCAGGAAGATCACGAAGGCGGCCAGCAGCACGGCGGCGACGACGCCGGCGATGATCGGACCGCGGCGCGGACGCGGCGGTGCGTAGTCGTCGTCGGCCGCGGTCCGCGCCGCGTACATGGGCGCGGGCGGCGGCGGGAACGGAGGCGCCAGCGTCGCCGGCGGCAGCGACAGCGGTGCCGCGCCCTCGAAGGGCCGGGCGACCTCGTTGGTGAGGCCGAAGTCGCTGGCGTCGAAGTCCTTGCCGAAGTCGGCGATGTCGACATCGACCGGGCCGGGCGGCGGCGGCTCGGGTGCGAACATTGGCGGCAGCGGCGCCTCGGGCGCCTCGGGCGCAGGCGCGGCGCCCAGGAACGGCTGGGCGGCGGCCGCAGGCGCGAACGACGACGGCGCCGGCACGGGGGTGGCGTCCCGGCGCGGGTTGGGCTTGAGCTCGGGAGGCAGGCTGGCGCGCAGGTCCGGCGGTGGCGGCGGCTCGGCGATCGGATCGTCGACGTCGCCCTCCGAACCAGCGCGATCGAGGAGATCGTCGAACGAGAACGTGCCGGTCTCCTCGTACAGCGTGCACTCGACGAAGCCGCGCAGCGAGTCGTCGGGGATCGCGGCCAGCGGGTTGGCGGGGAGGATGATGGGCGAGCCGGGCGTGCGCTCCTCGCCGGCCGGCGGCGGCGCGATGGAACCCAGTTCCTCGTCGCCACCGATCTCGAAGCCTGGCGCCTGCTCCGCCGGCGCGGTGTCGCGGACGGGGCGGCCCGCGTCGGCCCGGGCCCGGATCGCGACGATCGCCTCGGGCGACGCATCGACGTCGGTGGTGAACTCCTCGACCGGCACGCTGGCCGGGAATGTGGGCATGAGCCGCGGCTCTGGCTCAGCGTCGGGCACGGGCTCGGGTGCAGGCACGGGGGGCGTCACGGGCGCCAGGTCCTCGATCAGAGGCGGAATGGTCGCGATCCGCGGCGGTGGGATCGGCGCCGGCGCGGCCAGCGCGATCGGCGGCAGCCCCATCAGCGTCTTGTTGGGCACCGGCGTCGCCGGCGCACGGACCGTCGGTTTGCCGGTCAAGCCCGGGATGGGCGGTGGCATCGGCGGCACGGTTGCCACCGGCGGACCCGGCGGCGGCGGCACCGGCGCCGGGGTCTTGCTGCGCAGCGGTGGCAGCGGCGGCAGCACCGGCGGCTTGGGGGCGACCGGCGCCGGTGGCGCGAACTTGTGCAGGCGCTCGAGCACCGCGTCGCTGGCCGCGTCGAGCTGCAGGAACTTCACCCGCACGCCGGGGCGGCGGAAGGGCCCGACCGGCGACGCCCATGCTTCGACCACCTCACACGTGCCGCGCATCGCCTGGCCGCCGTCGGCGAGCAGGATCACGAACGGGCTCTGGCTGCCTGGTGCGCGCGTGGTCATGCTGGCCACGAACAACGTGCGGCGTTCGCAATAACGCGCGAACGCCTCCACGAATTGATCGAGGGACGTGCAGCGCGTGGCTACACGCAGGACCTTGGTGCGGTGTTCCGCCTCCCCGGACACTGCTGAGATCGTATCCGATCCGCCGCCGAGATCCCAAACTTCCTGAAATGTGAGAGGAAAGACGTTCCTGCCTACACGAGTCCGAACAGCGGACACAGCAGGCGCAGGCCGGCCACGACCACCATGAAGCCGATCAGGTCGAAGACGATGCCGGTGCGCATCATCTGGACCATGGTCACCTTGCCAGTGCCGTAGGCCATGGCGTTGGGCGCCGTCGAGATCGGCATCATGAAGCCGAACGACGAGCCGATGGTCGCGCCCAGCACCGCCGGCACCGGGGTGTCGCCGACCGCGACGGCCAGGCTCGCCGCCAGCGGCGCCATCAGGACCGCGGTCGCGGTGTTGCTGGTCGCCTCCGACAGCACGATGGCCACGCCGGTGCAAAGCGCGACGATCGCCCACATCGAGTGAGCGCCGGTGAGCTCGACCAGCTCGGCGCCCCAGGCATCGGTCAGGCCGGTGGCGTCGGCCAGGTTGCCGAGCAACATGCCGCCGCCGAAGAGCAGGATCACGCCCCAGTCGATGCGCGTGGCCTCGGTCCAGGTCAGCGCCGGTCGCCGCGCGCCGCGGCGGCCGCCGGGCAGGATGAACAGCAGGCAGCCGGCGAGGACGGCGACGGTCTCCTCGGAGAGGTGGCCCTTGGTCCAGCGGGCCGCGGGCCCGCCCGGCGCCGCCAGCTGGAGGAGGGCGGGCGTGATCCAGCCGATCACCGCGATCGACATCGCACTCAGGGTCGCGATCTCGCCGATCGACCACGGCTGGTGCGCGCGGGTCGCCGGTAGCGCGACTGTGGCGCCTCCGTTGCGCCGCAGCCCGAACAACGCCGCCAGCACCACCCACATCACACCCAGCATGGCGACGCCGATGGGCACGCCGATGCCCATCCAGGTGCCGAACGAGAGGTCGTGGCCGCGGTCGCGCAGCTCGCCGATGCCGATCAGGTTGGGCGGCGTGCCAACCGGCGTGCCCAGGCCTCCCATCGACGCGCCCCACGCGATGGCCAGGACCATCGCGGCCTGGTAGCGGCGATCGGCGCCGCCGGCGGCGGCCAGGGCGATGGGCAGGACGATCGCGGTGGCGGCAGCGTTGGACATCATCGTCGACAGGACGAACGTGGTGCCCGAGAGCGCCACCAGCAGCGAGATCGGTCCACGCGCCAGCGACGCGGTGGCGGCGGCGGCGCGGCGGCCGAGGCCGTGCACCTTCATGGCCTCGGCGATGAAGAAGGCGCCGACGAACATGAACAGGAGCGGCGAGCCGAACGCGCCGAACGCCTGCTTGGGCGTGGCCACGCCGGTGATGACGGTGAGCGCGGTGATGGTCAGCGCCACAGCGGCCGCCGGCAGCGCCTCGCTCAGCCACCAGGTGACGGCCAGCGCCATGAGCGCGGCCAGCATCGGCGCCGGCCCGTCGCGGGTGACGACGTAAACCAGTCCGGCGACCATCGGGCCGAGCACCAGGCCGACCTTGCGCTTGGTGCGCTCGAATCGGGCACCAGGCAGATCGTCGTCGTCGAGTGCGGTCTCGTCGGTCATGGAGGTGCGCCCTTCAGCGCGATTGATCGATCACGCCGCGCGACGTCGGCCCGCTGGTTGCTTGGCGTATTGCTTCAGCAACGCGACGAGTCGATCGCTCTGGCATTCGAGCGCGATGTCGAGCGCGGACTTACCTCGGTAGCCCACGACATCGACCGCGCCGGCCTCGAGCAGCGCCTTCACCGTGTCGATCCTCGGGCCGGCCTCGATGAGCGGGGTGCATCCGTCGGCGCGCGCGCGGTTGGGATCGGCGCCGTGCTCCAGCAACACCGCGACGACCCCGGCAGGATGGATCTTCGCGGCGAGGGTCAGGACCGTGTCGCTCTTCTCGTTGGGTGCTCCGGGCGACTGGTAGTTCACGTCGGCACCTGCGGCAACGAGCGCCCGGGCGACCTCCTCGCTCGAGGCCAGCATGAGCAGCGACCAGCCATCGTCGACGATGAGCGACACGTCGAGCCCGGCGGCGATGAACGCCTCGACGATCGGCAGCCGCCCGCGTTCGATCGCCCAGGCCGCGGCAGCGCGGGCGCCCGAGTTGTAGTTCGGGTCAGCACCAGCCGCGAATGCACGAACGACGCCGCCCGCGTCGTCGGCGAGCACGGCGGCATCCAGGGCGCGGTTCGGATCGCGACCGGGCTGCTTGGCCGGCTTCTTCTTGGCCGGCTTCTTCTTGGCCGGCTTCTTCTTGGCCGGCGCTGCCTTCGCCTTCGGCCTCGGCTTCGGCTTCGGCTTCGGCTTCGCCATGGTCAGGAGGTGTGCTCGCGGAGGAAGGCCACCGTCCGCTCCCAGGCCAGCGCCGCGGCCGCCGGGTTGTGGACCTCGGGTCGACGCTCGTTCATGAAGGCGTGGTCGGCGTCGTAGAGCTCGAGCTCGATCGAGCCGCCGTGTGAGCGGACCGCCTTCACGACCTCGTCGGCCTTGGCCGGCGAGACCCAGCCGTCGTGCTGGGCGACGTGGAAGAGGATCGGCACGTCGACCTTGGCGTAGTCGGCGCGGGGCGGGATGCCGTAGAACGGCACCGCGCAGGCGAGGCCGCGGATGAAACACGCCGAGGCCAGGGTGTAGGCGCCGCCCATGCAGAAGCCGGTGATGCCGACCTTGCCGTTGCCGCGCGGGTGCTCGCGCAGGTACGCGGCCGCACCCTCGAGGTCGGCCAGGGCGCGGGCGCCGTCGAGGTCGGTCATCATCTGGTTGGCCTGGGTCGCGTCCTTGGCCACGACGCCACGGTAGAGGTCGGGCGCGAGCGCGACGAAGCCCTCGGCGGCGAAGCGATCGACGATGCCCTCGATCTGCGGGTTGAGACCCCACCACTCCTGCACGACGACGACCGCCGGCGCCTTTCCGTTGCCAGCCGGCAGACCCAGCGCCGCGCCGACGGTGTCACCGTTCTTCGACGTGAACGTCACTCTCTCGCTCATCTCATCCTCCGATGTTGGGGCGGGGTGTTTATACTGCGCCGCCATGAGCGGTACCAAGGGCGCACGCGGCCGACGCTTCGAGGGCGGGCTCGACGCCTTGGCCCAGCGCATGAACGCCTCGGTCGACTTCGACCGTCGCCTCCTCGACGCCGACGTCACCGGCTCCAAGGCCCACGCCCGCATGCTGGCGCGCCAGGGCGTCATCTCCACCGAGGACGCGGCGGCGATCGAGCGCGGCCTCGACGAGGTTCGCGCCGCCCTGGCCTCGGGCGAGCTGGCGTGGGATCCGGCGCACGAGGACGTCCACATGAACGTCGAGGCCCGCCTGATCGAGAAGAACGGCGACGCCGGGCGGCGGCTGCACACCGGCCGCAGCCGCAACGATCAGGTCGCCACCGATCTGCGCCTGTGGGTGAAGACCGCGGCGGCGACGCTGGTGGCACGGCTCGGCGATCTGCGGGCCGCGCTGGTCATCAAGGCCGGGGCCCACGTCGACACGCTCATGCCCGGATACACCCACCTGCAGCGGGCCCAGCCGGTGCGCGCCGCCCATCACTTCCTCGCCTACCAGGAGATGTTCGAGCGCGATCAGGGCCGCGTGCTCGACGCGGTGGCGCGCGCCGACGTGTCGCCGCTCGGCTCGGGCGCGCTGGCCGGCACGACCTTCCCGCTCGATCGTGCCGGCGTCGCCGAGGAGCTGGGCTTCGCCGGCGTCACTCGCAACAGCCTCGACGCCGTCGGTGATCGCGACTTTGCCATCGAGCTGGTCGGCGCCTGCGCGCTGGCCCAGGTCCACCTGTCGCGCCTGGCCGAGGAGCTGGTGCTGTGGTGCTCGCAAGAGGCAGGCTTCGCGCGCCTTTCGGATCGCTGGTGCTCGGGCAGCTCGCTGATGCCGCAGAAGAAGACCCCCGACCTGGCCGAGCTGTTGCGGGCCAAGGTCGGCCGCGTCGTCGGCGCGTGGGTCACACTGGTCACGGTCGTGAA
>SXJR01000107.1 GCA_005779305.1 Myxococcales bacterium
GTCGGCCGCGACCTTGCCAGTGGATTCCGCACGCTGTGCGATCGTGCCGAAGATCGCCTCGCGAAGCCGGTATGACGCGGGAATGCGAGCGCCTCCCACGCTCCTCGCGAGCACGCGGCGCGGGACCCGCTGATCGCGGGCCGGTGGCGCTATCACGCCGGCCTCGATGGCGGCGATGCGGGCCGCGGCGGCGGCCGGGACCGGATCGGCGCCGGCCAGCGCTTCGTACAGCGCCAGCGCGAACGAGAACTGATCGGCGCGGGCATCGACCTGACCGCCACGCCGCTGCTCGGGCGCCATGTAGCGCGGCGTGCCCACCACGGCGCCGGTGGCGGTGACGTGATCGGGCTGCCGACCGGTGCTGGTGGTGGTGCGGGTGACCACCTCGTCCGCGTCGGCGGCGCGATCGACGGTGCCGCCGCCATCGAGGCCGACCACGTCACGGGCCAGACCGAAGTCGCCGATCCGGGCCCGGTCGTCGGCGCCGAGCAAGATGTTGTCGGGCTTGACGTCGCGGTGGACCAGCCCCGCGTCGTGCGCGGCGACCAGCCCGCGCGCGGCGGCCAGGTAGAGGGCCAGCACGTCGCGCCACGATCGCGGCCGAGCGCGCAGCCACGAGCGGGCGGTGCCACCGGCACACAGCTCCATCGCGACGAACGGGGAGCCATCATGGACGCCGATCTCGTGGATCGTGACCACGTTGGGATGGGCGAGACGGGCCAGGGCCTGGGCTTCGCGACGGGCGCGCGCCACGTCGAGGCCGCGGGCATCGATCTTCAGCGCCACCCTGCGATCGAGGGCGCGATCGTGGGCCCGGTAGACGATGCCCATGCCGCCGGAGCCGATCGCGTCCTCGATCACGAAGTGCTCACCGATCACGGTGCCCTCGGCCAGGGGCACGATCAGCTGGGCGGCCCGCGTCGGGGCGATCACGCCGCCCAGCGAGCCGAGATCGTCAGCGATCGAGGTCCGGAACCGATCGGGGTCGGCCACGAAGGGCATGGTATCAGCTAGCTAGGGCTCGCCTCTCACGAACGGTTCGAGGGCGTGCACCAGCGCGTCGACCTCGGTGCCCGGCTGTGCCGGGTTGTACCAGCGGAACGGTTGGATCCAGGTCGACGGTCGCCGCGCCTCGAGCCCCCCGCGGCCGCACTCGACGAGCATGGCCAGGGCCCCCAGCGAGGTGAGCCAGTCGAGCTCGAGGCCGCCGGGTCGGAACAGCGGCCAGCGCCCGGTGTGGAGGATGCGATACCGCGCGGGCAGGGCGGCGGCCACGGCCCGCGCGTGGGCGAGCAGCTCGGCGTGGCGCGGCGAGGTCGCGCCGCGATGGGCCCACGGCAGGAGGATCATGCGGCCGAACGCGTGCAGCGCGACCGCGCGATCGACGGCCTTGCCGGCGACCAGCGTCGCCACCGCCGCGGTCTCGGGCTCGCTCCACGGCGCCGCGCCGGCGCGCCGCTCGACCAGCCGCGCCAGCGGACCGGCGAGCGGGCCCGTCACCGCCCCGGCGTGGCCGAGCGGGAAGTTGCGGTTGAGGTCGACGCCGCGTTGGTTGGTGCGCCGGTAGCGCCGCGCGCCGGCGGTGAGGTCGCGGGAGATGGCGGCGTGACCGTCGACGTTGATCACCGGCACGATCAGCACCCGCCGATCGGCCGGCGGTGCCGCGGCGAGGCGCTCGGCCAGCCCGAGCGCGACCTCGACGCCGATCCACTCGATGGGATGGATCCCGCCCAGCACCAGGCTCACCCGCTCGCCGGCGCCGATCGAGATGGCGACCAGCTCGCGGCCGTGGACTGATCGCCCGATGGGCGTGGCGCCCAGCGCCTGGGCCCGCGCCGCGACCCGCGCTGGATCGCTGTACCCGGCCGCGACGCTCATCTGGCGTCGATCCGCACCCGGGTCACCGGCTGCCGTAGTTGTTCGCGCTCTTCTCCTCGGTGCGATCGGTCGCCGGAGGCGGCTCCGGCGTGAGCGCGCCGATGCGGGCGCGCAGCTCGGTCGTCATCGCGATCGCCGCCGCGCCCAGAAGCTCGCCGAGCTGCCCCGGGTCGCGGGCGCCGAGTAGCACCGAGGTCACGCCGGGATGACCGCCGGCCCATGCCACCGCCAGCGCCGCCGGGTGCACACTGAGGTCGTCGGCGATCGCGACCAGCCCGTCGGCGGCGACCAGGTGAGCGGGATCGGCGTAGCGGGTCTGGTACATCTTGTTCGACGTCATCCGTCCGGTATCCGGACGTCTCGCCGAGCCCCACTTGCCGGTGAGCAGGCCGCCCGCGGTCGGACTGTACGTGACCACCGCGACCCCCAGGGCCTGGGCCATGGGCAGGAGCTCGACCTCGGCCTGGCGCTTGAGCAGGTTGTACATGGGCTGCACCGCGCACAGCGGCGAGAAGCCCTCGAGCGCGGCGACCCCGAGGGCGCGGGTCACTTGCCAGGCCGCGTAGTTCGAGCAGGCGACGTAGAGGATCTTGCCGGCGCGCACCAGATCCTCGACCGCGCGCAGGGTCTCGGTCAGCTCGGTGGCGTCGTCGAAGCGGTGCAGGTAGTAGACGTCGACCCGCTCGCGGCCGAGCCGGCGCAGGCTGGCCTCGCAGGCGCGCACCAGGTGATAACGCGAGGCGCCGCGCGCGTTGGCGTCCTTGCCGGTCGGGAAGTACGCCTTGGTGGCGATCACCACCTCGTCGGCGTGCCCGGCCGACAGTCGGCCGAGGAGCTCCTCGGAGCGGCCGGCGTTGTAGACGTCGGCGGTGTCGAAGAAGTTGATGCCGGCGTCGCGGGCCGCGCCGTAGAGGGCGGCCGAGGTCTCGGCGTCGGCGTCCCCGCCGAACGACATGCACCCGAAGGCCAGGCGCGAGACTTTGACCCCGGTGCGGCCGAGGAAGCCGAGCTCCACGCGTGGGCTCCGGCTACTTGCTGAACGCGGCTTCGATCCGCGCCAGCACCTTCTCCTCGCTCGACGAGACCTTGCCGATGCCGAGGAAGCCGCCGGCCGAACCGGCGATCAGGCTGGAGAAGTTCAGGATCTGCTTCTTGAGCAGGCGGGTCTGCTCGTCGTTGAGCTGCGAGGCCAGCGACTTGATGTAGATCTCCCACGCCGTGAACAGCCCGTCGTCGGGCCTCTTCGACAGCCAGCTCTCGAGCAGGGTGAAGCCGGGGGCGCCCTGCTCCAGACCCTTGCCGGCGGCGCCGTGGAGGATCGCCTCGCGCTCGTTGTCCTGGATCGAGCCGTCGGCCCACGCCACGGCGATCAGCGGCACCAGCGAGAGGGCGGCGACGGTCTTGCCGGTCAGGCCAAGCGAGACCAGCTTGTCCAGCACGGCGTCATCGGTCATGCCGGAGACCTTGCGCAGCTCCTCCTTGGTGGCCTGAGCCTCGAGGTTGCCCTTGAGGGCCTCGAGCTTGGCCTGGTCCTGCTTGTGGAAGAACTCGTCCTCGAGCGCGTGACGGCGCTCGTCCATGATGTCTTTGCTCACCGGTCCACTCCGAGGGGTTGTGACCCGGAGGTGTATACCACCTCGCACGCCTTGCAACGGTGCGTCAGGACGTCACTGGTTCGTGATTGATCCGGGCCCGACAACGCGGTAAGCGCCCTCGATGCTCCCCCGCCTCCTGGTCGTGTCGGTCCTCTTCCTGGCCGCGGCGGCCTGCGCCTCCGGTCGCTACCAGGCCGAAGGCGACGATCAGCCCGATCCGGTGGACGCCGCGGCGACCCAGACCGACGCCGCCGCCACCGTCGATGCCCCCGTGGTCCCGGTCGATGGCCCGGGCGCCGATGCGCCGCCGTCCACCGTCGCCCCGCTCCAGCTCAGCGAGGTCGTGCTGGCCCCCAACAACCTCGAGCTCATCGAGCTGGTCAACCCGGGCAGCGCGCCGGTGTCCCTGCGCAACTACTACCTGACCGACGTGCCCACGTACTTCCGGCTGCCGGCGGCGGGCCAGACCGCCGACGTCAGCGACTTCATCGTGCGTTTCCCGGTCGGGGCCACCATCCCCGCCCGCGGTGTCATCACCATCGCGCTCGACACCACCGCCACCTTCACCGCCGCCGCCGGGGTCGCGCCCACGTACTCCATCGCGAGCGGGACCATCGAGCTGGTGGCCGGTTCGTCGGCGACCCTCACCAACACCGGCGAGCCGGTCGTGCTCTTCTTCTGGGACGGCGCCAGCGATCGCGTCACCGACGTCGACGTGATGCTGGCCGGCGCGCCCACCGCCGCCAACGCGCTGGTCAACAAGAGCGGCCTCAGCGTCGACGGCCCCGACGCCGGTGCCTCGGGGACGGCCTACGCCGTCGACGCCATGACCATCGCCGCGCAGTCGTCGACCCCGGGCTCGGGACTGTCGACCAAGCGGGTCGCGCTCGAGAGCGCGTCGACCGAGCACCAGACCGGCGGCAACGGCGTGCTCGGCCAGGACGAGACCAGCGAGCAGACCACCACCACCTGGGACACCAGCGGCTTCACCACGCCGACGCCCGGCATGGTGCCTGCGGTCCTGACTCCATAGCGAGCGACTAGCGAGCGTACAACAGTGACTCCGGACGCCCGGGGTCACCTGTTGCCGCCCGGGGGCTGTCTTCGTCAACTCGGCCTGTATTATCCTGCGCAGGAATTGACCAGCATCACGAGCAGCGCCCGGCGGGTGTGGTTCCTGCCGATGGCCGTGCTGGCCATCCTGTCGCTGGCGATCTTCGGCGGCTTCTACCTGATCGACGGCGGCACCGGCGACTACCTGTCGTTCGACGGCGCCATGATCACCGACGCGCTGCCGGCGCTGGCCGGGCTCACCGCGGCGGTGCTCGGCATCGTGATCACCGTGGTCTCGATCATCGTGCAGCTCTCGAGCGAGCGCTACACCGGCGTTGCCGCGATGTTCCTCCGCGATCGGGTCAACGTGGCGGTGATGGCCTACTTCGTCATCGCCTGCGTGACCGGCGTGTGGCTGTCGCTAGCGGTGCAGTCCGACTTCGTCCCCCGCGCGGCCATCCTGGCCATGCTGGTCTTCACCACCTTCGGCCTGGTGGTGATGCTGCCCTACTTCGTCTACGTCTTCCGCTTCCTCGAGCCGCAGAGCATCGTCGCCCGGATCCGCTCCCAGGCGGTCGAGACCGTGGTCGAGGCCGTGTCGAGTGATCCCGCCGCGGCGGTCGCCGCTCAGGTCGGCGTGATCGCCGCGATGGAGGAGCTGACCGACATCACCTCCAACTCGATCTCGGGCAAAGACAAGATCATCGCCAGCCGCGCCGTCGACGCCATCAAGGACTTCGTGGTCGGCTACCTCGCCGCCAAGCCGCGGGCCCCGGCTCAGTGGTTTGCGATCGGCGAGGGCATCCGCGACAACCCCGACTTCGTCGCGATGGACCCCGAGTCGCTGCGCGATCTCGAGCAGCGCCAGCACTGGGTCGAGTGGAAGGCGCTGCGCCAGTACCTGGGCATCTACAACGAAGCCAAGGAGTCGATGCCCGACATCAACTATCTGATCGCGATCGATACCCGCTACATCGGCGAGGCGGCGCTGGCCCGCCAGGACGATCAGGTGGTGAGCCTGACCTTCCGCTTCATGAACTCGTACCTGCGCTCCACGCTGAACGCCAAGGCGGTACGTACCGCTTACAACGTACTCAACCAGTATCGGCTCCTGGTCGAGGCCATGATCAAGGGTGGCGAGGACGACGTGGCCGCCGCCGCCGTCGGCCACATGATCTATTACGGGCGCACAAGCTACGACATGCAGCTCGGCTTCGTGACCGAGACCGTCGCCTACGATGTAGGTGCGTTGTGCGAGCTCGGCCATCACCACGGCGGGCGCGACGAGGCCCTCCTGACCCAGTTCCTCGAGCTCGATCAGCCCCTGCGGGCCAGGAAACAGGAGCACGGCCTGATCGGAATTCGCAAGGCCCAGGTGAAGCTTGCCTGCTACTACCTGCATGCCGGCGCCGAGGGCCGCGCCCGCCGCATCGCCGAGGACATGAAGGGCGAGCCCCCCGAGCGGCTGCGAGCGATCCGCGATCAGCTCGAGCGGGTCGAGTCCAAGGACTTCTGGGAGATCATCGACCGGGGACGCAACTTCGAGTACATGCCCCCACCGCAGCGCTCCAGGATGGCAACCTTCTTCTCGTGGCTGCCACAAGAGTAGGCGCGGCGGGAGGTCCGCGGTAAGCTGATCAGGTGAAGACCCGCGTCATCCACCTCCAGGAGGGACAGGATCGCGCGGTCGCACGTAATCTGCGAACCGCCGTGCTCATTGGTTCGCCGGCGGTGGCGCCCAAGGGCGCGCTCGAATGCCTGGCGCTGGTCTGGAAAGACGTGCGCAGTGTGATCACGAGCCTGGGTGCACCAGGTGTAGCGGTGGTTGCCGTCGATACACAGAAGCTACGGGTCGCAGGATCGATGTGCATCGGTGCCAAGCCGGGTCACGTCAACGCCGGCATCGTCGGTCGTCACGGCCAGTGTGATCTGTTCCTCGAAGGCGACGGGGCGCTGTCGCTGCGGCATCTCGTGGTCGTCGTCGATCCACTGATTTCGTGGGACGAGCCGGGCGGCTCGCCGGGCTGGGACGTGCGCTACCGGCTGATCGATCTTCGGACGTCGGGCGGGTTCCGCGACGAGGCCGGTCGCCAGCTCGAGGCCGCGACCGTCGAAGGGCCGGCGTTCGTGTTCATCGGTCGCTACGCGCTCTACTGCTTTCCGACCGGCTCCGCCGAGGCGTGGCCGGAGGACGCACGCGAGGCCATCAAGGCGCTGCCCGAGCGTCTGTACAGCGACGAGCGCGACGCCGAGCCCGACCGCTGGCGCCGCGGCCGCCACGCCCGCAGCGGGGCCAAGGACCAGTGGGCCGAAGGCAGCAAGGTCGAAGACCCCGAGCCGATGTCCGATCGCCGCTCGGCGGTGATCACGCGTGTCACCAGCGTGAACGGACCGTCACGCGCTCGGATCGACGAGCTCGGCGAGGGCGACGAGCTCCTGGGCACGCTCGAGGTCCAGTCGCGGCTCGGCAACGACTCGGTGCGGGTCGGCAGCGGCTGCGCCGAGCGCGGGCTCCTGCTGGGTCGCTACAGCCGCTGCGACACCGCCGGCGCCACCTCGCTGTCGCTGGAGAAGATCTCGCGCGTGCACCTGCTGGTGGTCCGCATCGGTGACGACCTGTGGGCGATCGACACGGCGTCGACCAACGGCGTGGCGAACGCAGGCACCGGCGTGCGTGTGCACAAGCTCCAGGCCGGCGACGAGCTGTCCCTGGCCGACGGCGCCAGCGCGGTCCGCTGGCGCCCCGTCCACTGACGGCACCGGTCAGGCCAGCTACCCGCAACCCAGGGCGAGAGCCGCGGGAGCGTCCAGTCCCGTGGAACTATTCCAGCGCTTGGCCGATTTCAACGGGCCGGTGATTGATGGGCGCGCGGGGGCATGTTTGAAGAGAGATGACGGTCTGCAGTGGGCCGTGAGGACATGGAGGAGTAACGATGGCAATGGGAACTGTGAAGTGGTTCAACGACGCGAAAGGCTACGGGTTCATCTCGAGGGCTGAGGACGGCAAGGACGTGTTCGTCCACTACTCGTCCATCCAGGGTGATGGGTTCCGTACGCTGATCCAGGGGCAGGAAGTGGAATACACGGAGAACGCGGGCCCGAAGGGGCTGTTCGCGTCGGGGGTTCAGAAGCCGACGAGCTAGCAGATCTTTGCGCGTCGCTGGGGGTGCCGGGGGGGACCGCCAGCGACGCGCAAGTCACATTGGAGGGCTGCTTGTTCGGGGGAACACGCAGCCCTTCACCTTTTTCGGGGTCGGCGCCGGAGATCGTCCAGGTCCACGTCCACGTCGACGACCACGCTCACGACAACGTCCAACGATGCGCTCTGTCGCGGACGTGGGCGTGATCGTGGAGGTGATCGTGGACGTGGACCTGGACGGTCGGATCGGGTCCGCGCCTACCGCAAGATTTCCGTGGCGCGGTACTCGCCCGACCGGGTCGGCGTGAGGACCACGCCGAACGACTCCTTGGCCACGACCAGCAGCAGGATCATGGAGCCGTCCTCGAGCTGGGTGGGCACGCCGGTCTTGGCGGTGAACTGGGCGGGCGAGACGAGCTTCCAGTCCTGCATGGGGCCCGACTCGACGAGCAGGGCCTCGTAGGCGCTCTGGAGGTCGGCCTGGGTCGCGGCCGCGACGGTGCCGTTGGCTTTCAGCGGAAGCGCGGTGACGCGCATCATGCGCGCCGTCGAACCCGACGTGAACCCGGCGACCCACATGTTGGCCGCGTAGCTGGCTTGGCGGTTGTCGCTGACCGGAGGCGGGCGCGGCGTGGGGTTCTCGCCGCTGGTCGGCGGCGGCGTCACCGGATCGTTGCCGCGGCGGGGCCGCTTGATCGCGCCAGCGAGCGCGGCGCCATCGTCGAGCGGCTCGGCGCCGCCGGGGATCGAGGTGAGGATGTAGGGCTCGACGTTGAACGTGCCGCACTGCCGCCAGTTGCGATAGAAGCCCCAGCGCAGGTAGACGCGCCCGTCGACCGAGCGGATGGCCTCGGGCGGCTCCTCGTACGGCGCCGCCGACAGCACGGTGTCGATGGCGGCGACGTCGAAGGTCAGCTTGCCCGAGGTCTTGGCGATGGTGGTCTTGTGCACGGTGCCGTCGGGATTCACCGACAGCTCGATCACCGTGAACAGCTCGAAGTCGTTCATCTCGTGACTCGACGACTTGCCGTCGAGGTCGGCGAGGAACCCGAAGCCCCAGAGCTCGTGGATGCGGCGATGCATGCGGGCGACGTAGACGGCGAAGGGATGGGCGCGGGTCTTGAGCGCGGTCTGGTTACCGGGGCGGACGTCGGGCGTGAAGTTCTCGAGCGAGCTCTTGATCGCCTCCATCTTGCGCTCCCAGCGCCCCTTCTTCGCCGTCATCTTGGCGCGGGCGACCAGCCGCTCCTCCTCGGCCTTGTCCTTGCCGACGATGCGCTCGTAGTCGTCGAGGTCGAGCTGCTTGTGCAGCCCGGGCACCCCCTTGCGTCCGACCTTCTTGCCGTCGCCCTTGGTGCGATCGAGCAGGCGGCCGCGTCCGTCGATGCCGCGCATGGCCATGAGGCCGGGGTCCTTGGCGCCGGTGCCGTCCTCGCCCTTGTCGCCCTCGTCGCCGAGCACCTGGCCCGACGCGGTCTCCGACTCGCCGCTGTGATCGCTCGAGCGATCGAGCTCGTTCCACTCCGACTCGGTGGTCTCCAGCTGCGCGATCTTGTCCTCGGGGCCGCCGATGTCGGGGCTGGTCGTGTCCTCGCTGCGCACGGACGGCGGCGTCTGCCCCTTCATCTCCTTCTCGAGGTTGGTCTCGGTCGCCGCGCTCTCCTCGGCGACGTCGCGGTTCTTGTCGGAGAGGTGGGTCGCGTCGTCGGGAGCGTCCTTGACCTCGTTCTCGTCGGGCACCTCGACCATCCGCATCTCGGGCGGCGGCGGCGGCGGCGGCGGCACCTTCTCGGCGCCGGCCTCGGGCGGCGGCGGCGGCGGCGGTGGCGGCTGGATCATGAGCTCGGGCGGCGGCGGCGGCACCTTGACCATCGCCAGCTCGATCGCGGCCTCCTCGAGCTTCTCGGCCTCGAACGGATCCTCGGGCTTGGGCGGCTCGGGGAACTTGATCTTGTCGTCGGGCGAGTTGACCCACGCGACCTCGAGCTCTTCGGGCACCTTGCCGAAGCGGACCTCGACGCGGCGATCGCGGAACATCATGAGCTCGGCGACGAGCACGTCCTCAGCGTGGGCCTCGGCGCCTTTCCATCCCTCGAACGTCGCCTTCTCGCCGCGCACGGCGGTCAGCCCAGTCCAGCGATCGACCGGGATCTCGAAGCGGCAGGTGACGTCCTTCTCGCCGTTGGCCTTGACGCACTTGCGGAGCAGCGACTGCTCCTCGGGCGTCATGGCGTCGACCAGCGCGATGTTGACCGTGCCCGTCCCTTCACCACCGATGTCGATGGTCAGCGTCCACGGTGGCGGCGGCGGCGCCGGCTTGAGCGCGTAGTACGCAACCGCGGCGCCGCCTTCGAGGATCACCGCCGCGGCGAGCGCTGGCGCGATCAACCAGCGCTGACGGTAGCGACGGACGCGGACCACAGCTCAGTTTGACACGCCGTAGCGCCGTGGGGTGCGTGCTTCGGTCGCAGGTGCTGGCAGCCCTGCCACACGCAAGTCTCGCCGCAGTCTCAGGGAGTTGACGCCCCTACCGCGGCCAGACTTCGAGCCGGCCACGAAGTGGCCCCGGACCCGAGGCGGAGGGTCGCCGGCGAAGGCGGCCCGGCGACAACTGAGCGCCAGCGAAGACATCGACCTCGGTTTGACCCGGGAACGCCGCGGCGGGATGCCCGGCTGCGGGTCACATCTTGCGCCACCGCCGCCGTCCGGCGGCGGGTCACATCTTTCTGTATACGCCGACCACGATCCCGATGATGTCGACCGACTTGAACTCGGCCTTGCGCACGTAGATGGGCGACATGTTGGAGTTCGCCGGCTGGAAGCGGATGCGGTCGCCCTCCGGGTAGTACCGCTTGACCGTCGCTTCGCCCTCGATCATCGCCACCACGATGTCCCCCGGACGCGCGGTCGGGGTCTTCTTCACGAAGACGTAGTCGCCGTCGAGGATGCCGTCGTCGATCATCGACTCGCCGACGATGCGCAGGCCGAACACCTCGCGATGGCCTCCCACCAGGACGCGATCGATGCGCACGGTATCCTCGACGTTCTCGACGGCGAGAATGGGTTGACCCGCCGCGACCTTGCCGATGATGTTGATCTCGATGAGGTCGTCGTCGGTGGCCAAGTCGGGCACCGCGAGGGCGTTCCCGACACCGGAGCTGGACGAGGGGGACGTGCCGCCAAGGAACCGGCGGCGTTCGGCCAGCGACACCACGTTATCGAGGGCGACCGGTCGCATGGCGCGCGACTTGAGGTCCTCGCGGCGCAGGTGCCCCTTCTTCTCGAGGGCCTTGAGGTGATCGTTCACCCCGTTGGTCGACTTGATGCCGAAGTGCTCGCCGATCTCGCGCAGCGTGGGCGGAAAGCCGCGCTCGTTGATCGAACTCGTAATGAAATCAAGTATTTGCTGCTGGCGATCGGTGAGCAAGTCGGCCACGGTGAAAACCCCCGCTTGTACTGAACGGATTGACCGTACTGAACGTACATGCACCATGTCAATTTTTCCGGCCGAATATGTGGAGCAGATCTCGCGCTGGGACTAGATGGAGCCCGTGCCGTCGCGCCGTCGTCTGATTGGCCTCGTGCGCGCCCTCGTCGCGATCATGGCGGTCGCCGGCGGTGCCCTGGCCCAGGCCGACCTGGCGGGCTCGTACCAGCGCGGCGACCTGGCGGCGCTCCGCCACGCCGGCGCCGGCGGGCGCGAGGATCTGGGCCGTGCCCTGCCCTCGCCCGACCGCGCCACGGGGCTCGGCGCCCACATCGCGGCCGAGGCCGCGCCGACGCCGTGGGAGCTCCTGACCCCGCTGGCCGCCGTGGCCGGCGGCTGGGATCGCAGCACGGCCGCGCCGGCGGCGCGCACCGCCTCCCGCATCGCCCGCCTCCTCGATTGTGTTGGGTTGCTGTGCA
>SXJR01000014.1 GCA_005779305.1 Myxococcales bacterium
CAGTCGCCCGCAGCCGCGCCACCGCCCGCCTGCTGCTCGCGCGCGATCGCGCCGAGGCGTCCCAGCTCGCCGACGAGTCGGCGCTCCTGACCGCCGCCCTGGCTCGCATCGCCCGCGATCGCACCGCCGCCGCCGCCGTCTCGCTGCCGGCGCCCGGCTCGCTGCTGCGTCCGGTCACCGGCGAGATCGTCCGCCGCTTTGGCACCCTCGAGCACGACCGCACCCGCACCAGCCTCGCCCGCCGCGGCCTTGACTTCGACGTCGCCGATGACGCCACGGTGGTCGCGCCCGAGGCCGGTACCATCCGCTACGTCGGGCCCATCCGCGGCCTCGAGCACGGCATCATCCTCGATCACGGCCCGGCCCACGGCACCATCACGGTGATCGCCAAGCTGGCGCCGCCGTCGCTGGTGCGCGGTGACGTCGTCGCCCGCGGCGACGTGCTCGGCCACGCCGCCAGGCGCCGGGTCTACCTTGAAGTCCGTGTCCCGGTCGGGCCCGGCGGCACGCCCATCGATCCCGAGCCGCTGCTCGCCGCCACGTCGAGGTAGGGGATCGTCTGGTGACCGCCGAGGCAACGAAGGCCCAGGCCGCGCGCCAGGACGAGGCCCGCCGTATCGCCGCGCTGGTCGGCGACGATCACCGAGCCGCCTACGATCTGCTCGAGCGCCAGCTCGCCGTGCTGGTCCTGCGTACGCAGGTGCTGCTTTCGCTGTCGGGCATCGTGATCACGGTCACCGGCTTCTCCGGCCGCGCCATCGCCGCCAGCGGCACGGCTGCCCGCTACTCGATCGTCGTCGGCATCCTCATCGTGCTCTCGGCCGCGCTGACCGCCATCGGCGGCGTGCTGCGCCTGCGCTGGCTCAGCCAGATCCTCGGCGACGATGTCGCCACCACACTCGAGCGCGGCCTGGCCCTTCGCGACCTCAAGTCGCGGTGGCTCGCCGCCTCCATGATCCTGTTCGGCGTTGGTTTCGCCGCCTACTGCGTGGCCATCGCCCAGCTGCTCATGAACCCGGGCTAGCTCGATCGGGCCGTGATCGGTTAGCGCGGGCCAGGTCCCCGCGATACCATCACGACGTGTCGCGCGCGTCGCACGCCGGGGCCTTTGCCGCGGGGGTCGCCATCGCGGCCGCGGTCGGCGCCGTGGCTGCGCCCAAGCGCGCTGATCCGCCGCGTTATCGCACCCTCGACACCTTTGCCCAGTCGCTCACGTACGTCGCCAACCAGTTCGTCGATCCGGTCGAGGAGAAGAAGCTGCTCTACGCCGCCGCGCGCGGGATGCTGACCTCGCTCGACGCGTACTCGGCGTTCTTCTCGCCCACCGAATACCGTCGCCTGCGCGAGGACACCGAGGGCGAGTTCCCCGGGGTCGGGCTGCTGCTGGGCCCGGGCGGCCCGGACGACGCCATGGCCGATGCCAAGGAGTGGCCAATCGTCGACGAGATCCTGGTCGGATCGCCGGCCGAAAAGGCCGGCATCGAGGTCGACGATCGGATCGTCGCCATCGACGGGGTCTCCACCGTCCAGGCCGACGGCAAGGCCATCAAGGACGAGCGCTACTGGGACGGGAAGCTGCGCGGGGCGTCGGGCACGCGGGTCAAGGTCGAGTTCCTGCGCCCCGGCGAGTCGGTCGCGTCGGCCGAGCTGGTCCGGGCCCAGATCAAGGTCCCGTCGGTCACCCACGAGGTGCTCTCGCCCGGCATCGGCTACCTCTCGATCCGCCGCTTCCAGGAGGCCACCGCTGCCGATGCTGCAGAGGCCTTGACCGCGCTCGACAAGGCCCGCGCCGGCCGCGTGATCATCATCGACCTGCGCACCGATTCAGGCGGCCTCCTCGAGCAGGCCATCAACATCGCCGATCAGTTCCTCGACAGCGGCCTCATCGTCACCATCCGCGGCCGCACCGACACCCCGCTCGAGACCCACACCGCGCGCAGCGGCGGCCTCGCCGTGACCAGCAAGGTCATCATCCTGGTCAACGCCGAGACCGCCTCGGCCGCCGAGATCCTGGCCGGCGCTCTCCAGGACCACAAGCGGGCCACCGTCATCGGCATGCGGACGTATGGCAAGGGCGCCATCCAGACCTACTTCGATCTGGTCGACGGCTCGGGACTCAAGCTGACGACCCATCGCTACGTCACGCCGGCGGGCCACGAGGTCGAGGGCCGCGGCATCACCCCCGACGTCGAGGTCCCCGAATTCGAAGCCGAAGTGGTGGTGGCAGGTGGGAGCGGCGGGGCAGCCGGAACGGCAGGGACCGGCACTCCCGCGCCCGCTGGAAAATCGGGTGGGAGCCATGACATACTCGAGTTCCGGCTCGCCGAGGACTATCAGCTTCGGATTGCCTACCAAACGGCTCAGCGCTGGCTGGGGTCGAAGTGAACAGCGAAGTGGGACGTCAATCTCTGACGCTAGCCTTTCCACAAGGTTAGCGGGGATGAAGAATCGGCGATGTTCAAGCTGGTGATCCAAGACGACGAGGGGAAGACGACGGTCGTTCCCCTGATCCGCGACGAGATCACGATCGGTCGGAAGGAGGGCAACACCATCCGGCTGACCGAGCGCAACGTCTCCCGCAAGCACGCCAAGATCAGCCGCGCCAACGGTGCCGTCGCGATCGAGGACCTGGGCAGTTACAACGGCGTACGCGTCAACGGCACGCGGATCTCGCAGCGCACCGTCCTCTCGATCAGCGATCGCGTCCAGATCGGCGACTACCTGATCGAGCTCAAGGCCGAGGGCGCCGAGCAACCCGTCCCCTACGAGGACGCGCGCACCCAGCCCATCGAGCGCCTCGATCCGCAGCAGCTGGCGCGGGCGGTCACCCCCCAGCCGGTGCCCATGCCACCCATGGCCCTGGCCGACACCGATCCGGGAGCTCGGGCGGCGACCGCGGTCCCGATGACAGCCACCACAGGCAACGCCCGCCTGGTGGTGCTCTCGTCGAACTTCGCCGGCCGTGAGTTCCAGCTCACCAAGGCCCAGATGGTGATCGGCCGGACCGACGAGAACGACGTCGTCATCAATCACCGATCGATCAGCCGCAACCACGCCAAGGTGGTGCGCGAGCCCGATACCGGTCGCTACACGATCATGGACCTGCAGTCGTCGAACGGCGTGCGGGTCAACAACGAGGACTACGGCAAGGTCGAGCTGCGCCGCGGCGACATGGTCGATCTCGGCCACGTGCGCCTGCGCTTCGTCGAGCCGGGCGAGGACTTCCTCTTCGGCCGCGACGCCCAGATCATCGACGTGCCCACCAGCAGCAAGAAGGGGTGGGTCTTCGCCCTGCTCGGCCTGCTGGTGGTCGGCGGCGTCATCGTCGTCGCGGTCTCGGCCGGCGGCGGCGGCGGCAAGAAGGGCAACGACGGCCAGGTCGCGGCGGGCGGTGGCGGCAGCGCCAAGGCCAGCGGGAGCGGCAGCGCCAGCGCCAGCGCCGGCGCTGCGGTCGCGTCGGGGACCGGCAGCGACACCGCGTCGGGGACCGGCAGCGACACCGCGTCGGGGACCGGCAGCGACACCGCGTCGGGGACCGGCTCGGACGTCGCCTCGGGCGGCGCCTCGGGCGGCGGCGCGGTCGACACCGCCCAGCTCGCCAAGCTGATGGACGAGGCCCGGTCGGCGATGGCCGCCAGCGAGTGGGGCAAGGCCTCTACGGCCGCCAACGCGGTGCTCAAGATCGAGGCCGACAACACCGACGCTCGCGGCATCGCCGATCAGGCCAAGCGCGAGCTCCAGAACGAGATCGAGTACACCAAGTTCGTCGAGGCCATGCAGCGCAAGCAGTACGACCAGGCGGTGGCCCGCTTCGAGAAGATCGACGCCGCCTCGGTCTACAAGAACAAGGCCCGTGACCAGTACGACCAGATGCACACGCAATACGGCACTGAAAAGAAGACGCAGGGGCAGGCCCTGGCCAAGGCCCACAAGTGCAAGGAGCTGCGCAAGCTCGCCTCCGACGCCGGTCGGATCTTCCCGGACGTCGGGGAGGCCGTCGGCAACATCGACTGCGAGGAACTGGTCGCTGGTGGCGGCGGTGGCTCGGGTGGCGGTGGTGGTGGTGGTGGTGGCGGTGGCTCGGGCTCCGGCGGTGGTGGCGGCGGTGGCGCCAGTCCCCCGTCGGGCGCCAGCGCGGCCGACCTGCTGGCCGACGCCGAGGCGGCGGCCAAGACCTCGCAGTGGGCGCGAGCCATGAAGCTCGCCGAGCAGTCGATCGGCGCCAAGGCCGACGGGCCGACCAAGGCCCGCGCCGCCATGGTCGCCGCCCTGGCCGCCTGCAACCTCAAGAACCAGTCGAAGGCCAAGAGCTACTACGCGATGGCCACCCCGAGCAGCAAGACGCTGGTTCGCCAGCGCTGCCTCTCGAACGGCATCGAAGTCCAGTAGGCCATGTAACCGGGCGCGGGCGCGCCGCCACGATACCGGCGGCGCGCTCCATCATCCGCATTGGGAGGCCGGTTCGTTGACCCCCCGGCCTCATCTGGTGTAACTCAAGGCATCCCTTGGGGAAGGTGGCAGGGTGCAGCCCGACCTTCTTCTCGCTCCTCGGAGGCCTCGATGACACGCCACGCGCGAACCTCGCCCCGGATCCTTCTCGGGATCCTGTCCGCCGCATTCGCCGTCACGCTCGTGGCCGCGCCGTCCAGCGTTCATGCGCAGGAGGGTGGTGACATCAATATCAACCCCTTCCATCACGCGATGGACTCGCGCGGCTACTTGACGCTCAACGCGTCGCAGCCGCTGGGGCACATGGAGTTCTCCTTCGGTCTGGTCACCGACTGGGGCTACAAGCTGCTCGAGTTCGAGCAGGGCGCGAACCTCACGTCGATCGACAACATCATCTCGCCGACGCTGATCGCCGCGGCCGGCTTCAAGATCGGGCCAGCCGAGCTCGAGCTCGGCGTCGGGTTGCCGTTCGTCATCGTGTCCGGTGACCGCGACCCTGACTCCGACGGTGGAACGCCGGGTAACCCGAACGACGACTTCCGCTTCAAGATCGACGGTCAGGGGCTCGGCAACGTCGCCGTTCATCTCAAGACCCGATTCCTCAAGACCACGCGAGGTCCCAAGGTCGGCCTCGGTCTGGTCGCCAGCGCGTACCTCCCCACCGCCAGCGAGAAGGGCAAGTTCCTCGGCGACGACAAGCTCACGCCGCAGGTGATGGGCATCCTGGAGAAGGAGCTGGGCAAGGAGCGCCGCTTGCGGCTCGCGCTCAACGCCGGCATCCGCATCCGCACCGGCGCCAAGACCTACGTCGACATGGTGCCGGACGACGGTGACCCGCAGACCCCGCCCGAGCCCGTGACCGGTGAGTCCTTCGAGACCGGCACCGAAGTGCCCGTCGGCGTCGGGCTTGCCTACGCCATCACCCCCCAGAAGTTCGACGTGGTCGGCGAGGTCTACGGTGCCGTGCCGCTGGCCGGCGACAGCTACTTCCCGCTCGAGGCCATCGGCGGCATCAAGGTCTACCTGGCCCGCAACTCGTTCCTCACCCTGGGCGGCGGCACCGGCATCATGCCGGGCCAGGTCGGCAGCGCCAAGGCCCGCGCCTTCATCGGCATCGTCTTCGAGCCCAACATCGGCGACCGCGACGGCGACGGCCTCAAGGACGACGTCGACGATTGCCCGAACGAGCCCGAGGACTACGACGACTTCGAGGACGAGGACGGCTGCCCCGAGCCCGACAACGACAAGGACGGCATCCTCGACGAGGACGACAAGTGCCCGCTCAACCCCGAGGACAAGGACGACTTCGAGGACGAGGACGGCTGCCCCGAGGGCAACATGAACGACCGCGACGGCGACGGGCTGCTCGACGACGTCGATCAGTGCCCGGACGATCCCGAGGACTTCGACAAGTTCCAGGACGAGGACGGCTGCCCCGACCCCGACAACGACCAGGACGGGATCCTCGACGTCGACGACCTCTGCCCCAACGATCCCGAGGACAAGGATGGCTGGGAGGACGAGGACGGCTGCCCCGATCCGGACAACGACAAGGACAAGATCCTCGACAACGACGATCGCTGCCCCAACGAGCCCGAGACCAAGAACGGCTTCGAGGACGAGGACGGCTGTCCGGATCGCGGACGCGTCGTCGTGACCGACACCAAGATCGAGATCCTCGACAAGGTGTACTTCGAGTACAACAAGGCGATCATCAAGTCGGAGTCGTTCCCCATCCTCGACGCCGTGGCGGCGACGATGGAGGGCAACCCCGACATCCAGCTCATCGAGGTCCAGGGCCACACCGACGAGCGCGGCAACGACGCCTACAACCTGTCCTTGTCCGACAAGCGCGCCAAGGCGGTCGTGAAGTACCTGACCGACAAGGGCATCGCCGAGGACCGCCTGCAGGGTCAGGGCTACGGTGAGACCCAGCCCCTCGAGCGCAAGAGCAACGAGAGCGCGTGGGCCCTGAACCGCCGCGTCGAGTTCCTCATCCTCAAGCGCTCGAACGACGCCGGCGAGTGAGCCCGGTTCGCGTCAGCGAACGAGCCGGACGCGCGAATCCGTCGTCGCCGAGGCGCTGATCGGCAGCCCGTCGAGGGCGGCCTCGGTCGCCAGCGCGCCGCGCTCGACGGGATCCGGCGTCCAGCCGGCGACGTCGCACAGGTCGCCGGCACGGACGCCGTCGCTGTCGCACAGGGCGATGGCGACGTGGGCGACGGCGACGTACCCGACGCGGGGATCGCGATCGGGGCGGGCCTCGAGCGCTGCGCTGATCTGGCAGGCGAGCTCGACCGCGGCCTCGCGTGCGGCGGGATCGTCGGCCCCGGCCAGGGGGCGGGCCCACAGGGTCAGATTGCCGCCCTGGACGGCCGGGCGCAGCCCGCCGGCCTCGAGCATGGTCTCGGCCAGCGGCAGAAGACCGTCGAGATCGGCGAGCAGCGCGTCGTCGGGATCGGCCAGCACGTCGGGATCGGCGCGGATCTCGACCAGCACGCCGATCGCGGTGCGTGGCTCGAGGGCCGCGTGCTCGGCCGGCAACGCCAGCGCCACCCGCAGCGCGTCCACGAACGCGACTGGATCGGCGAAGCGCTGGGCCGGCACGATCGCCATGGCGCGCGCGATCACGTCGTCGGCCTCGATCGGCAGCGGCGCCAGCGCGCTCGGCCGCGGTCGCCGGGCGTGGGCGTGGAGGTACTGCACCACCGTCGGTGACTCGTCCTCGAACGGCAGGCGGCCGGTGAGCAGGTGGAAGGCGAGCACGCCCAGACCGTAGACGTCGGTGCGCGCGTCGACGGCGCCGCCGGCGATCTGCTCGGGCGCCATCGTCACCGGCGTGCCCACCGCCTGGCGCGAGGTGGTCAGGTCGGTGGCGTCGGGCAGCGCCAGCTTGGCGATGCCGAAGTCGAGGAGCACGACCCGCTCGCGCTCGCCGTCGCTGGCGAGGAAGACGTTGGAAGCCTTCACGTCGCGGTGGATCACCGACTGGGCGTGGGCGGCGGCGAGCGCGGCGGCCACCGGCTCGAGCACGGCCAGGGCCCGGGCCGGGGCGAGGCGGCTGTGGCGGGCCAGCTCGGCGGCCAGGTCGACGCCGTCGAGCAGCTCCATGACCAGGAAGGGCCGACCGTCGTCGACGGTGCCCCAGGCCAGGAGCTCGACCACGGCGGGATGGCGCACCCGCACCATGACCTCGACCTCGCGCAGGAAGCGCGCGACCGCGCCGGGCGCGTTGCACAGATCGCTGTGCAGGATCTTCACCGCGGCGACCCGGCCGCTGTCGGCGTGGTGGGCGCGATAGACCTGGCCGAACCCGCCTTCCGCGAGCGGCGCCTCGAGCTGGTAATCGCCGGTGCGGGTGCCGGCGGCGAGCGCCGTGGAGTGGATCATCGCGGCCACGCGCGCATCAGCCCTGGGTGTCGTCCTGCGCGGTGACGCCGTGGCGGCGCAGGAGCTCGCGCAGGTGGTTGCGGTCCATCCGGGCGGCCCGCGCGGCCCGCGACAGGTTGCCGTCGTGGCGGCGGACCAGCTCGCGGACGTAGGCCCGCTCCCAGTCGCCGACGGCGCGCTCCTTGGCGACGCGGAACGACGCGGCGTCGTCGAAGGCGAGCGCGGGCGCATCGGGGCCGCGGGCGTCGAGTGCGCGCTCCTCGGGCAACGAGATCGTCGTGGAGATCTCGGCCCAGATGGCGGGGTCGTCGAAGAGCACGGCGCGCTCGACGGCGCTGCGCAGCTCGCGCCCGTTGCCAGGCCACTCGCGCTTGAGCCAGTCGGCGAGCAGCTCGGCCGGCGGCGCCGCGCCGGGATCGCCAGCGAACTGGGCCCAGAAGTGGCACGCGAGCACGGCGATGTCGTCGCGTCGCTCGCGCCGCGGCGGCACCCGCAGCCGCACCGTCGCGAGGCGATAGAACAGGTCGCTGCGGAAGCGGCCGCGATTGACCTCCTGGCGTAGGTCGCGGTTGGAGGCGGCGAGCAGGCGCACGTCGAGCTTCACCTGCTCGTTGCCGCCGACCCGGCGCACCACGCGATCCTCGAGCGCGCGCAGCAGGCGCGGCTGCAGATCGATCGGCAGCTCGCCGATCTCGTCGAGGACCACGGTGCCGCCGGCGGCGGCCTCGAACACGCCGCGGCGGGCGCCGACGGCGCCGGTGAACGCGCCCTTCTC
>SXJR01000108.1 GCA_005779305.1 Myxococcales bacterium
ACGTAGGCGAGAATTTGCACAGATCCGCTCAATGAAGAACGTTTCTGTTCAGTCCTTGTGGCCCCTCGGAAACCCCATGTATCCGACAACCATCTGATTTCACACATGATGCAGAATTAGTGAGCTACGGCACCTCTGTTGCACCGCAGGGGAACGGAGGTTCCGTGATGAGCAAGTCCTTCAGTTCCGCTGCTCTGCTCTCGTTCTTCCTGGTGGCGTGCGCAGGCGCGGACGAGGTGGTGCCGCCGGACTCGCAGTCGCTGGAGATCGCGGTCGACGCGACGGCCATCTCCGGAACGCTGGTGTACGCCGGCTCGATCATCGAGTTCCGCAGCGAGTCGGTCGATCAGCAGCGGGCCACGCTGCACCTCGACGTCAACGGCGCCGAGCTCGACGTCGTCCTCGATCTGGCGGCGCAGACCTTCACCGACGATGGTCACCTCAACGCGCTCGACGCCGAGGACCTGGCCGCGCTGGTCGCGTTGCGCGACGCGGTCAGCGAGGCGCGCCCCGACCTGCTCGAGACCCTGCAGGGCAAGCTGCTGGTCCGCCACGCCGACCGCATGGCCGAGGCGCCGGTCGGGCTCACGCTCGACCGGCACGTGGTCGACATGGCGGCCGCGGCTGCGGCCGACCGGGTCCAGGATCGCGCAGACGCCGACGGGTGCGGCGGCGACGGAGCGAACTGCCTGGCCGGCACCAACGGCTGGGACTACGCGGTGTACGATCCGGGCAGCAACGGCACCTGCGTCTGGACGTGGGCCCAGTATGGGGAGAACCAGGCCAACTGCTCCGGACGCTGCGGCGCTGGCTGCAACCACTGGTTCGATGACGACTACACCTGGGATTGCTTCGACCACGATCGCTGCGTCGACCACTACGGCGGCAGCACCCTGTCGGGCAACGCCAACTGTGGCGACGAGTTCTGGGACGCCTCCGACGACTACGCGCTCACCTACGGCGCGTGGTGCTGAGCGTGCGCTGCGCCGCGCCCTGATCGCCGTCGCGGTCGCGCTGGTCGGATGCGATGCCGGACCGGCGCCGTGCGACCGCCGCCCCGACCACTCGGTGGTCGCCTGCTTCGACGGTCAGCCGGTGACGGCGGCCGAGGTCGGCGAGCACGTGCGTCCGATCGCGCCTGTCGACGGCCGCACGTCGACGGCCTCGGCGCAGGCGGCGGCGTTGAAGGCGGCGTTGAGAGTGCGGATGTTTGCCGCCGAAGCGGCACGCCGCAAGCTCGCCGGCGGTGGCGGCCGCGACGCCCGCAGCCGCGCCGTGCTGCACCAGGCGCTGGTGCGCGACGAGGCCAGCCGTAACGCGGCCACCGCGGATCAGATCCCGCTGGACGAGGCTCGCCGCCACTACGAGGCGCGGCCGGGCGAGTTCAACAAGATCAGCAAGGTGTGGGTGCGGGCGATCGTCAGCGAGAGCGCGGCGGCCGCCGACGCTGCGTACCGCGAGGTGACGGGGCGTGACGAGGCGGCGTTCGCGGCGGTGGCGCAACGGATCTCGGCCGACGCCAGCGCGGCGAGCGGCGGCGACCTCGGCGAGGCCCACGCCGACGGCATCGATCCAGCGGTGCGGCGCGCCGCCAACGATCTGCGCGCCGCCGGCGATCTGCGCGGGCCGGTGCCGCTCGGCAACGACCGCTGGGTGATCCTGCGGGCGACGCGGATCGAGATGGTGGTGCGGCCGTTCGAGGAGGTCGCGCGTGACGTGCAACACGCGCTGGCGCGGCGCCGCGAGACGGCGGCGCTCGACGCGCTCCACGGCCGCCTCGAGGCTGGCCACCGGGTCGTGGTGTTCGACGACGAGCTGGCGCGCCTGCCGGAACCCGCACCACCGTCGGAGCGCTGATGGGTGGCCTTCGCACGCCGCTGGTCGGCGGCTCGCCCGACCTCGCCCATCCAGGCGTGGTGGCGATCGTCGAGCGACGGCCGCAGTGCTCGAGCCCGGAGGATCTGGCGTGCTCGGGGACGCTCATCGGCCCGCGCGCGGTGCTCACCGCGGCCCACTGCGTAGGCCAGCTCCGACCCGACGAGCTGGAAGTGCTGACCGGGTCGTCGATCAGCGCCGCCGACGACGTCATCGCGGTGTGGGACGCGGTGGTCCATCCCGGCTACGACCCGCTCGCGCCCCCCGAGGATCAGCATGATCTGGCGGTGCTCGTGCTCGCCGAGACGCCGCCGATCGCCGCGATCGCGTGGGCCGAGATCGCGCCGGCCGAGCTGATCGCGGGCGTAGGGCTGACCGCCGCTGGTTACGGCGCCACCGGCGCGATACCGTCGGCGTCGTCGGGGACACGCCTCGGGGCGAGCGCACTCGTCGACGAGCTCACCCCCGACGCGATCTGGACCACCGGCGGCACCGCGTGCGGTGGCGACTCCGGCGGCGCCCTGTTCCTCGACACCGCGGCCGGCGAGCGCCTGGTCGGCGTGATCAAGGGCAGCGGCCCCGCTTGCACCGATCGCGCGCTCGCCGTGCGCGCCGACGCCGAGGCGGCGTTCATTCGCGACGCGCTCGCCACCGCCGCTGCCACCACGGCCCCCGACCGCCCCCCGGCCGACGCCGCCGCCGAGGCATGTGTCACGACCTGCGAGCTCCACGACGACTGCCCGCTCGGCATGTTGTGCCTCCCCGACGGCGAGCTGCGCCATTGCGGCTGGCGCGATGTCCGCACCGGCGCCCTCGGCGAGCTCTGCGCCGACACCTCGCCCACCTGCATCTCCGTCGGCCAGGGCGCTGACCGCACCTGCCGCCGTTTCATCACCTGCGACGACGGCCGGGGTGACGACGGCGGATGCTGCCAGGCCAGCGGCGCCGACACGCCGTTGACCGTGGTGATGCTCCTGGCCGTCATGAGGACAGGTTCCTGGGTCGCGCGTCGTCGCAGGTCGTGACTGGTGGTCTGTTGCCGGCGGCGTCGATGACGCGGTTTCAGTGGCGGGCGCGGGGGGCGCCGAAGGTGGCCTTGGTGGTGCGCGGCTTGCCGGCGCGGAGGTAGAGGATGGTGGCCTCCTGGCCGGGGACGGCTTCGCCGAGGACGAGCATGAGATCCTGGACGTTGCGGACCTCGGTGACGCCGATCTTGGTGATGCGATCGCCTTTCTGGAGACCGGCCTTCGCGGCTGCGCCGTCGGGGACGACGTCGGAGATGAGGACGCCGGGGATCTTGCCGTCGTCGCCGTAGGCGGGGATGGTGCCGAGCGAGGCGCCGCGCATGGGGATGTCGCCCATCTTGGGTGGCGCCGGCACCTTCTTGAAGGTGAGCTTGGGCGTGGCCGCGAGGGCGATCACGGTGTCGGCGACCACCGTCGCCACCCGCGCGGCGCCGGCGTTGTTCACGGTCGAGGCGTCGTCGGTGGTGCGGTGGTACTGCAGGTGGCCGCCGGTGAAGAAGTGCACCACCGGCGAACCCGCCATGTAGAACGCCATGTGATCGCTGGGCCCGTAGCCCGAGCCAGCGAGGTGACACGCGATGCGCGCCTTCGCGCACAGCGGCTCGATCAGCGCGGCCCACTCGCTGGCCGATTCGGCGCCCAGCACCTGGACCTGGTTGTCGCGAAGCCGGCCGACCATGTCCATGTTGACCATCGCCACCGGGGTGCCGCGGTACGGTGTGTTGGCCACGAAGTGGTTCGAACCGAGCAAGCCCATCTCCTCGCCCGAGAACGCGACCAGGTACACGTCGCGCGACAGCTCGGCTCGGCGCGGCACCAGGACGCGCGCCGCCTCGAGCAGGACCGCCACCCCCGACGCGTTGTCGTCGGCGCCGTTGTGGACCTCGAGCTCGGCGTCGAGCGCGCCGGTGCCGGGCCCGCCCATGCCGAGATGATCGAGATGCGCGCCAACCACCAGCACGCCCTCGCGCCGGGCCGACGCGCCGCCACGGATCACGCCGACCACGTTCTCGGTGCGGGTCCGGACCGGCGTCAGTTCGACCTCGAGCGCCACGTCGTGGCTGCCCTTGGTCAGCGGCTCGCCGACGGCGCGCGTGGTCACCAGGATGGGCAGCCCGGCGTCGGCGCCGTCGCGCGGACGCAGCGTGGGCAGCGGCTGCTCGGTCTTGCCGGCCTCGGGCAGATCGACCACGACCATGCCGACCGCGCCCAGCTTGCGGGCCACGCCGGCCTTGTAGTTGAGATCGGCGAGCTCGAGCTCGCGCATCCCGGTCGACTTGGGCGCGAAGCGGCGCACCACCACGACCTTGCCGCGCACCGCCTTGCCCTTGTAGTCGTCGAGCTTGGCCTTCTTGTCGACGATGCCGTAGCCGACGTACACGGTCTTGCCCGCGGCCTTGCCCGACATCGACACGTGGGACGGCCCGAAGGTGCCGCCGTCGACCGCCTTGCCGTCGATGGTCAGCGCCGTCGCCGCGCCCCGGGTCAGCGCGGTCGTCACCTCGAACTCCTGGCGGAAGGCATCGCCGGCCAGCCCGCCCTCGACGCCGGCGTCGCGCAGCTCGGCCTCGACCCATTTCACGGCGTCGGCGAGCCCGTCGGTGCCGACACCGCGGCCCTGGCGCGCGTCGGCGGAGAGGTAGTCGATGGCGCGGCCGATGCGATCGGCGGCGCCGGTCACGACCGGGCGTGGCTCATGCTCGATCCAGTCGGCGACGAACACGTTGGTGTCGCTGCCGCCGTGGCTGCCTGGGGCCGGCGGCGCCGAGCCGCGGTTCGACGAGAAGGCCAGGCGCTTGCCGTCGGGCGAGAACATGGGGAAACCGTCGAAGCCCTCGGCGGTGGTGATGCGCTCGAGGTCGGTGCCGTCGACATCGACCGCCCAGATGTCGAACTCGCGGCCCTTGGGATCGCCGTGGTTCGACGAGAACAGCACCCGCTTGCCCGACGGGTGGAAGTACGGCGCGAACGACGCTGAGTCGAGGTACGTGATCTGACGGGCGTCGGAGCCGTCGGCATCGGCGACCCAGATCTCCAGCTTGGTCGGCCGCACCAGTTTCTCCTTCAACAGGCCCTGGTAGTCGGCCAGCGCCTCGCCGGTCGGGCGCGACGCCCGCCACACGATCTGCGTGCAGTCGGCGTTGAAGAAGGCACCGCCATCGTAGCCGGGGGCGTGGGTGAGGCGGACGACGTCCTTGCCGTCCTTGTCCATCTTGTAGAGCTCGAGGTCACCATCCTTGTCAGAGGTGAAGATCACCGCGCCGTCCTTGGCGCAGACCGTGGCCTCGGCGTCGTAGAAACCGGGCGTGCCGAACAGCACCGTCGGGTTGGTGCCGTCGGCCTTGGCCTTGTAGATGTCGAAGTCATAGAGGGCCCAGACGTAGCCCTTGCTGCGGTCGGGCGGCGTCGGGCACGCCGCGTCCTTCTCGTGGGTCGACGCGTACAGGATCTCCTGGTCGCCGGGAAAGAAGTACGAGCAGGTGGTGCGGCCCTTGCCCGTCGACACCAGGGTCGGGTCGGCCGCACGCGCCGCGTCCATCACCATGATCTGGTCGCAGGGCACGCCCGGACGCGTGGTCTGGAAGATGAGGCGGTCGCCGCCGAACGCCCAGTAGGCCTCGGCGTTCTCGCCACCGAAGGTGAGCTGGGTGAGCGCACCGAGGTGGGTTTCCTCTGGGCGACGCAGATCGGGCGCCGTCGACGCGCCGGCGTCGGGCGCGGGGCCCGGCGGTGGCGGGGTGGTATCGGTGCGCTTGCCACCGGGGCAGGCGACCGAGGCGGCGGCGAGCAGGGCGACGGCGAGGGGGCCGTGGAGGCGGACAGACGGCATGCCCGGCAGTGTAATCGCGAAATAGTCCGTGGTGGACGCGCGTTCCCCGACATCACGTCAAGGGAGGATCCATGAGTGCCGTCGAGAAACCGCCGTGGTTCGGTGGGCGCGAGCTGATCGCGCTCGCCATCGTCGCCCTGGCTGCCGCGCCGCCGCTGTCGACGTACATCGCGACCCAGTCGTGGGAGCGCGTCAAGGTCCGCCCCGTCGAGCGTTCGATCCGCGTCACCGGCTCGGCCAAGCGCCGCATCGTGTCGGATCTGATCGAGTGGAACGCCACGGTCACCGCCGAGTCCAAGGACAAGCTAGCGGCGTACCGCAAGCTCCACGCCGACATCGAGACCACGGTCGCGTACCTCAAGACCCAGGGCGTTCCCGAGGGTCAGATCTTCCCCGATTCGGCGGTCGTCGACGAGGTCTTCGCCACTGTCTACGAGGGCAAGGGCGAGGATCGCATCAGCCGCGAGGAGCTGATCGGATACCGCGCCCGCCAGGCGATCACGGTACGCTCGACCGACGTCCAGCGCGTGGAGCGCATGTCCCGGCAGGTCACCGACCTGCTCGAGAAGGACATCTCGGTCACCTCGGGCGCGCCGGCCTACTACTTCACCAAGCTCGGCGGGCTCAAGATCGAGATGTTATCCGAGGCCAGCAAGGACGCTCGCAGCCGCGCCGAGAACATGCTGCGCTCGGCCGGCGGGGCCTCGCTGTCGCGGCTCAAGGACGCCGACATGGGCGTCATCAACGTGAACCCGGCCGACTCGTCGGCGACGTCGTGGGAAGGCAACAACGACACCACGTCGCTGGAGAAAGACATCATCGCGATCGTGCACGTCACCTACGCCCTGAAGTGAATCAGCGGTAGGCGGAATCCACGCCGAGGGCGCGGCGCGCGAGCTGGGCCAGCGCCACCTGCTCGTCGTCGGCGAGCTGCTCGACCCACGGGCGGCCGCCGGAGGCGGCGAGCTCGCGCAGGACGCGCTCGGATTCGTCGGCGCGCCCGACGCGCAGGCAGAGCCGCGCCCGCAGCGCCGCCAGATCGTGTGCGACCGTCGAGCCCGGGACCGGCGCCGCGCGATCGAGCGCGGCCAGGCCCTC
>SXJR01000109.1 GCA_005779305.1 Myxococcales bacterium
AAGCAGCTGGCGATCGACGCCGACCTGCGGGCGGGCGCGATCGATGCCACCGAGGCCGGGCGGCGGCGTGGTGCGATCGAGCGCCAGTCGTCCTTGTACGGCGCGCTCGACGGCGCCTGGAAGTTCGTGAAGGGCGACGCCATCGCC
Organism: Myxococcales bacterium; assembly: GCA_005779305.1. GTDB lineage: Bacteria > Myxococcota_A > Polyangia > Haliangiales > Haliangiaceae > UBA2376. The sequence continues at coordinate 148 of SXJR01000109.1, forward strand.
GCCATCCTGATCGTCGTCCTCAACCTGGCCGGCGGCATGATCATCGGCATCGGCGAGCGCGGGATGGACGCCGAGACCGCGGCGCGCACGTACTCGATCCTGTCGGTCGGCGACGGCCTGGTGATGCAGCTGCCGGCCTTGCTGGTGGCGCTGGCGGCGGCGCTGGTGGTGACGCGGGTGGCCGCGATGGACGGCGATCGCGCCATCGGCGACGACATCGCGGCCCAGCTCGGCGCCGAGCCGCGGGCGTTCTTCACCGCGGCGGCGCTGCTCGCGGTCCTCGGAGTCATCCCGGGACTGCCGCACCTGCCGTTCCTGGTGCTGGCCGCGGTCACCGGCGGGCTCGGGCTGTGGTTGCGGGCGCGGCCGCGCGGCGACACCGGCGAGCGCGATCTGGTCGGGGCGTCGAGCGGCGGGCTTGCCGCCGGCGGTGACGCCGTCGAGCTGGTGGTGCCACCGGCGGTGGGCGAGGCGCTGCGCGCCGACGGCGCCGTGACCTCAGTCCTCACCGGCGTGCGCCAGCGGTTGCACGACGAGCTGGGCGTGCGCGCCCCGGTCCTGCGCGTGCGGGTCGACACCGGCGTGCGCGCCGAGGAGGCCGAGCTGCGGGTCTTCGGCGTGACCATCGAGTGGCTGCCAGCGCCGCGTCTGGCCGGCGAGCTCGAGGCGCGGCTCGACGGCGCGCTGGCGCGCCACGCCCACGAGCTGGTGCGAGCGGGCACCGTGCAGGCCGGGCTCGATGAGCTGGGCCCCGGCCACGCCGGCCTGGTGCGGGATGTGGTGCCGCGCATCGCGCCGCTGCCAGTGCTGGTCGAGGTGCTGCGCCGGCTGGTGCGCGAGGGCATCTCGGTGCGCGATCTGGCCGGCGTGCTCGAGGCGCTCGCCCTGGCGGCGCCCGGCGGCGCGCGCGACGCGGCGACCCTGGCCGAGGTGGCACGGGCCCACATGACGCGGGTCATCAGCGGCACGGTGGCGCCGCGGGGACAGCTCGCGGCGTGGACGCTCGATCCGATGATCGAGGAGGCGGTGCGAGGCGCGATCGTGCCCCGCGACAGCGGCGCCATCATCGCGCTCGAGCCCGACCTCGCCCGCGACATCGTCAGCGCTGTGAAGGCCAAGGTCGGCGAGCGCGGCGTGGTGCTGACCTCGGGCGACGTGCGCCGCCACCTCAAGACCGTGCTCGATCCGGAGCTCCCGGGTATCGCCGTGGTTGCACCGCACGAGTTATCGTCGGGCGTGACCGTGCGTTCCCAGGGCCGGATCGACGTCGGATGAAGGCGGCGGCCCGCGCTCGATCGCACATGCTTGCGAGCGCGTCCGCCGTGCTCGTGCTGGCCACGACGCTGGCGTCGGCGCACGCCGAGCTGGTGAAGCCCCGCGGCTCGCTCCGGCTCACCGGCGATCTGACCGTGAACGGGCCGTCGCCGCACAACCGTATCGGCGGCGACGCGATCGTGTATTTCGGCCAGCGCGCCGGGATCTTCGCCGGCGTGCAGCACGTCGCGGTGAAGCCGTTCGCCGACGTCGGTCAGGCCACGGTCGGGATCGCGTACCGGGCTGCCGCGGCGCGCCCCAAGCTGGATCTGGTGGTCCACGCCGACGCCGGGGTGACGTGGCCGGTGGCGCCGGCCGCGGGCGGCGGCGTGATCACGTACTTCTGGCCGCTCAAGAAGGTGCCGGTGGCGGTGACCAGCGGGCTGAACGTCTATCTGGTCGTCGACGGCGTCGATGACACCCGCGTCGTCGTGTCGGTGGGGCTGGGGCTGGCGGTCGCCAGGTAACGCGTTCCGGACGGCGCGTCAGAAGACGACGATCCCGACCGCGGTGAGTCGGCCGTCGTGGACTCCGGCCTCGTCCTCGAAGCGCTCGTAGTGGGCGATCGCCCGTACGCGCGCGCCGGGCTCGCCCCAGTACCCGCCGACGGTGATCCGCGAGAACTCCTCGAGGTCGGCGGCGTCGTAGCGGATCACGGGGCCGGCGTGCCACGGGGTCTTGCCGGCCAGGGTGATCGAGTACGCCATGCTGCTCTCGGACATGCCGGACTCGGCGGGGGCCTCGTCCGAGCCCATGGCGTACTCGGCGCTGAAGAACACCCAGCGGTGATCGACCTCGAGATCGGCGCCGACGCGACGGAACTTGACCCGCTCGGCCGGCACCGGCGGCGGCCCCGGATCGTCTGGTTCCTTCTGATCACCGATCGCGCCCGAGAGCCCGGCGTGGATCACCAGATCCTCGCGTAGCTCGCCCCGCACCCCGGCCCGCGCCCACACGTTCTTGAGCTCGGTGGTGTCGGCCTGCACGCCGAAGCCGGCGCCGTTGACCACGGCGATCGCGTCCTCGAAGCGCCAGCAGTCGTTGATCTGGACCTTGCCGACCAGGCCGATTCCGATGTCGCGGTGGGTGAGGCCTCGGCCGAGGCCCTCGGACAGCTCGGAGCGGGTGATGGTGTAGAGCTCGACGGTCGACTGCCAGTTCTCGTAGCCGAACGGCGTCTTCTGCTGGCCGAGCCGGATCTGGTGGCCGGGGATGAGGTGGAGCGAGATGTACGCATCGCGCATCACGCCGGCGAGGGTGGGCGAACGCGGATCGATCTCGACGGTGTAGCCGACCCGCTCCTCGACCCGTCCCTTGACGCGGACCACGACCTTGCCCAGGCGGAAGAAGTCAGGCTCGACGACACCGTCGTCGTTGCCGTCGATGCGCAGCTTGTAGAGGGCGGTCAGGCCCCCCGACACCTTGACCTTGTGGCGCTTGTTCTTGGCTTTCTTCTTGGCCTTCTTCTCGTCTTCCCTCTCGTCTCTTCTCTCGTCTGTCTCGGCGAACGCGGCGCCGCCAGCGAACAGGAGTGCGACCAGAACGAGGATTAATCGTCTCATTCCCCCGGGTGCCCGGCACCCAGCGAAACCTTCCCTCAGCGGCAGACCGGCGCGATGCCGACCGCTCGTGACATCGGCGGCGCCGAGGTCGCGCCGAAGCGCCAGGCGCAGCCGTCGGCGACGCGTTCGCCGGTCGCGGCGTCGACGACGAGGCCGCCGCCGGAGCCGACCACGGCCATGCGGGTGCCGTCGGCCGAGAAGGCCCAGGCCCAGCGGCCGCCGGGACCCATCGACAGGGTCCAGCGGGTCCTGCCGTCGGCGTCGAGCTCCGCCACCGGGGTCTGGCTGCCGAGCACGATCAGGTGGGCGCCGTCGTCGGTGATGGCCACGTCCTGGATGTCGAAGCCGAGCGTCAGGGTCCGCATGACCGTGGCGCCGTCGTAGACGGTGAGCTTGCGCGGCTCGATGGCGTAGCCGTGGCCGCGGCGGTCGAAGCGGTTCATGCCGCGCGGCAAGGTCACTGCCGGCCGATCGCGGATCGACTTCGCCGACACGCCGGCCACCAGCTCGGCCTCGGTGTAGCGCCGCTCGGCGAGCTTGCCGTCGACGGTCAGCAAGAGCGGCTGGTCGGGGGCGGCAGCGGCAAGCAGCGCGAAGTTGCTGGCGCCGTCGGCCACGGCGTAGGTCGTGGTCGGCATCGGCTCGCCGGGCGTGATCTTCACCAGCCACACGCCGCCACCGGGACGGAGGCCGGCCAGCCAGCCCGTGCCCGGATCGACCTCGACCCGCGCCACCGGCCCGGGCGGCGCCATCGAGCCCGCTTCCTTGCCAGTGGTCGCGTCGACCAGGTGGACAGTGCCGCGGCCGGAGCCAAGCAACACGTGATCGTCGCCAAGGAAGCTGACGAAGGTGATCGGCGCCTCGAACAGGCCGCCGTAGATCTCCGCCGAGCCGTCGAGGGTCTCGATCAGCAGCTCGCCGCGGGCACTGGCCCACGCCGCGCGCCGGCCGTCCCGCGCCAGCGCCACCCGCTGCGGCACGTTGATCTGCCAGCCCAGGTAGCGCACGGCGCCGCCCGGGACCTGGGTGAGCAGCGAGACCTCGTAGCCGGTGACCAGCAGGCCGTCGCCGACCGAGGCGGCGGCGGTGCGCACCAGGTTGCCGGCGATGACGATGCCGCTGGCGAGATCGACCTCGGACTGGTTGCTCTGCTCGAAGACGTGCAGGCGCTCGCTCGACGAGAAGCCGAGGGCGACCACGTCGTTGAAGACCTGCTGGCGCAGCTCGTCGGGGGTGACGTCCTTGCCGCCGGCCAGGGCGACCACGGTCACCTTGCCGGGCATCGGCGTGGGGCGGGCGGGGCGCGGCGCTCGGGCTTCGTCGGCCTCGCCGCGCGCCCCCTTCGCGTCGGGGACCTTGCGGCGGGCGAGCGCATCGTCCGGATTCCGGACAAAGGCCACGCGCGCTCCGTCGCCCGAGGCGGCGAAGCGGGTGGGCTCGAGCGGATCGAACGGCAGCGCGACCTCGGTGCCGAGGGTGAGCTTGCCGCCGGTGGTCTCGACCCGGGCCACGGTGTGGCTGGCGCCGCCGGCGCCGTCGGTGTGGCGGAGGAGCACGATCGCCGAGGTCGCGCCGACGGCCTCGATCGCACGCAGCCGTACGCCGCGGCGGGCGAGCGTGTCGCGGGTGGCGCCGTCGGGCCCGAGCAACGCGAGGCTGTGATCGGCGAAGAGCACCAGCGCGCCCGACGCGTCGCCGAGCGGCGCCACGTGCAGCACCGTGCCGGGCCCGGTCACGTCGGCCACGCCGAGGCGCTGGCCGCGCCGGTCGAAGCGCACCAGGTGCCCGCCGCCGCTGCTCTCGGCGAAGCCGGCCAGGATCGCGTCGTCGTGATCCTGGATGCGCATCGACACCACGCCCTTCACCGGCACCGGCTGCGCTGCGACCGTGCCGTCGAGCGTGGGCCACATCCGCACCTCGCCGAGCGCGTCGCGCGACAAGGCCGCGCCCGCGCCGCGGCTCACCGCCGTCGCCACCACCGCCGCGTAGTGCGGTACGCCGTGCGGCGGCGAGGTCGTGACCACCGCACCGGCCGTCAGCTCACCGGCGCCGCCATCGGCCGCGGCCGCCGGGCCGCTCGCCGTCGGCTCGTTGGGCGTCGTCCGCCGCGCATCGGCACCACAGGCGACAAGGATCCCGACTGCTGCGAGCCAGCGTCTCTGCATCAATCCTCCAACGTCCGAGCCCAACCGCTGATCTGCCCCCCGTCCCCGTCCCCTGTTCCCGTTCCTCAGTCTCCGTCTTCCCGGTGCCCGTGCCCGTGCCCGTGCCCGGGCCCGATCTGCCCGACCTCCTCCTCATCCCCGCACGGCGCCGGCCCGTCGTGCGGCCGCTCCGGATCCCCGTCGTGCCGCTCTGGCTCGACATCGACCTCCGCGCTCTCGGCCCCGGCGAAATCTCCGGCCATTTCCGCCTCTTCCGCGGCGGCGGCGGCCTCCTCGCCGAGCCCGCCGGCGGCGGCGATCCGGCGCCCCTCGTCGGGATCGAGTCCGGGCACCCGTCCGGCGCGGGCCAGATGCGCCACGTAGTAGGCGTCCTCGCGGCGCGCCTCCAGCGTCCCGGCGGTGACCTGCTCCTCCAGGTACTTCTTGAGGTCGCCGATCAGCCGCGACGGCGGCAGGCGGAACACCTCCATGATCGCGTTGCCGACACCGCCCGGCAGCGGCGGCAGCCTGGCGTCCTCCTCGGCGAGGCGTTCCATGCGCTCGCCCAGCGCACTGATCTGCTCGAGGATCTGCTTGCGTCGCCCGGGCCGCTTCGACGTGATGTCGGCGCGCGACAGGTCCATCAGATCGACGAGGTGCGGCGCCATCTCGCGATGGAAGCGGCGCACGGCGCTGTCGGTCCACTGATCGCTGTACTGGTTCGAGCGCAGGTGATGGCGCACCAGGAAGCGGATCGCGCGCCGGGTGTCGCGATCGAACGGCAACCGCTGGCTCACCTTGTCGAACATGCGCGCGCCAACCTCGGCGTGGCCGTGGAAGTGGACCCCGTCGGCAGTGAAGGTGCGGGTCGGCACCTTGCCGATGTCGTGGAGCAGCGCGGACCAGCGCACCAGCGGCCGCCGCACCGCCTGCTTCACCACCTGCTTGGTGTGGCCCCAGACGTCCTTGTGCTGACGCCCGGTCTCCTGCACCAGATGCACGGTAGCCTCGAGCTCGGGGAACACGATGGCGAGCAGCCCGGTCACCTTGAGCCACTCGAGCGCGTGTTCGACCTCGCGGCCCATCAGCATCTCGCCGATCGCCGCGACCACGTCGGCGGGCCGCGCCTCGCGCACCGCGCCCGAACGCTCCTGCGCCGCCTGGGTCACCGCCTCGGCGGGCCAGGTGCCGTCGCCCTGGGCGATGGCCGTGGCGATGTCGAACAGGACCACCGGGTTGGCGTCGGTCCAGGCCCGCACGCGATCGCCTGTGTCCACCGTGTCGGGCAGACGGAGGATTCCCGAGGCATCGACCGTCGATGTGCTCATGGGCCCGCCGGTTCCTACCGGCCGGCGTGGCCCTCGTCAAGCGGTTGGGCAACTGGTACGAGACGTGCTCAGGTGCCGCGAGCCGTGCAAGGACGCATCACCACCCGACAGCTCCCGCTCGCGGAGAAGTCCTGTCCGGGGATCGGTGCGCTCTACCGCGAGCTCGACGACAAGCCCGCGACGTTCCTGCAGCTTCTGTGGATCTACGAGGCCCGCCGCATGGGCACGTTACGGTCCGCCAAGTCCGCTCAGCCGCGCCGCCGCCGCTAGTCCAGCCCGTGGCGCATGGGGCTGCCGGCATGGCGGATCGATCAGCCAGGTGCGCCAGGTGGTCGCACTGGCGCCGTCGCGGTCAGGGGAAGCCGCAAGCTATTGTAGGCGTTGAACTCTCATGACCGTCGTTCGCAGGCCCATCGGCGTCTTCGATTCCGGCGTGGGTGGGCTCACCGTGGTTCGCGCCCTGCGTGCTCGCCTGCCGGGCGAGGACGTCGTCTACCTCGGTGACACCGCGCGGGTCCCGTACGGCTCCAAGAGCCCCCGCACGGTCGAGCGCTACTCGCTGGCCTGCCAGGCCTTCCTGCTCGCCCGGGGCGTGAAGCTGGTCCTCATCGCCTGCAACACTGCCTCCGCCAACGCCTTGCCGGCGCTGCGCGAGGCCAGCCCGGTGCCGGTGGTCGGCGCGGTCGATCCCGGCGCCGCGAGCGCGCTCGCCGCCACCCGCGACGGCCACATCGCGGTCATCGGCACCCTGGGGACGGTGCGGTCGGGCGCGTACGAACGCGCGCTGGCGGGGCGGCCGGGGGTGAAGGTCACCGCCCTGGCGTGCCCCTTGTTCGTCCCCCTCGCCGAGGAAGGCTGGACCGATGGCAGCGACGAGGTCGCGCGGGCGGTGGCGCGCCGCTACCTGACCGAGCTGTTCGAGCGCGATCGCGACATCGACACCATCGTCCTGGGCTGCACGCACTACCCGCTCCTGCGCGACGTGATCAGCGCGACCGCGCGCGAGCTCGCCGGGCGCGACGTGGCCATCGTCGACTCGGCGACGGCGATGGCCGAAGCCGCGGCCGAAGCGCTCGGCACCGGCCCCAACGGGCGCAAGCACCCCGGCCAGCTCGCCTGCTACGCCACCGACATCTCGCGGCTCGACGAGATCGCGCCGCGGTTCCTGGGTGAGCCGATCACCAGCTTCGAGCTGGTCGATCTCTGAGGCTCTGAGGCACGCGCTCTACGCGCCGGTCTGGGCGCGAAGCTCTTCAGCCTTGCGCTTGCGCATCACGTCGGTGACGGTCGACGCCTTCTTCAGCTTGTCGCCGATGATCTTGTCGTCGACGGGATAGTCGGTGCGGAACCCGAGGCCGTCCTCGTAGAGCTCCTCACGCGCCTCCTCGTTGTCGAGACAGGTCTTGATCTTCTTGCCCTTGTAGGTCTGGTTCTTCAGACCCGCGACCTTCTTCTCGAGCCAGGTCATGAGCTCGCCCATGATGCCGCGGCAGACCTCGAGGTCTGCGTCGAGCCCTTCGAACAGCTCGGGGAACCGCGCGGCGAACGCGGTCCCGTCCTCGCCGCTGGTGTTGACCACCTCGCGCAGCGCCAGCCGAAGCATCACGGTGTCGTCGGCGAAGCTCGCGACCGCTTCGTTGCGGTCGGAAACGAAATCGTTGGGAGAGACGACGTACATGATCGCGCCCACCGCGATCTCGCGTGAGCTGCGTGGCAGGTTCTCGTCATCCATCGCCTCGAACGCGATCTTGAGATCGTGAGGGAGAGAAACCAGCCAGCTCTTGAACAGCTCCACGAACCGCACTTCCGGGGTCGACACGGACGAACTCTTTTGCAATGTCCTCGGTGAGGACGGTCAGGAAAAACGCCAGGCCAGGATGGCCCTACCGGGTGGAGTACCAACCCTATCGCCGAATTACAACTGGGACGTGGTACGGTCGTCTTGAAGGTCGTGGCCGCCAAGCGTTCGCCCATCCTTGGCTACAACCACAATGTCCGCTTCCGGGGCATCGTGTTCCACGTCCAGACTGAAGACTCGGGGATCGTCAACCCGCACGTCTTCTCGCACCTGTTCCACGGCGGCGTGATCATCTCGACGCGCAAGCTGGTCTACGACCCGAGCGCGACCGAGGAGACGGTCAAGGCCCTCATGCAGAGCCAGCACAAGGCCGTCATGAAGGACCTGAAGCACGGGACCTTCGACGACAAGATCGACTCGTACCTGGTCGGGACCCCGGGGCTCCTGCCCCGCGGTGCCGGGGGTGCAGGCGAGAAGGCGCCCGACGAGACCCAGCCCACCGGGAAGATCGACGCCGACGAGGTCTCGCCATCGGCCGGACCCCCGCCCACGCCAGTGCCGGCAGCCATCGTCAGCGAGTCGTCGGAGCCGATCATCGAGTTCATCGACGCTGGGCCGACCGTGCCGGTGCCCGTGGTCCACGACGTCCTGCCCGCCCCGATGCATGGCGCCATCGACGCGCCGATCGCGCGTGCGCCGACCGACCGGGTCGGCGCCGACATGGCCGCGGCCGTCGACAGCGTCGGACAGGCACCGGTCGCGACCGACCTCGGCCGCGGCGACATCTCCGAGGCCATGAACGCGATCCAGGTCGGCGACGACGAGCTGGCCGCGGCCGGACTGGTCGAGGTCGCCGACGTGGCCCAGGTCCACTCGCCGGCGTTGCCGTCGACGCCGCTGCCGCCCGGCGCCCAGCCCGAGCGCCCCGGCCAGTACAGCGTGGTGAAGCGCGGCAGCGGCCCGATCGATCAGGTCGGCGGCAATCGTCCGCCCATCCCGCGGCCCGCGCCGACCCCGCCCAACAACAAGCTCCCGACCCACGGCCCGCTGCCGTCGCGCACGGCCACGCCGACGTCGTCGCCGCCTCGCGCGGCCTCGCCTTCGTCGTCGCACGGGGAGGAGTGGAGCCGAACCCCGGTCCGACCCCAACGCGACGACAGCGAGAGGAAACCTCTCGGGAAACTTTTCGGTATCTGTACGATGATGACAGGTTTTTCCTGTTCATGTCGTACATGGAGCAGC
>SXJR01000110.1 GCA_005779305.1 Myxococcales bacterium
GCCGGCCAGGAGCGCCTGGCGCGCGAGCTCGTCGAGGCTGTCGGCGAAGCGCCGCTCGGCCAGCGAGCGCGCGTCGTGGGCGTGGGCGCGCTCGCGCTGGGCGATCCCACGCTGGCGGTTCGACTCGTCGCGCTCCTGCGCGATGCCGCGCACCGCGACGGCGCCGATCACCGCGACGGCGACGAGCGCGACGGCCGCGGTGACGACGAAGGCGCGGTGACGCGCGACCCACCGGCGGACCAGCTGCCAGCTGGTGTAGCGGTGCGCGCCGACGATCTGTCCGGCCTGGAAACGGCGCAGGTCCTGGGCCAGCTCACCGGCGCTGGGGTACCGCGCCGCCGGATCCCGCGCCATCGCCTTGTCGACGATGGCCAGGAGCTCGGCGGGCAGATCCGGCGCCAGCTCGGCCAGCGCGCGCGGCGGGCGACTCGCGACCGCGGCGATCAGCTCGCCCACGGTCTCGGCCTCGACGTACGGTCGCACGCCCCCGAGCGCGTTGTAGAGGATGGCGCCGATCGCGTAGACATCGGCCCGCTCGTCGAGCTTCTCGCCGAGCGCCTGCTCCGGCGCCATGTACGCCGGCGTGCCGATGATGGCACCGGCGAGGGTCTCGTCCTGTTCGGGCGGCAGCGTGCCCGCTGTCGGCAGCGCCTCCAGCTCCTCGCCGGTGGCGACGTTCTTGGCCAGCCCCCAGTCGATCACCACCGTCTCTCCGTATCCGCCGACCAGCACGGTGGCCGGCTTGAGGTCGCGGTGGATCACGTGCTCGGCGTGCGCGTACGCCAGTGCGTCCGCGACGTCGATGACGTGGGCGAGCAGCGCGACCCGCTGCTCGGCGGTCGACGCCTCCTGGATCAGCGCATCGAGCGTGCGTCCGTCGACGAGCTTCATGGCGATGAAGGGCTCGCCGCCGGGCCAGCGCCCTACCTCGTAGACCGGGACGATCGAAGGGTGCTGCAGGTTCGCGGTGACCAGCGCCTCGCGCGCGAAGCGCAAGATGATGTCGGCGCGCGGCCGCAGCACCTCCTTGATCGCGACGATCCGGCCGGTGCGTGGATCGCGGGCACGGAACACGCGGCCCAGGCCACCGCGCGCCAGCTCGTCGAGCAACTCGAACCGGCTGCGATCGACCAAGGTGAACCGCTCGACGGTGGCGCCACGCAACTCGTTGCCCACCGTCGAACGCCCGGCGCCGGAGCGGGTGCGCGAGTCTGACTCGACGCCGGGCGGCGGCATCGAGGGCGGCTTGGTCCGCGCCCGGCCGCCGTCGGGTGCGGCCAGGGTATCGGCGGCTGCGTCGGGCGCCGCGGGCGCCGCGGGCGCCGCGATCGTCGCGCCGAAGCCATCGGAGTCACCCGGCGGGCCTCCGGCGCGGCCTGACGTCATGCGCGCATCATAGCCGAGGTCGGCGCACTGCACTCCCGTGTAGCCTTCGCCCATGAACAAGCACCGCTTCGTCTGGCACGACCTCGGCACCAAGAACCTCGACGGCTCCAAGAAGTTCTACGGCGAGGTCTTCAACTGGACGTTCACCTCCAGCGCGAACGACCCGTACTCGCACATCACCGCCGGCGACGAGATGATCGGCGGTGTTCGCCAGATGGGCGCGAACGAGCCGCAGCCGCCCTGCTGGCTCGCCTATGTCGGCGTCGACGACGTCGCCGCGACGGTGGCGAGCATCGCCAGCGCCGGCGGCACGGTGCACATGCCGACGACCGTGATCGACAACGTCGGGACCTTCGCCGTCACCGCCGACCCGACCGGCGCCGTCTTCGCGCCCTGGAAGAGCGCGCGTCCGGACGAGGAGGTCGAGCGCCCGGGCATGCCGAAGCCGTTCACGTTCTGCTGGGACGAGCTGATGTCGACCGATCCGGCGGCCGCCGGCGCCTTCTACGAGAAGGTCTTCGGCTGGACGTCGCGTCCTGTCGACATGGGCGGTGGCATGACCTACACGCTGCTCGATCGTCCCGGCGTGAAGACCCCGAGGGGCGATCAGGCGTCCGCGGGCGGCATGATGAAGTCGCCGCCGGAGGTGCCGTACTCGTTCTGGCTCGCGTACGTCGGCGTCGACGACTGCGACAAGGTGACCGAACGCGCGCGCCGGCTCGGCGCCACGGTCACGGTGCCGCCGAAGGACATCTCGAACGTCGGCCGGTTCGCCTGCTGGCTCGATCCCCAGCAGGCCGCGATCGCGATCCTCCAGCCGCAGATGTGATCGAAGGTCACGACGCCGCGATCGTGATGCGCGCGTTGCGGCCGCTGTCGCGCGGATCGCCGGGCTCGATCTTCCAGTCCGAGAGGACCACGCGCAGGCCGGTCTGGGCCTCGATGCGGGCGACGATGTCGCGCTCCTCGGCCTGGTCGGGGAGCACCTGGCCGAGGCTGTGGTACCCGACCGGGATCCCGCCGAGGTACTCGAGCAGCTCGTAGGCGTCGCGCAGCTGGTGGTAGCCGTCGCGGCGGGGCGGATGCCAGCGCGGCGGCGCCAGCTCGAAGCCGCTGAACTCGAAGGCGGGCGACACGGTGCAGCCGACGAGGGTGTAGGCGCCGACCGAACGCGCGCGTTGCCACGCCCGCGCCGGCACGATCAGCTGCGGCCGATCGGGGCCCAGCGTCTGCGGGCGCTCGTCGTCGATCCACAGCTCGAGCGCCGCGCCCTGGTAGTAGTGCCAGATCTCGACGGCGTCGACGCGGTGCCAGCGGCTCTCCTCGCCGGCGCGCAAGAGGAAGTAGATGGCGGTGCCCGCGCCCCGGCCGCCCGAGGCCGGCGTGTCGCGCCAGGTCTCGCGGTAGTGCCCTCCCTCGGGATGGGGCTGGAGGCCGAGGCGCGCGATCAGCTCGTCGGCGGTGCTCATGACGACCGGTCGAGGGTACGCCAGGCCGCGGCCCTGGGGATCTCGCCGGGTTACGACGTCGGCGCGATTTCCTGAGCCGATCGGACGCCGGTTCTCGCGTCTGGGGCATGCGGCACCTCCATCTCCATCTGATGTTCCTGGTCATGCTCGGTCTGTCCCATCCGGCGTGGGCGCAGCAGCCCCTCGAGACCGTCCCCACCCCGTCGGCGACCATCAAGCGCCAGCCTCCCTACCTGGTCGGCGACACCGTCGAGGCGCACGGCAACTGGTGGGGACAGAGCAAGTGGTACGTGTCGGTGATCGTCGAGATCAAGGACGGCAAGTACCGCATCCACTACGGCGGCGGCCGCTACAACACCGACTGGATCGGCGAGGACCGGCTCCGCAACGAGCTCCGCGAGAAGGAGGAGCAGGCCGTCCGCGATCTGCAGGCGGCGTTCTGGAAGGAGTCGAAGCCCTTCGAGCCCGGCGTGGAGATGCTGGTCCGCCTGGTGATGAAGCCGGATGGCGGCGTGACCTGGACGATCAGCAACCGGCCCGACGACCTCAAGGCCGCGCTCGCGCAGCTCGCCGAGCTCGATCGCATCTGCAAGGCGCGCTACAGCGCGCTGCGCGACACCGAGACCACCTGGAAGGACGACTACACCAAGCTGCCGGCGACCTGGTGCAAGACCGCCGCCCAGCGCCAGGCGCTGGCGACGACCTACGCCACCGCCGCCACGTCCCAGCGCGTGGCCGAGCAGCGGAAGTGGCTGACCACCCTGGCCGAGCGGTACGCCGTCTCCGACGTGCACGTCGCCGCCGGCTCCTGGTACGCGGTCCTCTACCCGCGCGGCCACGACAAGGTGAAGGGCATCATCCGCACCGACGAGCTCGACGACCTCCTCGACGGCGGTGGCGCCAAGACGCTGGCGCGGATCCGCGGCGAGGTGTCGGGCTACTTCGCGGTGGTTGGAGCCACCGAGGACGCCGCCACCCTGGCCTTCTACGACGAGCTGACCGGGAGCCTCGCCGACGTGAAGGCCAGGGTGGAGGCCAGCCTGCCGGCGTCGGTGTTCGTGGCCAAGGGCAAGGACACGGCCATGCAGAACGGCGGCAAGGCCGACATCAGCGGCAAGATCCTGAAGACGGCGGTGCTGTCGCCGAAGTGGGTGGTCACCGTCGACGAGAACGGCCACGCCGAGAACCGGGTCAAGATCGGCAGCATCGTCTACAAGATCGGCGGGCGCTGCATCTACCGCTCGTACGTGTGGAAGCAGTACCCGCGCGGCCGCGGCTGGGATGCCGGCGCGGTCACCGAAGCGACCGAGTTCTACCAGCGCTGCAAGTAGGGCGTCACGCTACCGGGACCGGCGGTGCCGGCGCAGCTCGAGCTCTTCTTGCTCGAGGGTGCGCTCACCGGTGTCGAGGCGCGCCCGGAACATGGGGCCGGAGCTGGGCAGATCGGCCCAGCGCAGGATCGCGGCCTGGGCGTCGCTCTCGTCCTGGCTGGTGAGCGTGGTCAGCGACGCGCCGTGGTTGGCGCCGGGGGCGATGTACTTGTACGAGTCGGACGCGGCGCCGAGGTCGACCGCGCCGGCGGTCCACGGATCGTTCTGGCCGTAGATGAGCATGATGCGCTCGCCGCTGGTCGCCAGCCAGGTCTGCACGTCCTGCATGGCGGCGCCCTCGTCGTAGGCCGGCGTCGGGATCGCCGCCGGGATGTAGGCCTGGGCGGTGTCCTGCGAGGGAAACTGGAGGCCGACCAGGTAGCTCTCGTCGGCCGCGGGGTAGCCGAGCTGGGTCGCGCTCTGGTGGTAGTAGGGCAGGAACGCGGTCAGGTCCTCGTCGCCGTAGGAGGCGACGCCGGCGGTGTTGTCGAGGAACGAAAACACGGCGGCGTCGGTGGCGGTGGGGCCCGGGATGGTCGAGCACCGCGACTGGGTGCCGTACTGCCAGAAGATGAAGGGGAGCTCCACCACCGCGAAGTCGAGCGCGCGATCCTCACCGAGGACCTCGGTGAACGTGGCCTCGCCGCGCATGCGGGTCTTCATGGCGTCGCGGCGGGCGAGCACGAGGTTCTGGAAGTCCTTCAGCTTCTGCCGGCACGCCGGATCGGTGCCCACGTTCTCGAGGAACGCGATGTAGCGGTTGGTCGGCGACTGGACCGCGTCGGCGGGGTAGTCGATCGGCGCGACGTAGGCGACCGTGCCGTCGACGTCGCCGGGGAAGAAGCGGCGATGAAAGAGCGACGTCATGCCGCCCTTGCTGGCGCCGGTGGTGAGCCAGCGGCCGCGGTAGATCCGCGCCTTGAGCGCCTGGGTGATGCGGTGCTGATCGGCGGCGGCCTGCGCGATGGTGAGCTTGGTCCAGTCGGCCGGATCGGGGCGCGACGGCGAGAAGTACCGGTGCTCCATCGAGAGCTGGTTGCCGGCGGTCAGCACCGTGAGCTGCGATCGCGAGCCGCGGGTCGACACCGAGTAGCCGCTGTTGTGCGCGATCACCGGCGCCGCGTAGTCGCGGTGCAGGAGCGTGAGGCGCTGGGCGAAGCGCTGGCCGGTCGGTGCTTCGTGGTCGACCGGCTGGTCGTACGTCATGACGAAGAAGCGATAGCCCTCGAGCATCGTGGGGCGCTCCTCGACGGTCAGCCCCGGGATGCCGCGCAGCTCATCGGCGATGTCGCCGAGCAGCCCGTCGGCGGCGTCGACCGCGCCGTCGGACGAGTCGCCAGCGTCGGGCGTCTCGCTCGCCGAGTCCGAGTCACCACAGGCCAGGAGGCCGAGAGCACCCAGGAGCCAGATCCGCGCCGTGATCCTCACCGTCCCTGGCTACCATGCGGGGACTTCCGCGGGTCTGACCCGCTCGAACACCGACTAACGCGGCCGGCCTCGGTCGATGCCGCCGAGCCTCTCCCGACGAGGCCCTGACTCGCCGTGCCATGACTCGCCGCTCCATGCCGGCAAGTCCCGAAGTGGTCTGCTGATCGGAGCGAGCGCGGGGTGATACCGGAGTCGTATGTCGATCGCTCGTACTAACCGTCCCGCCCGCGTTTCACCACGGCTCCTCGCCCTCACCGCCCTGGTCGCCAGCGCGGCCGGAGGCTGTGTCGATGACGGATCGCTCGACGAGGATCTGGAGCTGACCGAGGCCGCCGAGTTCTCGCGCCCGCCCCTGCCCGCCTTCACGACCGTGACGCTCTACTCCGAGGCCGGGCTCTGGGGCACGTCGCAGACCGTGACCCTCTATCCCGACAACCGCGCCGCGACCGCGATCGATCCCGCTCCGGGCCCGGTGCGCCAGAACAAGGCCGTGCAGTCATCCCTGCGCGGATCCGTGAGCTCGGCCCGCATCGTCTGCGGCACCAGCGCCACCGACGTGATCTTCTACGACGCCGACGCGAACGGCGCCCCCGGCGCGGCGGTCTCGTGCCGGCCGGGCGCGACCGTCAACACCAACTTTCACACCACCCAGGGATATCCGGGCGGCGTCTTGCTCGGCGATCGCATCGACGGCTTGAACGCCTGGCTCCGCCCCGATGTCGCCAACGAGTACCCGCTCTCGCAGGCGGTCCGGTCGATCTGGAGCGACGTCCACGGTCAGGTCGTCACCAGCGCCGACTGGTACGCGCCGCGGGCCAAGGAGGCCTATGTCTACGTCTACGACGCGAACACGTTCCTGGTCGGTCAGGAGTACACGACCTTCAACGACACGCGGGAAGCGCCGATCACGATCCACATCTACGTCCACGTCATGAACGACGCCAGCGGGTTCCGCTTCCAGACCGAGCTCCACTACTTCACGTGTACCCGCGCCACCGGCAGCTCGAGCGGGATCTCGTGCGGCGCCCGCGTCGACCAGCAGCGCAACCAGCTCGTCCAGCAGCTCCAGGGTCGTCTGAACACGCTCGCCAACGCCCTGCCCCACACGCGCCACGGATACCTGTATCCGACGCTCGGCGCGATCGAGTTCGGAGTAGGCTTCGTGCCGTGATCCTCACCGAGCGCCACGGCAACGTCCTGGTCATCCGTCTCGATCGTCCCGACGCACGCAACGCCGTCAACGGCGCGGTCGCCACCGGGCTGGAGGCGGCGATCGACACGCTCGAAGCCGATGACGCGCTGGTGTGCGGCGTCCTCGCTGCCAACGGTCCCATCTTCTGCGCGGGGGCCGATCTGAAGCTGGTCGCGGCCGGTCGCGGCGCCGAGATGGCGACCGAGCGTGGCGGCTTCGCCGGCCTGGTGAGGCGCCGCCGCACCAAGCCGCTGGTGGCGGCCATCCACTCCGACGCGCTCGCCGGCGGCGTCGAGATCGCGCTCGCCTGCGAGCGGCTGGTCGCCGCCGCTGGCGCCAGGCTCGGCCTGCCCGAGGTCAAGCGATCGCTGGTCGCGCTCGGCGGCGGGCTGGTCGAGCTGCCCCGGCTCGTCGGCGAGAAGCTCGCGCTCGAGCTGGCGCTGACCGGCGAGCCGATCCCCGTCGAGCGCCTCGAGCGCGCTGGCCTGGTGTGCCGGGTGGTGCCGGCCGCCGAGGTCGAGCGCGAGGCGCTGGCCCTGGCCACGCGCATCGCCGCCAACGGCCCGCTGGCGGTGCGCGCGTCGTACCGCATCATCCGCGAGACCCGCGACGCCGACACCGACGATGCGTGGGCGCTGTCGATGTCGCTCGGCCTGCCGGTGTTCGGCAGCAAGGACGCGCACGAAGGCGCGACCGCGTTCGTCGAGAAGCGCCCGCCGGTGTGGCAGGGGCGCTGACTGGAAGTCGGTGCCGGGTCCGTGCGAGGCTCCGCTCATGGCGCACCGGAGCACCTCCCCCACTCGTTCGATCCACCTCCTCGGTCTGTCCCTGGCGCTGGCGGCCGCTGCGTGCGGCAACGACAAGGCCGCCGACAAGGGCAGCCCGAGCGGAGGAACGGCCAACCCACCCACGCCGACGCCGACACCGACGCCGACGCCGACCGCGCCACCGCCGGCGCCGGCCGACTCGTTCGCCGACGGATTCTGCGAGTACACCGTGGACGGCGGCGCCCCCAGCAAGGGCGGCGGCGGCATCTCCAACGTGCAGTCGAAGCACTGGATGACCGCCGACCAGGGTCGGGGGCTGGCGTCGTACCTCCTGATCAACTGCGGGCCCGGACCGAAGATCAACGTCATGTCGGGAGAAGGCGCCGACGCCGACTACCCGATGGGCCCCAAGAAGTACGTGATCGCGCCGCTCAACAAGGCCGGCGCTTTCACCGTGTTGGGCCCCGACTTCATGGGCGGCGAGGGCGAGGTCGACGTGACCGCGTTCGACAAGACCCACGTGGCCGGCACGTTCTCGTTCACGCACGGCGGTAAGAGGTACGCCGGGGTCTTCGATCTGAAGTGCCCGCTCCGAGGCAACGGGATCTGCGAGTAGCTACCGCGGCGACTGACGAGTCGTCGCCGCGATCGCCGCGGCCATGGCGAGCCGGTGATCCTGCTGCCACGGCGGCCCCAGCGCCCGGCCGGGCGCGCGCAGCAAATCGTCGATCCTCGTGCGACCGAGGCTCCGCGCCGCGTCGCCGACGACGCGCCTGGCCTCGTACCGGGACACCGACCATCCTCGCGCCGCGGCCGCGTCGGCCAGGGCGTCGCGGTACATCACCGAGTCGGCGACGTTCTGCGCGCGGTAGCTGGTGAGTCGCTCGGCGACGGTCGGCGGCAGCTCCGGGCAGGTCCTCAGCGCGATGCCGGTGATCTTCGTCGCCACCTCGGCCGCGAGCGTCGCGAGGCGCGCGCCTGCACACCGGATCACCGAGGCGCGCACGCGCTCGACCAGCGCCACGCCCTCGTCGGCTGCAGGGTCAGCGCCTCGTGATGGTGCGGGAAGGGAGGGAGATCGTCGTCGACCAGCTCGACCCGCCGGCGATCGATCACGGTGCCATCGGCGTCGACGGTCACTATCACCGCCCAGCCCCAGCGATCCGAGACGCCCACGATCGCCGTCTTCTTCGGCACCGTCGTCCTCGACACGGTCACCGGCCCAGGAGGGATAGCGCCCACAGCCGCTCGGGCTGTGCCGTGGCCGCGCTCAGATCAGCGATCAGATCGCGGAACCAGGCGGCGAAGGGCGTCCCCGGACCGTAGCGAAGCCCGGTACGCGCCAGCCCCCGCACGGTCCCGGCGGTGGTGACGGCCCAGAACACCCCGAGCCCCGGGGAGGCCGCGAACACTCGCTCGTCGTCGCGCGGCTCTGCCCCGAGGCGTCGCGCTGCATCCGTCGCCTTCGCCAGCGAGAACCCCTTCGTCGCGACGAGATCGAGCGCGCCGCGGTGGAGCCGCAACCCCTCGTGTTCGCGCAGGAGCATCTCGAGGCCTGGGTCCGGCCACCGCCCGACGGCGGCCCGACTGCGCGTGCCCAGATCGTGACCGTCGCGCTCGGCGCGATCTGCCAGCTCCGAGAGCAGCGCGGCCAGCGGCTTCGGCCGCGGGCGCGGCGCCTTCGGGAACGGGGGCGGCTTCGGTCCCGTGCTGGTCAACGTGCCGGCGCCGCTCGCGGCCACGGGCTCGAGCGCGAACCAGCGCTCGTCACCGGCGTCCGCGAGGGCCTCGAACAGGGCCGCGACCACTCGCCGGCTCACGGTCGACAGGTCGCCCTCGATCTCGAGCCACGCGCACGGATAGCCGGCGACGGAGCGCCCCGTGAGGTGCGCCGCCGCGGCCAGCGACCAGCCCCGAACGCCGGCGCGACGGAGCCCGTCGGCGAACGCGGGCGAGCAGAGGAACGCACGCGCGCAGCCGACGTCGATCAGCGAATACGGAGGGACCAGCTTGCGGTCGATCATCGGGCGCGCTGGGCCCGGTTGCTGCTCTCCGGACGCGTCCGCGAGCTCGCGGACCTCGATGGGCGTGACCCGATACCAGTCCGCATCGAGCGCGACCGGCGCGTCGAGCGCCTCGCTCGCGCGCGCCGACCGCCGCCGTGTCGCCGCCGCAGCCGTGTCGCGACCGACCGCGGTCTTCTTCGTGGGCCTGGCCATGCCCTGCCGAGCCTACCGGCGATCGAGCGCGCCATGCACCGAAGGATGGTGTGTCTGTGCCGGCCCAGATCGCGCCTCGCGTGGGTCCGGCGGGGCCCGACCGGCCGGCCCATGACCGCACCAGACGCCGCCACGGGCTGGCACCGGCGTTGCTAAGGTCCGGCATCATGAACAAGCACGTCATCACCGCCGCGTTGCTGCTCTCGGTCGTCGCCTGTGGCGGCGGCGGCAAGGACGAGGGTCCCGGCAAGGACTGGAGCGGCAAGCCCCTCGAGGTGACCATCACCGACAAGGTCAAGAACGTCGGCTTCACCATCAAGGCGCCCAAGGGCATGAAGCTCGAAGAGCGCGGCGACCAGGGCGCCGAGGCGATCACCAGGAGCTGGGAAGCCGACATGAAGGACAACTGGAACGAGCCCGGCTTCTCCGTGTCCTACGCGGCCATCCCGGCCAAGACCATCGATGACTACGTCAAGCACGCGATGCTCGACGACAACGACGTGGTCGCCAAGAAGGAGGCGACCGCCGACGGCTTCGTGCTGGTGACTCACACCAAGAACAAGGGCATCGTCCGCGCTCAGGTGATGAAGCGGAAGGGCGAGGAGCACATCGAGTGCCGCGCCTCGCAGGCCGGCAACCACGGCCCGGTGAAGAACCCCGCCAAGACGCTGGTCTGGCTGGAGCAGCTCTGCAGCTCGCTCGCGTTCCAGTGATGCGATCGTGGTGGTCGCGCAACCCTTGCGCGAAACCTACCGGTTCCGCCCGGCACGCCAGATGCTTGTACGGGGCGAATGAAGCATCCAGGCCTCCGTCCCGCGCTTCCAGCGGCACTGCTGGCGGCGCTGCTGGCGTGTGTCTCGGGCCCCGAGCCGCCGATCGATCACGGCGGTCACGAGGATGTCCGCCGGATCGTGGCGGCGCTCGACGACGTCGTGGGTGAGTACCACCTGTCGGTCGACGACAGCGGCCACGTCGTCGATGCGGTCCGCCTTCGCGTGCTCGGGACGCTGATGCACGATGCCGAGGTCTACGCCCGGCGCTTCCCGCCCGCCGAGCGCGCCGCGCTGCACGATCTCTCCAGCGCGATCGAGGCACGGGCGGCGCCCGCCGGCGTGGCGGCCCGGGCAAGCTCGCTGCGCCGGCAGACCCTGTCCCGCCGGCGGCTCGTCCTGGCGCCGGGCGCCCCCCCGCCACGGGCCCGCGCCGAGGAGATGTGGCGCTCTCAGTGCGCCGGCTGTCATGGGCTGACCGGCGTCGGAGACGGCGTCCAGGGCCTGTACCTCGAGCCCGAGCCCAAGAACTTCCACGACGCCGAGGTGATGGCCGCGCTCGCGCCGTCGCGCGCGTTCAGCCGTATCGTCGACGGGATGCGCGGCACGGCGATGCCGGCGTGGGGTTTCCTCAGCGCCGCCGAACGCTGGGGCCTGGCCTTCCTCGTGCTGTCGTTCCAGCACGACGAGGTCACGGTGGCCCGGGGTCGCGTGCTCGCCGAGCGTCACCGCGTGGTCGTGTCACCGACCTGGCTCGCCGACCGATCGGACCCGGACTTGCTCCGTGACCTGGAGCGGCGTGGCCTCGACACGAGCGCCGCCGCGGACGTGATCGCCTATGCGCGCGCCGAGGCCGCGTTCGCGCCCACCGAGGGCGTCTTGGCCGACGTGCGCAGCGCACTGGCCGACGGGGTGGTCAGCTACCGCGCGCGCAGCTTCGACGAAGCCAGAGCGCACCTGCTGCTGGCCCGGCGCCGCCTGGCTCCGAACCTCGACCGCATCCGGCTCGGCGCCCCCGCCACGGCGGCGGCGCTGGAGCTGCGAATGCAGCGCGTGACCGCCGCGGCGAGGCGAGGCTCGATCGCCGAGATCGTCGAGCGCGAGGTCGCGGCGACCCACGTCCAGCTCGATCAGGCCGAGCTCAGCCTCCGCCAGCCTTCGCGCTCGGGGACGGCGCGGCTCGCGCTCGAGCGTGCGGGCGCTGCGGTGCTCGCGCTCGGCCTGTTGTTGAGTCGCCGCCGGAGACCCGCCGAGCTCGTCGGCGCGGGGGTGGCCGCCGGCGCGATCCTCGGCGTCGTCGTCGCCGGATCGCTCGCCATCGGCGTCCTCGGACTGGGGCTCGCGCTGGTCGTGGCCACGGCACACCTGGCGCCGCGGCGCGTGGCGCTGACGCTGGCGCTGGCGCTGCTCGCCGGACTCGGTGCGGGCGAGCTAGGATCCTCCCTGCCGGCGACGGACGCGACCGCGGCGGTCGCCGTGCTCGCGTTCACCGGGCTGGTCGGCGCAGCGCTCGGCCGGGTGATGCCGGATGCAGCCGACCGCGTCGCGTCGTTGCTCGTGGTCGTGGCGGCGCTGATGGCGGCGACCGCCGCGGCCGGACGCGGCGCATGGCTGGTCGAGGCCAGCGCCGGCGACGTGCGCTGGCTGAGCGTGCCGCGGGTCGAGGCGGTCGGGTTGTACCCGTCGCTCTTCGCGCTCGCCGCCGCCGGCGCAGCGCTGGCGCTGGGCGCGGGCGCCGCCATCGCGGCGCTCACGCGTGGTCACCCGGCCAGCTTGCGATAGAGATCGAAGCCGGCGCGGACGGTTCCGGCGACGCTCGGATACCCGGCGGTGGCGTTGGCCAGCCACAGATTGCGATATGGCGTCTCGGCCGGGACCCGGCCGAGGCCGACGCTGGCCGGGGTCAGGGCGGCGCCGTAGGCGTTGCCCTCGGGTGCGGCGCAGAAGCGCTCGTTGGTGACCGGCGTGCCCATCACCCGCATCTCCAGGTGACCGCGCAACCCGGGCACGTAGCGCTCCTCGACGATCGCCAGCATGCGATCGCGCAGCCGCTTCTTCTCGGCGTTGTAGCGCCGGCGATCGGTCTCGCGCAGGTGGCGGAAGTGGGCGTGAGGCGCGCTGGTCGCCAGCTCGAGGATCTGGTGACCGGGCGGGCACAGCCCGGGCGCGTCGGTGTGGAGCGTCGGCGTCGACATGAACAGCCACGGCTCGTCGAAGTTCAGGTCGACGAGCTGGCGCCGGTAGATCGCGTTGAGATCGTCGTGCGGGTAGTGCCAGACGTTGTGCGAACCGAAGCCGTGATCGCGCAGGTCGATGCCGGACACGCCCAGGTACAGGGTCAGGTTCCCCGACGAGTACGCGTACTGGAGGCGGCGGCCCCAGCCGCCGGGGAGTCGGTGGCGGTTCATCATCGCCGCGGTCCGACGCGGATCGACGTTCGACACGTAGCGGCTGGCGGTGAAGGTGCGGCCGTCGTGGGCACGCACGCCGACGACGCGATCACCGTCGACCATGATGCGCTCGATCGGCGTCGACAGCAGGAGCTGGCAGCCGGCGCCGCCACGGACGCGATCGGCGATGCTGCCCACCAGGTGCTGGAAGTGGCGCTCGGGGTAGTACGCGCCGCGGTCGTAGCCGCGAACCAGCGCGACGTGCAGGAGCAGCGACACCTCGGCGGGAGGCAAGAGGTAGTCGCCGGCCTGGCCGGCCAGCACCGCCTGCAACCGCTGCGGCATTCGCAGGTGATCGTAGAGGCGCTGCAGGGTCCACGTCCGGTAACGCAGGAGGTGTGGCAGGCGCAGCGGCGCCGTCATCAGCTCGCGCCAGCCGAGCCGGGGCGGTAGCCGGTCGAGCTCGCGGCCGATCGCCGCGACCGCGTCGAAGTAGCCGCGTAACGGCGTCACCGCGTCGGGGAAGCGGCGGATCAGGCGGTCGCGAAACTTCTCGAGGCCGTTGGGGATGCGGAAGCGCTCGCCGCCGATCACGACGTGGTCGAAGCCCTCGGGATCGAGGCGGTGGAAGCGCACGGAGTCGGCCAGATCGAGGCGGCGCAGCACCTCGTGCACGGTCTCGCCCTCGCCGCAGCCGAAGATGTAGTGGACCTGGGCGCAGAACCGGTACGCGCCCATCGCGAACGTGTGGGCGTAGCCGCCCGGCGTGTCGTGCGCCTCGACCACCAGCACCCGGCGCCCGTCGGCCGCGAGCAGCGCCGCGACGGTCAAGCCGGCCATGCCAGCTCCGATGACCAGATCGTCGAAGGAAGTGGTTGGATCGCCGGGCGTCAGGATGCGGCCATACCACGGACGCGCTCCACGACCGCGGTCAGTGATCTCGGCTCCCGCTGTCGCAGAGTCGAAACCGGTTGCGTGCAACGGCGGTGGCGTGCGATACAAAGTTGCGGGGTGGCGATCGTATGGTCGCCTGGAGGGCGCCGTCCGCCACGCATCCTGTTCGCGCCTCTCCTCGAGCCGAGTGGCACACCGTCGGCCACCGCGACGCTCGGCCGCGTGCTGGTTGCGGCGGTCGGCGGCGCCTTCGCCGGCGGCGTGTGGGGGATCGTGGCGGCGCGGCTCGGGCCCCGCGATGCCGTGGCCTCGCGCCGAAGTAGGCCGGCAAGCGCGTCATCGGTCGTCGCGCTTGCCGCGCAGCCGCTGCACGCCAGCGACGACGCCGACCACGATCCCGCCGGCGACGATCCCGGTGACGGCGCCGATGCCGGACGAGGTCAGCCACGCCAGCACGCCGCCGAGGGGCTCGACCTTGGCGGCGGCGGCGGCGGCATCCTCGGACAGGTGGTGCAGCGGGGGGATGCCGTGGACGAGGATGCCGCCGCCGACGAGGAACATGGCGGCGGTGCCGGCGATCGAGAGCACCTTCATCAGCCGCGGCGCACCGGCGAGGAGCGCCCGGCCGAACCCGCGCGCCATGGCGCCGGTACGGCGGCTGAGATCGACGCCCGCGTCGTCGAGCTTGACGATGCCTGCGACCAGACCGTAGACGCCGACGGTCATCACGGCCGAGATCGCGGCGAGCACCGCCAGGCGTATCCAGAACGTCTCGCCGGCCACCGTCCCGAGCGAGATCACGATGATCTCGCCCGACAGGATGAAGTCGGTGCGAACCGCGCCCTTGATCTTGTCGCGCTCGAAGGCGACCAGGTCGACCTTCGGGTCGGCCACCGCCTCGATCAGCTCCTTGTGGTGGCTCACGTCCTCGGCCTTGCTGTGCAGGAACCGGTGCGCGACCTTCTCGAAGCCCTCGAAGCAGATGACCGTGCCGCCGCTCATCAGCAGCGGGATCACCGCCCACGGCGCGATGGCGCTGATGATGACCGCGATCGGGACGAGGATCAGCTTGTTCAGCGCCGAGCCCTTGGCGACGGCCCACACCACGGGCAACTCGCGATCGGGTTGGACACCGGTGACCTGCTCGGCGTTGAGCGCGAGGTCGTCGCCCAGCACCCCGGCGGTCTTCTGGGTCGCGACCTTGGTCAGCGTGGCGACGTCGTCGAGGACACTGGTGATGTCATCCAGCAGCGCGAGCAGGCTCGAGGGCACGTGCGTACCCTATGCGAAGATCGGCCTCGCGACAGCCTCAGAGGTGGTTCCGGGGCGTGATAATTTCGGCCGATGCACCTCGATGCCTCGGACTTCGCCGCCATGGATGAGGCCCAGCGCGTGGCCGTCCTCGAAACGATGGTGGTCGGGCTGATCGCCGACGACAAGGTCACGCCGGCCGAGGTCAGGCGGTTCGACGAGATCGTGCTGGGGTTGCCATGGGGCGTCGAACGCGACGTGCTCGGCGCGATGATCTCGGGCGCGCGCGACCGCCTGCTCGCGCTCAAGACGCCGGCGGCGATCCAGGACTACGTGATGAAGCTGGCCACCCGCCTGCCGTCGCCGGCGCTGCGCGAGAAGGTCGTGTTCACGATGGCGACGCTGATGTTCTCCGACGGCGAGCTGGTCCAGACCGAGAAGAACGTGCTCGGGCTGTTCGTGGTCGCCTTCGGCATCACCAGCGATCGCGCCGCGGTCATCAAGGAAGCGCTGCGCCTGGGCCCGACCGGGGTGGACAAGAAGCCCGAGCCCGAGGCCACCAGCAATTGAGCTCGCACGACCCGCTGGCCGACGCCTTCGAGCGCGTGACGACGGGCTTCTATCGCCAGGCCGATCCCGAATCGGCGGGCCTGGCGCTCCGCCACTGGCTGCGCCTGCTCGCCGCGGCTGACGAGGCGCAGATCGGCCGCTTGCTGGTGCTGTTCTACGTGTTCGCCAGGATCAGCCAGGTGTCCGAGGCGGCGCGCGGCCACTTCGAGCCGATCCTGCGTGACTACGCGGGGGCCCACCCCGAGATCGTGCAGCGGCTGCTGCAGGTCTCCGATGACCCGACGTTCCCCGGCGTCCTCGATCGTCCGCTCGAGCGGCCCGAACAGCTCGACCTGCTGTGGGCCGAGTTCTTCGTGACCGGGCGTCCCGATGCGATCCTCCGCATCGTCAGCGTGCTCGACGGACCCGATCGAACCCGGCAACGACTCGAGGCGTGGCTGCACGAGCGCTCGCTGCTCGGCGGGCGAGCCCGACGCACGGCGGCGGACACGCTGACCTCGGTCGGACTGGTCGTCGATCTCGAGCGCAAGGTGATCGTGACGAGCGGCGACCTCGACGGGCTGTGCTTCGCGATCGCCGAGAAGAAGATCCCGATCTTCGGGCACCTCCCGTTCGCGCTGACCCCCGAGGAGATGCAGGTCGTCGGCCTGAAGGGCGCGGCGCTGTGGTCCCTGCGGCTCAACGCGCGGGACCACGAGGCGGTCGCCGAGATCTGTCGCGCCGAGAGCCAGCGTGCCGGCGGACCGGGACGGCTTCGCCTGACCGACGCGACCGACGCCGCGGCGCGGCCGTTCGCGCTGTAGCTCAGCCCCGCTGGTGATCAGCGCGGCAGCTCCTTCATACAGAGGCCGATCCGCACGGCCTGCTCGAGGATCTCGTCCTCGTTGTCGCGGTCCTTGCGAGCGGTGCGCTCGGCGCGATCGATGGCGTCGCCGCGAGTCTCGAAGAGCTCGTCGACACAGGCCTCGGAGGCGCACTCGCAGATATCGTCGGCGAACGTCCGGATCTCGGTGAGGGCGCGCGCCTCGGCGGCGCGCTCCTCCATGTAGTCGTAGATGGCGTAGCCGACGACCAGCGGCGCGCCGATGATCGCCGCGATCAAGAGCTTGCGGTCGGTGCCGGCCCGCTGCTGCTTGTTGCGCGCGATCTCCTCCTTCACCGCCGGGTTGCTGGGATCGTTGTCCCAGGCGCTGCGCTGCGGCGGCTGGGTGGCGCGGATGGCGTCGTCGAGGACCTCGTTCCGCGCCTGCACCACCGCGGCCGCCGCGGCCTCGAGCTCGGCTCCGGGCCGCGCCGCCACCGGGTTCCGGGCGCGGTAGGGACCACCGTCGGCGAGCGCGCCGGCATCGCCGTCGGTGACGTCGTCGAGGATCCGCTCCGACGCAGCCCGCGCCTTGCGGGCGGTGTGTCCGCGGCCGGTCGCGGCGACCAGGCGGAGCAGGGCGTAGGCGAACGCGGCCTGCTCGGGCGTGGCGGCGCCGAAACGCGCGACGTCATCGGGCGTGCGGCCGCCGCTCACCTCGGCGAAACGCTCCTCGATCCCGGGCCGCAACGCCTCGCAGTCGGCCCGGGTGCGGCGAAGCGGATCGCATGCGGCGCCGAACGCGACCTGGTCGAGGAACGCGCGGCGGCGCTCGCGGTCGCCGCGGATCCGGAACCAGGTCCAGCTCCACGCCGATAACGCGAGCAACGCGACCGCGGCGGCGATGCCGGGGATGGACAACGTGGCGCCGAGCCCGAGGGCGACCAGCGGCGCCCAGATCCGGAGATAGGCCGCGGCCACGCTGCGCGCCGACAGCTTCACGTCGAAGCCGTAGAGCTGGTCGCCGATCTGGCGCGACACCCAGCGCGAGCTGGTCGGAAACAGGGGCACGAAGTAGACGTGCGCGAACCGGGTGGCGAGGTGCTCGGCGCCGTGGCCGCCGACCCGACCGTAGTACCGCTGGCCGTAGATGATGATCATTTGAGCTGCCCTATCGGGGCGGCTCGTCCGCGGTTGCGTCCGGACCCGAAATAGGTCCTAAGGGCCTGGATCTACTGGGGCGGACGGTGCGACCGCCTCGAGCTCGAAACCGCCCGCCGCGTCGGTGAGTGTCACCTCGAGCGTGAGGGTGTCGCCGCTGGGTCCCCGGGCCGTGCAAGCGAACCTGGTGCCGGCGACGGCCGCGCGCACGCGCGCACCACAGTCGACCGTGCCGTCCTGGCCGGTCCGTTGCTTGAACTGCTTGCTGATGTGCTGCTCCAGCTTGGACGAGAAGGCGTAGCCCGCGCTCATCTCGAAGGCGACGTTGCCCTGGTCGTCGGTCTGCGTGACCTTCACCTTCCCGGGCACACCCGCCATCTCGGTCGTGCACTCGATGACCACGCCCTTCTCGAGCTTGGCCGCGGGGCATGTCACCTTGGCCGGAACTCCGCCGGCCTCCTCCAGGCGGCGGGCGAGCTCGGCCTCCCCCTTCTTGTGGTCGAGCTTCTTGCCGCCACAGGAGGCCTGGAAGCTGCAACTCGCCAGCGCCAGCACGCTGAACACCACGAAGACGGTGTCGCGAGGTCCCATCCGTCAATCGTACACGCGGTGCGGTGACTCCGGGCTCGATCAGGTAAGGTGCCGTCGTGCGCGAGCGGCTCGAGCGACTTCATGCCCGGGCTCGCGGCGCGCGGTGGCTGAGCCTGGTGGTGGTCAACCTGCGCTTGCTGATCGGCTTCGCCTTCGTGCCAGCCGGCCTCAAGAAGATCTTCGGCCAGCCGTTCACCGATCCGGACAAGAGCGGGACGTTCCACGACTTCCTGCATGCGTTCCATGCCACCGGCGGCTTCTACCGGTTCGTGGGCGCTCTCCAGTTGCTGGTGGCGGTGCTGCTGATGACGCAGCGGTGGGCGCGCTGGGGAGCATGGATGGCGCTGCCGATCATCACGGCGATCATGGTGTTCTGCTGGAGCACCAGCGTCGTCCCCACCGCGATCGTCGCGACCATGATCTTCTGCGGGGTGGTGGGCCTGGTGGTCTGGGACGCGCGGCCGGGACCAGCCCTGGTCGACGAGCGGGTCTGGCAGGTATGTGGCGTGGCGATCCTCGTCCTCTACCTGGCCGCGTGCGCGGCGACCGGCGAGATCTACCGGCCGCGCGGCGCCGAGTGGGGCCGGCCCGTGTACTACGTGCTCGTCGTGATGCCGCTCCTGCCGGTGGCGGCGTTACTGATCGAGCGCCGCGGCCGTCGCCGCCACGCTGCGATAGACGGCGAGATCGCCGGCGGGCGGTGACGCGAGCGCGAACCACGGCCGGGGCGGCAGCGGCAGGTCCACGCAGCCGATGCGGATGATGCGGGTGCGCGCGATCGGCTCGAGGTCGTCGAGCAGGCGCTCCAGGCGCTCGCCGCTGAACGGGCAATAGAGGAAGAAGACCGAGCCCTGGGCGAGGACCTCGGACGCGCGCGCCGCGTCGACCTCGACCACGCAGACGCGCAGCTCGGGCAGGCGCGCCGTCAGGTCACGGGCGGCGAGCACGAGCGCCGGCTGGATCTCCAGGCCGATCGTCCGGGCACCCGTGAGGAGGTCGACCAGCGCGGCCGCCCGCCCGACGCCCGCGCCCACGTCGACGAACACATCGGAGCCCAGCACGCCGGCGTGCTCCACCAGGCGCAGGAGCGCGTCGATCGGACATGGCAGGTAGGGCACGCCGCCGAGCGGGAGCTCGGGACCGTCGTCGGGGACCGCCTCGAGGCCCAGGACCCGATCGACCCAGGCGTCGCGTTCGCAAGGCGGCACCTCCATCAACGCGGCGCGGAAGGCGGCCGGGGTCGGCCGCGCGCTCGCCAGGAGAGCGCTGACGTGCGCGGCGCTCGCTCGATGGCGCTGTTCCACGACCGAGAGTGTAGACGTGACTGGGCCGGACGTCCGTCGCGAGCGCGTCGTGGCCGCTCACCTCGCGGGCCCGGAGCACGGAGGGATCGGGTATGAATCGGCATGCGCCGCGTCATCGTGATCGCCGTC
Organism: Myxococcales bacterium; assembly: GCA_005779305.1. GTDB lineage: Bacteria > Myxococcota_A > Polyangia > Haliangiales > Haliangiaceae > UBA2376. Next base: position 19,694 of record SXJR01000110.1, read on the forward strand.
CTCGGCGCCGCCACCGCGGCCGCCGCCGAGCCCACGGAGCCCGCCGCGCTCGCGGCGCAGGCCCACGCCGACCTGGGGCTCTCCGTCGTCGGGGTCGGCTACGAGCGACCGGTCGCAGCCCACGTCGCGATCGAGGGCCAGGCCGGCATCTTCGGCACCTACTTCCTGCCCTGGTTCGATCGCGGCGACGACGTGAAGGGACTCCAGCTCGGCGCGCGCGTGACCTGGTTCGCGCGGACGACCGGGCACGGCCTCTACGTCGCGCCGTACCTGCGCGGCGTGGCGGTGCGCGGCGGCGAGGGCGGCCAGTCCGGCGAGGGCCTCGGCGTCACCGCCGGCGTGTTCGCCGGCTGGGCCTTCCGTCTCGGCGCCCGGCTCGATCTGCGCGCCGGCGCCGGCGCCCAGGTCATCCACTTCGACGCCGATCCGTTCTCGGCCTCGACGCCGTTCGTCGCGCTCGACGTGCTGCTCGGCTACCGGCTCTGATCGTCCTGACGTACGATGCGCCGTGCGCAAGGATCGGCAGGGAGCTCGCGGGCAGGTTCACACGATCACCGTCGACAGCGTGGCGCTGCGTGACAACCTGCTGGGCGACCCGGCGGTGCGCGACGTCGCCGTGTACGTTCCGGCCGGGCACGACGGCGCCGGGTTGCCGCTCCTGGTCGACCTGGTCGGCTTCACCGGCTCGGGGTTCTCGCACGTGGCGTGGCGCAACTTCGGCGAGAACGTGCCCGAACGGCTCGACCGGCTGATCGCGGCCGGCATGCCGCCGGTGGTGGTGGCGTTCCCCGACTGCTTCACGCGGCTCGGCGGCAACCAGTACATCGACAGCGTGGCGATGGGACGGTGGGAGGAGTTCCTGTGCGTCGAGATGCTGGCCGCGGTCGAGAGCCGGTTCGGTTGCGGCGGCGGCGGGCAGCGCGGCGTGTTCGGCAAGAGCTCGGGCGGGTACGGCGCGCTGGTGCACGCGATGCGGCACGCCGACGTGTGGAGCGCGGCGGCCTCGCACTCCGGTGATGTCGGCTGGGACCTGACCTTCGCGAGCGATTTCCCGCGCCTCCTGCGCTCGCTCGCCAGGCACGGTGGCATCGAGGCGTTCATGACCGCGTTCGAGGCCACCGAGAAGCCATCCGAGGACGACGTGCACGACCTGATGACGCTGGCGATGGCGGCGTCCTACGACCCCGATCCGTCGGCGTTCCTCGGCGTGCGGCTGCCGGTCGATCTGCACACCTGCGAACGCGACCCCGTGCGCTGGGCCCGCTGGCTGGCGTGGGATCCGCTGACCCTGGTCGAGCACCACGCCGACGCGCTGCGATCGTTGCGCCTGCTCTATATCGACTGCGGTGATCGCGATCAGTACAACCTGGTCTACGGCTCGCGCGTGCTGCACCGCCGGCTCGACGCCCTGGGCGTCCCCCACGTGTACGAGGAGTTCCCGGACGACCACACCAAGGTCGACTACCGGATGGACGTCAGCCTGCCGCTCCTGGCCCGCGCGCTGACGCCGGCGAGGCTGGTAGACGGGCGAGGGCGCCAGGCGTGAGCGACGACGAGGTCGTGGCCGGCCGCGTCGAGGACGGCGGCGTGGCGGTGGCGACGCTCGAGGTGGCCGGGCAGCGGCACGATCGCGCGCAAGGCGAGGAGGTCGTGCTCTCGACCGGCGACGGCGTGGTCCGGGTCCGGCTGCCGGCGGCGGTCCTGGTCGACGAGGTCGTCGACGGGCCGTGGGGCGAGCTGGCCAGCCCGCGCCTGACCGCGCTGTTCGCCGAGGTCGCGCCCGGCGATCACGTCCACGTCCGCATCACGGGCGCGGCGGTTGACGTCGGTGACTTCGTGGCGGCACGGGTGCATCGCGACGCTGGCTCGGTCGTGGCCGTGCACGCCGCGGTCGGGACGGACGAAGCGGGCGCACGGGCGGCGCTCGCGCGTGTGGAGGCCAGCGAGCGCGCCAGCCGCGACGAGGACGAGCGCGCGGCGGCGGCGGCGGCGGCGCGCGAATCGAGACGGAAGCTCACGCCGCATCCTCCGTGGGCGCGGATGACCGTCGTCCTGGCGTTGGTCGCCGTCGGGATGATGGTCCTGAGCACGACGCTGGCGACGGGCTGGGACGGGTTCATCCCGCAAGGGAGAGACGCGGCGGGCACCTGGGCAGCAGGCGTGGGGTTCGGCGCGGCGACGTTGCTCGCGTGGCAGGCGCGTCACGACGTGCCGTTCGTGCACCGGGTCGGGGTCGAGCGACCCGGGTCCACGCACCAGTGGGTCGTGTACGCGCAGGTCTTCATGGTGTTGCCCGCGATGTCGTTCGCCACCGGCCGCAGCAAGATGGGGGTCGGCGAGCAACAACCCGAGGCTGGCCTGGTGATCGCGTGCCTCGTGCCCGCCGTCGTGGGGCTGATCGGCGTGGTCCGCGCGTTCCTGTCGGTGCGCCCGCTGCGGGCACTGGCCAGCGCGCCGCGCCTGACCGTCCCACCGCCGCCGCGCACCTGGGGCGTGATCGAGGGTGTGGTCGCCGGGAGCCGCGACAGCCCCGACCTCTCCGCGACCATCAGGCGCGGCCTGCGCAGGCTGGCCGGGAGCCGATACGGCTGGGTCGTGGAGGACACCGTCACCACCACGGCCGCGCCCATCATCCGCGTCGACGCCGGCGGCTGGCAGGCCGAGGTCCACACCACCGGGCTGATCTGGGCCGCAGCGCCGATCTGGCAGTCCCGCGCCGAGGACGGCGCGAGTCGCGCGCTGGCCGCGATCCGCAAGGGCGACGAGATCCGGGTCCTGGCGCGGACCGGCGACGAGGGCGACGTTCGCCTGCGCGCCGGCGGGCCGGAGTCGCTCTTCGTCGTCGCGGGCCAGCCCTCGGCGTTCCTGCGTCGCGCGCTGAATCCGCCGCTCGTGCTCTGCGCCTACGTCGCGCTGGTCGTGGCCTCGCTGCTGACCTGAGCCGCGAGTACAGTCCCGGCATGCGGATCGGCATCATCGGAACCGGCTGGGTCGGCGCCAGCATCGCGATCTCGGTGCTCCACGACGGGACCGCCCGAGAGCTCCTCCTCCACGACACCCGCACCGAGGTCGCCGAGGGCGAGGCCATGGATCTCCGCCACGGCTCGTCGTTCTATCCGTCCGCCGACGTCCGCGCCGCCGGCCTCGACGAGCTGGTCGACTGCGACGCCGTCGTGCTCACCGCCGGCCGCGGCGGTCGCCCCGGACAGTCGCGGCTCGATCTCCTGCGCGAGAACGCCGCGGTCGCGCGAGAGATCGGCGCGCGGCTCGCAGGGGCGCGCGGGATCATCGTCGTGGTGACCAACCCGGTCGACGTCATGACCCAGCTGGTCGCCGAGGCCTCCGGGCTGCCGCCCGAGCGGGTCGTCGGCACCGGCACGATGCTCGACACCGCGCGCCTTCGCCAGGTCCTGGGCCGCGAGCTCGGCCTCGAGCCGCGCTCGATCCACGGCCAGGTGATCGGCGAGCACGGCGACAGCGAGGTCGTGCTGTGGTCGTCGATCGAGATCGGCGGCCGCCGGCTGCGCGACCTGGCGCGCTGGGACCGCGGGCGCGAGCCGGCCGTGGCCGCCGAGATCCGCACCGCCGCCGCCGAGATCATCCGCCGCAAGGGCGCGACCAACCACGCGATCGGCCTGGTCACCGCGGCCCTGCTGCGCTGGATCCTCCGCGGCGAGCGACGGGTGCTGACCGTCTCGCGCGTCCACGACGGCGCCGCCGGCATCAGCGGGGTCGCGCTCTCGCTGCCGACGGTGGTCGGCCGCGATGGAGCGACCGAGGTGATCGTGCCCGACATGGACGACACCGAGCGCGCCGGCCTGGTGCGCTCGGCGGAGATCCTGCGGGCGGCGCGCGCCAGCGTGTCGTGACGATCGTCTCGATCGCGCCCCGCTCGGCTCGCTCGGCGCCTGATCGTGAGATGCGTGCTAGACCGACGCGATGCGACGTGTGTGGCCCGGGCTCCTCGTGGTGATCGCGATCCTGGGCGTCTTCCACCTCTACATCTGGTGGCGACTCGCAGCGCCGATGCCCGAGCCGTGGCGGCTGGCCGCGACCGTGCTCGTCGGGCTGGGCGCCCCCAGCCTGCCGCTCGGGCTCGTGGTGGCCCGCCGCCTGTCGCGCGCCGCCGCGCGACCGCTCCTGCTCCTGGTCTATCTCTGGTTCGGGCTCGCCACGTATCTCCTGCTCGCGGCGAGCGCGAGCCACGTCGCGGTGGCGCTGGGCGCGGCGGCGCGGACCGCCGCCATGGTCGCCGGCGCGGCCGCCGTGGCGACGCTGGTCCTGGGTCTCGCCCACGTGGCGCGCGGTCCGCGGGTGCGGCGCGTCGAGATCCCGCTGCCGGATCTCGGGGTCGACGCCTACACGATCGTGCAGCTCACCGACGTGCACATCGGCGCGTTCCTGGGACACGAGTTCGCGGCCCGCGTGGTGCGCGACGTCAACGCGCTCTCGCCGGACCTGGTGGTGATCACCGGCGACCTCGTCGACGGCCGCCTCGCCGAGCTCCGCCCGCACGTCGAGCCGCTGCGCGGCCTGCGCGCGCGCGACGGCGTCTTCGCCGTGACCGGCAACCACGAGTACTACTGGGAGACCGAGGACTGGCTCGTGCACCTGCGCTCGCTCGGGATCCGCATCCTGCGCAACGAACACGTCGCCATCGGCGGCGCCTTCCAGCTCGCCGGCGTCGACGACTCGACCGCCGGCGAGGACGTGCCCCGCGCCGTGCGCGGCCGCGACCCTGCCCTGCCCCTGGTCCTCCTCGCCCACCACCCGAGCACGATCGCGCGGGCCGCGGCCGCCGGCGTCGATCTCCAGCTCTCGGGTCACACCCACGGCGGTCAGCTCCTGCCGCTGGGCTGGCTGTGCCGGCTCTTCGAGCCGCTGGCCGCGGGCCTGGCCCGCTTCGACCGGACCTGGCTCTACGTCAGCGAGGGCACCGGCTACTGGGGCCCGCCGATGCGCGTCGGCACGACCCAGGAGATCACGGCGATCACGCTGGTCCGATAACGACTCGTTCGCGGCTCGCTACCGCTTGCGCGGGCGCGCCACGCCGTACTGGGTGAGCCGCTTGACCAGCGTGCGCAGCGGCATGCCCAGCATGGCGGCGGCGCGGGTCTGGTTGCCCTGGCACTCGGCGAGGGCGTTGACGATCCGCTCTCGCTCCAGCGCCGCGAGCTGCTCGGGCAACGGCGCCGCGGCGGTGGGCACCGTCGCCGGCGCGGTCGAAGGCGGCGGCGCCGCTGACGGCGCGGTCGAGCGCGGTCCCGCGGACGCCGGCGAGAGCGTCAGCTCCGCGACCGTGATGCCGGCGTCGCCGGCCAGCAGCACCGCGCGCTCGAGGGTGTTGCGCAGCTCGCGCAGGTTTCCGGTCCACGGATGGCGCTGCAGCGCCGCCAGGGCCTCGGCCGACAGCGGCGGAGCGCTCCGCCCCAGGCGCTGGGCCGCGTCGGCGGCGAACGCCCTGGCCAGCGCCTCGATCTCGTCGGGGCGCTCGCGCAGGGGTGGGATCGCCAGCACGGCGGCGGCGATCCGGAAGTAGAGGTCGCGGCGGAACCTGCCGGCCGCGACCTCGGCCTCGAGGTCGCGGTTGGTGGCGGCGATGAACCGCACGTCGATGGGCTGCGGGCTCGACGAGCCGACCCGGAGCACGGCGCGCTCCTCGACCACCCGCAGGAGCTTGGCCTGAAGCGGCAGCGGCAGCTCGCCGACCTCGTCGAGCATCACGGTGCCGCCGTCGGCGGACTCGAGGAGCCCGCGCCGCTCGCGCGCCGCGCCGGTGACCGCGCCCCGCTCGTGGCCGAACCGCTCGCTCTCGACCAGGCTGTCGGCGAAGGCGGCGCAGTTGATCCGGACCAGCGGGCGCGCGGCGCGGGGCGAGGCGCGATGGACGAACTCGGCGAGGACTTCCTTGCCGGTGCCGGGCGCGCCCGGCACCAGCCCGCTGATGGTCCCGCGCGCCACCCGCGCGGCCAGCTCGTAGAGCTGGCGCATGACCGGATCGCGCACGATCGGCTCGAGCCCAGCGGCGGCGGCGACCTCACCGGACGGACGGCGCTCGCCGGGGCCGCTGTCGACGATCGGGCGGACCTCCTGGACGACCAGCGTGAGATCGCCGACCCCGAGCGGCTCGTTGGCCGCGAGCTCGACCGCGACGCGCGCCGGCAGGCGATTGCCACGCAGCGACGTGCCGTTGGCGCCGCCCTGATCGATCGCCTCGACCAGATCCGGACCGAGCCGCAACACCAGGTGGGTGCGCGAGATCGAGGGGTGGTCGATGAGCACGTCGCTGCCGGGGGCGCGGCCGATGGTCACGTCGCCGGTCAGCGGCAAGGGCCGCGCCTCGACCTCGTCGCCGTTGATGACCAGCAGCGTCCGTCGACGCGTCGGCCCGCTGCCAGCACGTCGCGGGGCCGTGGCGGCCATGGTTGCGTCAGTCACGCGATGATGGTGCCACAGACGAAGACCGCGTCTATGATGGGCCGGTGCGAGGATCCGTCGTCTGTGGTTTGCTGGTGATCACGGCTGCGGCCTGCGGCGGAGGTCCGGCGCCGGCACCAGGGACGCCAGGCGCCATGTCAGGCACGGCGTCGGGCAACGCGTCGGGCAGCGCGCCAGGCACCGCGGCACCGACCCGCACCGGCGCGCCGGCGACCGCGGCCAGCGCAGCGACCGACGGTGACATCGTCACGAACTGGTCCGAGCTCCAGCCCCGGCTCCATGCCGTCTACCGCGGCCGCCTCGCCGTGGAGTCCGGCGAGGCCTGCGCGAGCGACCTGAAGGCCGTGCTCCCTGCCGACGCGGCACCGCCGGCGCGGCTTTGCACCCCGCTCCTCGAGATGGTCGCCTGGCACATCGGCCACTCGGTGGGGATGCCGACCGGCGCCGATCTCTGGATCGCCACCACGCGCGACCCCGCCGGGCGCGAGCGGGTGGCGGTGGCCAGCGGGGTCTGGGAGCGCCCCGCCGTCTTCGGCGCATCGGACCGCGCTGCGCTGGCCGCGCAGTTCAACTGCGGACAGCTCGCGATCCGCTGGCGCGTCCCGGCCGCCGACCTCGCCTGCACGAACGACGCTGACTGCCGGGTCATCGGCACGAAATGCTCCACGGTCGCCGTCGCCGAGCGCGCGGCGGCGCCGTATCTGGCCCTCCACGCCCGCTGGGGCGGCACCTGCGATGACCCGCTCGGCGGCGTCTGTCCGCCCCCGCGCGTCGGCGCGGTCTGCATGGAACGCATTTGCACGGTGGACTGACGCAGCCCGGGCGTCGCGCCTCGCGCTCACTCCAGCAGATCGCCCAGCTCCAGGCCGTGCCGCCGGCAGCTCCGCACGATCTCCTCGCGCAGGAACGTGGCGTCGCGAGGCACCATGGCGAACGTCGCGCGGGCCCGGCGCTCGTCGCCGAGCCGGCAGGACATCGCCATGCTGACCGAGACGGGCTCGACGTTGCCCAGACGCCGGCCGTAGGGGATCGCGCGGTCGGCGGCGGCCCTCGCCTCGCGCAGATCGTCGCGGCCGATCGCGTCCTTCCACGCGCCGTTGAGCTCGGCGTATCGTGCTCGGACCTCGTCGGGCGAGAGGCCGGCGACGGGATCGGGTGGCGGCGGCGATGCGCGGCGGGTGGCGTCGCGCGCGGGGTCCGGTGACGGGCCTGCGTCGATCGGCTCGGCCGCCTCGACCGGGTCAGCCGCATCGATGACCAGGGCCGCGTCGATGACCGCAGCCGAAGCGACGGGCGGAGCGACGGGCGGAGCGACGACCGCGGCCGCGTCGACGACCGCGACGGTGGCCACCCTGGACTCGGTGGCGCCGCCGCCGGAGCGGGTCGCGGCGACCGTGACCCCGCCGATCGCCAGCGCCGCGCCGAGCACGGCCGTGGCCGCGATCATCGCCCGACGGCGCGGCCCGGCCCGCAGCGCCGCGAGCAGCTCGTCCATCGAGCCGAAACGCGACGCCGCATCGGCGGCCAGACCCCGTGCGACCACCGCGTGCAGCCAGCGTGGGACCGGGCGCAGCGGCGGCGGCGGCCCGGCCTGGATCGCGCCGACGAGCTCCGACGTGGTCCCGCCGAGGAAGGGACGGCGCCCGTGGAGCGCCTCGTAAAAGGCGGCGCAGAAGCCGAACTGATCGCCACGGGCCCCGGCCGCATCGCCGATCAACCGCTCCGGCGGCATGTAGGCCGGCGAGCCGATGGCACCGGCGGTGGTGGTCGCGGTGGTCGCGGGCTCGTCGAGCGTGCGGCTCACGTGCGCGACCCCGAAGTCGGCGAGGCGCGGACGACCGTCGTCGCCGAACAGGATGTTGCTGGGCTTCACGTCGCGGTGCACGAGCCCCTTGGCGTGGGCCGCCGCCAGGCCGGCGCCGACCGCGCGGAACACGGCGACCACCTCGCGCCACGGACGCGGCGTCGCCAGCCACGCCGACAGCGGTTTTCCGCGCACCAGCTCCATCGCGATGAACGCGCGGCCCTCGCGCTCGCCCACGTCGTAGACCGCGACGACGTTGGGGTGGGAGAGCCGCGCCATCGCCCGCGCCTCCACCGTCAGCTGCTGCTGGTGGGACGCCGACAGGTAGCGTTCGTGCAGCAGCTTGACCGCGACCTCGCGATCGAGGGAGCGATCACGCGCGAGCCAGACCGTGCCCATGGCCCCCCGGCCGATCTCCTCGATCAGCTCGTAGCGCTCTCCCGCATCGCCGTGACGGTCGCCGACGCTCGACTTCGCGCCCTCGGCGGTCTCGCCGGTCGCGCTCGGTCGTGTGCTCGCTGTGCCTGGCTCCACTGAACGCGACGATCCTAGCAGCATCGGCGTGCAAGATGACCTGTGGCCTTTCGCGACGACCGCGACGCGCAGCTCGCCCGCGCCGAGGCGCTCGACCGCGAGAATGAACGCCTCCGCGAGGAACTCGCCAGGCGAGAGGCCGGGGCGGCCGATGCCGTCCGCGAGGCCGAGGCTCGCGGACGGGCCGCTGGCGCGTCCAGCGCCGAAACCGACGCGGCGCCCCTCGAGGAGGAGAACGCCCAGCTCCGCGCCAAGCTTGCCCGCGCCCGCGGCCCCGGCCTTGGCCGACGCCTCGCCTCACGCATCGCGTCGCTGAGGCTCGCCGAGCCGCCGGCGGAGACCGGCTTCTGGCGGGCCGCGGACCAAGCGTGGCGACTCTACCTCCCGATGCTCGCCGGACTGACGCTACCCGCCGCGTCGCTGGGTGGCCGCACGGCCTGGGCCACGCTGCTGTTCGCGGTTGGCGCGCCCGCCCTCGCCGCGCTCGTCCTGGCCGGGGCCTGGTGGCTGCGGCGACGCCGGCCGGTGGTGGCCGGTGCGATCGCCGGCGCCGCGCTCGGTCCCGCGTGCTCGCTCGCGCTGGCCGCGCCCCTCAGCAGCGGCACGGGGCTTCGCCTCGAAGGCGTCGGCGCCATCGCCATCGCGATCGTGCTGATGCTCGTCACACGCACGCTGCGTTTCCGGGATCTGCGATTTCCCTGGTTCATTCTCACGCCCCTCCGGTTGATGCCCCTCCCGTTCCAGCTGATGAGCTGGTTCGGGTTCGGCCACCTCGGTGCGCGCCTCGTGGATCCAGCGGTGATGAACGACTGAACCACGGTCGCACGCAAACCAACGTGCGGCCCGACAGCGTGGCGCGCGATGCCGGCTTGACGGTCCGGGGCGGATGCAGTTCCGTGCGCGACATGTCGTCGCGTGCGCTGGTCGTGGTCCTGGTGTCGGCGCTCGGTCCTGGGCTGGGCGGGTGCGTTTCCGTCGAGGAACCGGTGATCGCCGGCGACGAAGCCGGCGAGCTCGTGGTGTCGCCGGTCACGCCGGGCTACGCGCCGCTGGTGCTGAGCCTGACCTTCGACGACGGACACGCCGAGCACGTCCAGGCCGCCGCCTGGCTGGCCGGGATGCCGTCGACGTTCTACGTCAGCTCGGGGCGGCTCGGGGAACCGGGTGGGTTGACAGCGGCCGACCTCGATCGGATCGCGGCCGGCGGCCACGAGATCGGCGCGCACACGCGCAATCACGTCCACCTGCCGGCGCTGGCCGGCGACGCGGCGCTGGCCGAGATGTGCGACGACCGCGACGCGTTGAGCGCGCTCGGACACGTGGTGTCGACCCTGGCCTACCCGTTCGGCGACGACTCCGCCGCGGTGCGCGAGCTGGCCCGCGTCTGCGGCTTCGACGGCGCGCGCGACGTGGGCGGCCTTCGCAACGTCGATCCGTGGGCCGGCAACGCCGGCTACTGCGGAACGACCGCGTCGAGCGCGTCGCGTCCGGCGGCGGAGCGGCTGCCGCCGACGGACGCCTTCGCGATCCGGTCGCGGGCCTCGATCCGCTCGACCTGCACCCACGACGATCTACGCCACATGGTGCTGGCCGCCGCGTCGGACGCGACCGACGTGGCGATCCGCGAGCCGCGCTGGCTGGTGCTGAACTTCCACCGCGTGTGCAGCGACTGCCCGGACGACGCGTACGCCGTGACGCCAACCCGCCTGCGCCAGCTCGCCATCTGGCTGCGCGCCCGCCAGGGCGTCATCCCCGTCCTCGACGCCAGCGGCCGCGTGATCGCGCGCCGCCCGCTGGTGTTTTCGACCGTCGCGTCAGCGCTCTGACGAAGGGACTGGTGCATCATCCGATCGGGGCGACCGTCACGATGAGCGTATACGCATCGCCATCGGGGCGGAAGCCGTCGATCATGATGAAGACGTCGACCGCCGCGTTGGTGGTGTTGTCGTAGGTGATGGCGTCGTTCGCGCCGTCGCCGCCCGTGTCGTTCGACGCCAGGCAGACGATCGGCATCGCGTCACAGCTGGCCGCGGGGCCGGCAATGACGAAGATGCCCGGATCGAACGTGGTCGCGGTCGGGTCGACGGTGGCCGTGAGTCGCTGGCCGGCGGGGACGGTGATCGAGTGGACGCGATCGTTGCCCCCCGAGTTGGTCTTGGCGCAGACGCCCGGCTGGTAGTTGTGAGTGAACGGCGCCGCGGTGGTCGCCGTGACGGTGGCGGTGCCGCCGGTGAGTGTGATGGGCTCGGCGCTGCTGCACAGGTCGCCGGCGACCGCGGTCGGCGCGTCGACCGCGGTCGGACCGTCGATCGCGGGAGTGTCGAGGATGGTCGCGTCCACGGGGGCACTGCCTTCGTCGCTGCAAGCGGCGGCGAGGAGGGCAGCCAGGAACGGCCACAGGCGCAGGGCAGCTCGGGTGCTCATACCCTATGGAGTGTAGCGTGCACACGCTCGCCGTGCTGTCGGTCGTCGCGTCGACGCTCTGACCTCACGCCGCGCGTCAACCCGGCGGCAGGCAGCGGCGCAGCAGCCTGGCCTCGAGCGCGGCGGGCACCGGCGCGCCCAGCAACGCCGCCGGTGGCGACGCGTACGAGCACCACAACACGGCGCGGCGGAGGCCGTGGGCGCGGCCGTGGGTCAGGAGCCAGGCGGCGGCCTTGGCCACGTACGTGCCGTCCGCGACGACGCCGTCCTCGGCCAGGAGCGCCGCC
>SXJR01000111.1 GCA_005779305.1 Myxococcales bacterium
CAGCGTTCACGCACGGGTGATCGTCGCCCCCGATAGCACCGGCGCTGGCGCCGGCACCCTGCCCGCAGACTGGGATCGCTGGGACGACGCGCTCGCGCCCCATCCCCGCGACCAGCCGCCCGTGGTCGGCGAGCACGACGGGGGCGGCGTCATCGTCTACACCTCGGGCACCCCCGGCAAGCCCAAGGGCGCGGCCCGCAACTTCAAGCAGACTGGCCTCGACGCGGTCGGCGATCTGATGATGCAGGTCGGCTTCCACCACGACGACCGCCACCTGGTGACCTGCCCGCTCTACCACTCGGCGGCGCCGGCCTTCGTCGCCATCATGATGACGCTGGGCGCCACCACCGTGCTGATGGAGCACTTCGAGCCCGAGGCCGCGCTGGCGCTGATCGCGCGCGAGAAGATCACGTGCACCCTGGTGGTGCCGACCATGCTGGTCCGCATCGGCGCCCTGCCCGACGAGGTCATCCGCAGGTACGACACCTCGAGCCTGCGCTGGGTGATGAGCGCGGCGGCGCCGCTCGCCACCGAGACCGCGCGCCGCTTCATGGAGCAGTTCGGCCCCGTCCTGTGGAACTTCTACGGCTCCACCGAGACCGGGATGGTCACCCTGGCCGGCCCCGGCGATCACCTGACCCACCCCGGCACGGTCGGGCGGCTCATGCGCGGCAACGAGGTCCGACTCTACGGCGACGACGGCCGGCCGGTCGGGCCCGGCCAGATCGGCGAGCTGTACGCGAAGAACTCCATGCTGATCGCGGGGTATCACCGCAACGCTGACGCCACCCAGCGCTCCCAGCGCGACGGCTTCTTCTCGGTCGGCGACCTCGCCCGGGTCGACGGCGACGGCTTCTACTACATGGAGTCGCGCAAACACGACATGGTGATCTCGGGCGGCGTGAACATCTACCCGCGGGAGATCGAGGATCATTTGCTCACCCACCCCGCGATCCTCGACGTCGCCGTGGTCGGCGTGCCCGATCGCGAGTGGGGCGAGGCGCTGCGCGCCTTCGTGGTGCTGCGCGAAGGCCACACGCTGACCGCCGCCGAGGTCGGCGATCACTGCCGGGCCCACCTCGCCGACTACAAGCGGCCGCGCCAGGTCGTGTTCCTCGACGAGCTGCCCCGCAACCCCACCGGCAAGGTGCTCAAGCGCGAGCTGCGCGACCGTGTCTAGCGCCAGCAGCCCGCCTGGCGCTCACCCCCTCGTGCTCGGCACCGCCGGGCACATCGATCACGGCAAGACCGCGCTGGTGCACGCGCTGACCGGCATCGACACCGACCGGCTCGCGATCGAGAAACAGCGAGGTATCACCACCGAGCTCGGCTTCGCCCACCTCGATCTGGGCGACGGTCCCGACCCGCGCCGGATCGCCGTCATCGACGTCCCCGGCCACGAGCGCTTCATCCGCTCGATGGTGGCCGGCGCCACCGGCCTCGATCTGGTCATGCTGGTGATCGCGGCCGATGAGGGCGTGATGCCGCAGACCCGCGAGCACCTCGACGTGTGCCAGCTCCTCGGCGTCCGCCGCGGCCTGGTGGTCGTGAACAAGCGCGACCTCGTCGACGACGATTGGCTGTCCATGATCGACGACGAGCTGGCGGCGTTCACCGCCGGCGGCTTCCTCGACGACGCGCCGCGGGTGCCGGTTTCGGCGCGCACCGGCGCCGGCATCCCGGAGCTGCGCGCCGCGCTGGCGACCATGATCGCCGCGCTGCCGCCGCGGCCCGCAGCCGGCGTCTTTCGCCTGCCGGTCGATCGCGTGTTCACCCTCAAGGGCTTCGGCACTGTCGTCACCGGCACGATCGCCTCGGGCGAGATCGCGCTCGCCGACGAGCTGCACGTCCTGCCCCGCGGCGTCGCCACCCGCGTGCGCGGGCTCCAGGTCCACGGCGCCGCCGTCGAGCGCGCCCGCGCCGGACAGCGCTGCGCGATCAACCTCGGCGGCGTGGCCACCGACGAGCTAGCCCGCGGCGACGTGCTCGCTCATCCTGGCGCGGTCGCGCCGACCCACCTGCTCGACGTCCGCCTCCGTCACGTCGCCGCCGCCCGCGCGCCGCTGCCGGCGCGCAGCAAGGTGCTGGTCCATCATGGCACCACCCAGGTCAGCGCCACGCTGGTGCTGGTCGGCGCGGTCCCGCTCGCCCCTGGTGGCGAGGGATTCGCCCAGCTCCGCATCGATCGCGAGACGCCCCTCGCGGCGGCCCCCGGCGATCGCTTCATCGTGCGCGGCTTCCAGCCGCTGGCCGACCACGGCACCACGCTCGGCGGCGGCGAGATCGTCCGCGTCCAGGCCCCGCGCGCGCGCGCCGGCGATCACGGCGCCATGGTGGCGCGCTTCGCCGCGGCCCGGGCCGAGGAGCGACTCGCCCTCGAGGTCCTCGCCGCCCAGGCGGCGGCCCCGACCGTGGCCGAACTGGTCCGCCGCACGGGCGCCGCGCCAGATGCCGTCACCGGCGCCCTGGCCGCGCTCACCGCCTCGGGCCAGGTGATGCGCGCCGGCGATGCCGACACCGCGGTCTACGTCCACGCCGAGGTCGCGGCCGCTCTCGAACAGGCCGTGCTCGCCCGCCTCGATCTCCCGCGCGAGGAGATCCGCCAGAAGCTCCCGGCCGCGCTACCGCCCCGCGCCTTCGACGCGCTCGTCGAGCGACTCACCCGGCGTGGCATCCTCGTCGCCGAGGGCGAGCACCTCCGACGCTCCGGCGGACCGAAGCCGGCGGCCGTCAGTCGTTCGCCCCTCGAGGCCGAGCTCGTGACACGTTTCGCCGGCTGGGCGCTCGAACCGCCGCGGCCCAAGGACGTGGCCGCCGCCGTCGGCAAGCCCGAGCCCGCGGTCACTCAGGCTCTGGCCTCGCTCCTCGCCGCGGGCGCCCTGGTGAAGGTGAAGCCCGACCTCTATGTCGCCCGCGAGGTGCTCGCCGCGCTCGAGGCCCGCCTGCGCGGCTACCTCGCCGACCACGCCGAGATCTCACCCCAGGGCTGGAAGGACCTGACCGGGACCAGCCGCAAGTTCTCCATCCCGCTGGCCGAGTACTTCGACGCCCAGAAGGTCACCTTGCGGGTCGGCGACCAGCGTCGACTGCGTCAGAAGTAGTACCCGCCGCCGACCCCGAAGAACGGGACGGTGCGGATGCCGGTCTCGACGTTGATGAACATCTCGTTGGTGGGCCGGATCTGCAGGCCGATGATGGCGTTGACCACGAGCATGACCGGCGGCAGATCGTAGGCGGTGTCCTGGTTCTCGCCGGTGGTGTCGTCCATGCACGAGTCGGTCGAGCTGGTCGTGCAGATCTGATCGGTGCGGCGGACGTCGCCCATCAGGATGCCGAGGCCGGCGCCGCCGCCGTAGCGCACCGCCAGCTGGGGCACGATCGGCGTGTGGTACATGAACGAGAGCTCGGCGGTGACCCATCCGAAACCGTCGTCGCGCACGTCGTCGGCGGTCGCGCCGGGCAGGGGCTTGTCCTTCTCGATCCAGATGCCGGGCGTGACGCTCAGCTTCTCGTACTCGACGCCGAAGCTGACCTCGAACTCGCCCTTGCGGCGCGACAGCTCGGCGCCGATGCCGATGTTGGACACGCCGCCCGGCACGTCCTCGATGAACCACTCGAGCATTCCCTCGGGGATGCGAACGTTGCGGAGGCGGATGCCCACGCCGATGTTGGTCTTGGGGCCCTCGAGCAGCCCGGGCACCGCCGGCGGCTCACCGCCGCTGTCGTCGTCGAGGGCGGCTTGCGCCGACGCGCTCCCGGCGGCGACCGCAAGCGTGAGCGCCGACGTGGCGGCGATGGCGATTCCTCGAAGAGCTAGGCGAAAAAGCATGGTCTCCTCCGGCTGCGCGGGATTATATAGTTGTCGTCCGCGACGCTTGCCACGTCCTCCGGAACAAACCGTGGCAGCCCCTGCGAAATCCAAAGCTGGCAGCGGCCACGGCGGCACCGCCGATGGTGCCGGCGGACGTGTGTGTGCGGTGATGATCGCCGTCACGCTCCTCGGCATGGCGGTGGCCTGTACGGGCGGCGGTCACGGGGTCGGCGAGCGGTGCGACACCAGCGGCGACTGCGCCGGCAGCCTGCAGTGCTTCGAGCGCCAGTGCTTGCCACGCTGCCTGCACCACGTCGACTGCGGCGACGGCTACACCTGCGAGGGCGGCCAGTGCCAGCTCGTCGAGGGTGGAACCAACGCGCCGTGCGGCTCCGAGCTCCAGTGCGGGCCAGGGTTCACCTGTCGCCTGCGCCCGCAGCTCTCGACTCCGCCCGGCACCTGCCAACCCCACACCACCGCAAACATCCCCGGCGGCGAGTGCGACGTCGACGCCGACTGCCGCGGCGGGGCCTGTGCCCTCGGCCACTGCCTCGAGCTGTGCATCGACAGCCCCGAGTGCCAGCCCCGCTGGACCTGCGCCGCCATCCCGCGCCTCACCGACGACGCCGGCACCTTCCTCGGCAACTTCAACGCATGCCTGCCGTCGAGCGGCACGATCACGTTCGAGATCGATCTCGACGAGGACGTGCTGCAGCCGACGGTGATGCTGCCGGTCCCGAGCTCGGCGGTGGCGCTGGCGGCGGTGATGGAGGTGAGCGATCCGTTCCAGCGCATCGGCGCCACCCACCTCGAGTCGCCCGATGGCCGCCCGCTCTACGACACGCCCCTCGACCGCGACGCCTTCTTCGCCAACAAGGTGCGCCACGTCCCCGCCGCCGGCATCTCGGTGGTCAAGATCCCGGGCTCGCCCGACGAGCCGCTCGAGCCGGGCGCCTACGCGATGGCGATCAGCGTGTTCCGCGAGGACGGTGGGCCGACCAGCCGCAAGCGCACGCTGCGGGTGACCGAGAAGCTAGGGCTCGGCGCCGCGCTCGATCTCCACTTCTTCTTCACCGACCTCGAAGATCATCCCTGCGTCGACGGCATGGGCCTCGCGCTCGACGCCGCCTCGGCCCAGGCCTCGCCCGAGTTCCAGGAGGAGTTCGTCGGCGAGCTGCGCACCATCCTGGGCCGCGCCCTCGCCACCGGCGCCACCACCTACGACGACATCAAGGATCAGCCCGAGCTGGCCAGCCTCCGCAGCTCGCAAGCCGGAGACCTGTTCACGCTCGACGACTACGAGCGCGGAGTGGCGGTCTTCTTCGTCCGTTCGATCGCGCCCGCCGGCGTCCAGATCGTCGTCGGGGGAACCCCCGGCTCGCCGCTGCCGAGGACGCGCAGCTCGGGCGTCGCGGTCTCGCTCGAGGCGATGTGCTACCGCGACTGGCGAACGCTGGCGCGCCAGACCGCCCACGCCATCGCCCGCCACCTGGGCCTGTTCCGCAACGTCGAGCCCGAGGGCGGCGAGGATCGCATCGAGGACAGCCCGCTCACCACCGACAACCTGATGCACTACAGCGAGTTCGGTGGCACCACGCTCTCGCCCGGCCAGATCCAGGTGCTCCGCGCCAGCCCGGGGGTGCAGTGATGCGGCGCTCGCTGACCTCGGCGATCCTGTTCGCCACCGTGGCGATGGCATCGAGCGCGCCGGCGGGGGGCGGCACGCCCACCACCGAGGTCATCGAGGCCCTGTCCGGAGTCGACTTCCTGCCCGGGGTCACGACCCTCGACGCCATCCTCGACGGCGATCTGACCACGCTGGCCGACATCGCCAACGGCGTCGGCGATCCCGGCGTCCGAGTCCGCGCCTATCGCGCGCTCGGCCAGTTCGACGACGACACCGCGCGCCTGGGTCTCAAGACCGGGATCGATCGCTACCGCGGCGCCACGTCGGGGACCGAGCTGCTCTACCTGGCGGCCGCCGCCGAGGGGCTGGGGGAGATCGGTGGTCCCCTGGACGTCGTCGTGCTCGGGCCGCTCCTCGACGCACCGAGTCGAGACCTGCGGGTGGTGGTGGCGAGAGCGCTCGGCCAGATCGGCGATCTCGCGGCCTGTGATCTCCTCCGTCGACGGCTCGGGGTGGAGCAGATCGAGCAGGTCGAGATCGAGCTCGACCTGGCCATCGCCAGATGCGCGCAATGAACGGAGCGTGACCCCGCTGACACCCGGAAAACCGGGCCTTGCCCGGGGATTTCGGGGCTCGTACAATTCCGATCCCGCGGCGCAGGTGCGCGCGGGTGCGAGCATGTCGCCACGCGACTCCACGCCACGACCGAAGCCGCTCTCCGGCACCGGCACCCGTCCGCGCACGGAGGCCCAGGGGCCGGAGCCGACCGAGTCGTTGCACCCGGCGTCGGGCGGCTGGGACGAAGGCGATAGCCCAGGCCTCCTGCCTCTGCCGGCCGCGCCCCTGGGGACGCGCGACGAGCCGCCCGGCACCGCCAACACCCGCATCGACAGCCCGGCGGCACGCGTGCGCACCCCGGCGCGCCGCACTGCCCCACCGCCGGTGCCCAGGAGCGGCGAGCGCGCCGAGGATCGCGTCGGCCAGATCCTCGGTGCGTACCGGCTGCTCGAGCTGATCGGCAAGGGCGGCATGGGCTTCGTGTATCGGGCCGAACACGCGCGACTGGGCCGCGAGGTCGCGCTCAAGGTGCTCCGCGCCGACTACGCCAAGCGCCGCGACGCGGTGAGCCGCTTCTTCCAGGAGGCGCGCACCGTCAATCGCATCCGCCACCGCAACATCGTCGACGTCACCGACTTCATCGAGCTCGACGACGGCACCACCTACATCATCATGGAGCTCCTGCGCGGCAAGAGCCTCGGCGCGTGGGCCCGCGGCGGTGCGCCCGCGGTCGACCTGCCTCGCGCGCTGGCCCTGCTGATCCAGATCTGCGACGGCCTCGCGGCCGCCCACGCCGTCGGCGTCATCCACCGCGATCTCAAGCCCGATAACATCATCGTGGTCGGCACCTCCGATGGCGCCGAGCAGGTCAAGCTGCTCGACTTCGGCGTCGCCAAGCTGATCAACCGCGACGACGAGGACGTCGGGCTCGAGACCGCCGCCGGCTCCGTGATCGGCACGCCCGCGTACATGTCGCCCGAGCAGGCCGGGGGCCTGGTCGTCGATCACCGCGCCGACATCTACTCGCTCGGCGCGATCATGTACGAGCTGTTCTGCGGCCAGCCCCTCTTCCGCGGCCGTTCGTTTGGCGAGTACGTGCGCAAGCACCTCAACGAGATGCCGACGCCCCCGCGCGACACGCCCGGCGGCGCCAACCTCGACGGGCGCGTCGAGCAGATGCTCCTGCGCTGTCTCGAGAAGCTCCCCGATCGCCGCTACCAGCACGCCGAGGACCTACGCGACGAGCTGCTCCACCTCCTGGCCGGCATCGAGACCCACGAGCACACGCTCGACGGCGCAAGGCCGCGCCTGCCGCTGCCGCCCGGCCCGCCGTCGGCGGGGCCCACGCCGATGACGCCCAGGCCCGGGGCCGGCACCTTGCCGCCGCCGGGACCGGCCACGCTCATGGCGATGATGAGCTCCGGCAACGAGGGCCACGCCTCGCGTCCCGGCTACGCCTCGCATCCCGGCTACGCCTCGCACCCCGGTCACGCCTCGTATCCGGGCTACGGCTCGCACCTCTCGCAGGAGTCGGTGGCGCCGAGGCGGCCGTGGCTCATCGCTCTGGTCGCGGTGGCAGCGATCGGCGCAGCGGTAGCGGCCGTGTTCGTCGCGGCCACTCGCTCGCCCGCGCCCGCGCCCGCGCCGACGAAGCCGGCACCGACGGTTGCGCCGACCGAGATCACCGAGGTCGCGCCGGCGGTGAAACGCCGGCCGGTCATCGAGGTACGCATCGAGGCACCGATCGGTGCCAAGGTGCTCGCCGCCGGCGCTGGCGTCGTGGTCTGCGCCGCGCCCTGCACGGTGGCGATCGATCCCGCCGACGGCGGATCGTCGATCCGCCGCGACTACGTGGTGCGCAAGGCCGGGTTCGCCGACCAGTCGATCACCGTCGATCTGGCCGACCCGCCGGCGACGCTGACCGTGACCCTCGAGCCGCTGCTCGCCGAGCCGTCCGACTCCGACAGCGGCCGACGACCGGTCCGCAGCGGTGGAGGCAGGCCCGACGTGGCCGCGACCCATCCGCCGGAGGTCATCCCGCCGCCGGTGGTCGTCCCGCCGCCGGTGGTCGTCCCGCCGCCGGCCGATCCGGTGAAGCCGAACGGCGACGGCAAGAAGCCGCGCAAGGATCCCGCGGTCGATCCGTCGGCGACCATCGACCCGTTCGCCCCCAAGACCCCGAAGTCGAAGTGACGCGAACGTGATCGCGCGCATCGTACCTGCCCTCGTCGCCCTTTCACTGGGGCTAGCCCTCGTGCTCGCCCCCAGCACGGCGGCGGCCGACGACGCGGCGACCAGGTCGGCCAGGCGCCACTTCACCAAGGGCGAGAAGCTCTTCGCGCTCGGCCGCTTCGACGACGCGCTCCTCCAGTACGAGGCCGCCTTCGAGGCCAAGCCCCTGCCCGGATTCCTCTTCAACATCGCCCAGTGCCACCGCAACCTCGGCAACATCGACCAGGCGATCTTCAGCTATCGCAAGTACTTGCGCGAACAACCCGACGCCGAGAACCGCGAGGCGGTCGAGCGCCTGATCGAGGAGCTGGAGGAGGAGAAGGAGCGGACCGGCGGTGGCGGCGTGATCCTCCGCGATCCACCTCTCGACGACCGAAAACCGAGGACCGCCAGGAAACCGATCTATGCTCGCTGGTGGTTCTGGGGCGGGGTCGCCGCCGTGGCCGGTGCGGGCACCGGAACGTACCTGCTCACGCGAGACGGCAGCGTCCCCACGACCGATCTGGGTAACGTCGTCTTCGACTGATCATGCCTTCGCGATTCGCACCTGCCCTGTGCAGCGTTTGCGTCATCACCACCGTCGGCGCCAGCGCTGCCTGCGGCGGTGACGGCGTCACCATCGTCACCGTGCGCAGCCGGCCGGCGGTGCGGGCGGTCGAGGAGCTCTCGGTGACGATGGCCAACGCCAACGCCACCCTCACCGAGACCTTCGACGTCGCCGGGCGGTCGTTCCCGCTGTCGTTCAGCATCGCCACCGGTGGCCGCGACGGCGATCTGACGGTCGGCGGCGTCGCCCTCGACGGTGATGGAGTCGCGGTCGGCAGAGGTGACAGCTCGGTGGCGCTGGGCGGCACCACCGAGATCGAGCTGATGCTCGAACCCACCGACTTCGGCGTCAACACCAGCTTCCTCGGCGACCAGGCCCTGGCCTTCCGCCTCGATGCCGGCGGCCGCCAGATCGCGGTATCCCCCGACGGCGTCTTCACGATCGGGTGGTCGGACTCGTGTCAGGTGGTCGGCCGCTGCGACGTGTTCGGCCGGCGCTTCGACGTCACCGGCGAGCCGGTCACCGTCGCCCTCGCCGCTGGCACCAACCAGTTCAACTTCAACCGCACCAACGGGCTCATCGGCTTCGAGCCGACGCTCGCCACCAACCGCGACGGCGCCACCGTGGCGGCCTGGTCGGACGGCGGAGAGCTGCTGGCGGTGGTGATCGACGAGGCCGGCGCCGCCACCGCCATCACCGAGACCACGATCGCGACCGGCACGGCGCCGACCACGCCGGCGGCCACGTCGCTGCCCGGAGGTCGATTCATCGTGGCCTGGACCGAGAACACCATGACCGCCGGCCAGTTCGTGGTGAAGGCGGTGTGGCTCGACGATCGTGGCACGCCGGTCATCAACCCGGTGACCGGCACGTCCGCCCCGTACACCGTGTCGACGACGCTCATCAACGACAAGGCGCCGCCGGCGCTGGTCGCGCTCGGCGATCAGGCCGAACACGCGCTGGTGTGGCGCAACGGCTCGACCCTGCGCGGCCGCTTCTACACCTCGGCCGGCATGCCCCGCACCCCCGCCGACGTCCTGCTCGGCAGCTTCAACATCGACGAGATCGGCGAGCCGCAGATCGCGGCGCTGCCGCCCGACGTCGCGGTCCTGTTCACTCGCCGCACCACCGGCGGCGACGCCGACCAGGGCCAGCTCGTCCTCCGGCGCGTCACCAACACCGGCCAGCGCACCGGCGTCGACGCCATCCCGGCCCGCGAGCTTGTCACCCGCCCCATGGGCCTGGCCACCCGCGACGACGGCGCCATCGCCGCGGCGTGGCCGGCCTGCCTCTCCGATAGCGACGGCTCGGCGTGCGGCATCCGCTTCCAGCTCTTCCGCCCCAACCTGGCGGCGGTGGGTGAGGCCATCTACGCCAACTCCACGCTCGAGAACAACCAGGTCGAGCCCTCGCTGGCGGCGCTGCCCGACGGCTCGTTCGTGGCCGCGTGGAGCGACGGCAGCCAGGTGTTCCCCGACACCGACGGATTCGCCATCCGCGCCCGCATCCTCTACCCGACCTACGAGAACACCGGTGAGCTGGGCGCGCGCTGCGCCGCCTCCACCGAGTGCGGCGACGGAAACCTATGCATGCCCGGCTCCGACGGCCCACCCCGCTGCTACCGCGCCTGCGCCGCGGATCGCACCTGCGCCTTCGGCGGCTCGTGCACCACGATCGGCGCCGAATCCGGCTGCCTGTTCTGAACCGTCCGTCAGACCGCGGTGAGCGTCGGGGTCTCGCCGGGGCGAGTGAAGACGTGGACGGCGTCCTTGCGGCCGCGCACGTTGTGCGCGCCGACATCGACCATGCGATCGTAGAGCGCGCGATCGGCGAGGCGCTCGCGGGTCTGTGCGGTGACCAGGAGCGAGGTGCCAAACCGCTTGTTGAGCTCCTCGACGCGGGCCGCGATGTTGACGGTGTCGCCGATGAGGGTGAACTCGACCCGGTCCTCGGAGCCGACGTTGCCGAGCACCACCGGGCCGGTGTGCACGCCGATGCGGATGGCCAGGCCGCTGGTGGCCAGCTCGCTGAAGCCGTCCTCGTGCCAGGTCGCGTTGAGGGCCTGGACCGCGGCCAGCATGTCATGCGCGGCCCACACCGCGTCGTCGGCCTGATCGATGTGATCGACGCGCACGTCGGTGCGCAGAGGCGCGCCGAACGCGGCCAGGAGCGCGTCGCCCTGGATCGAGACGATCATGCCGCCGTGGTCGACGATGACCTTGCCGACCGCGTCGTAGTAGCGGTTGAGCACCTCGATCACCTCGGTCGGCGGGATACGCTCGGCCAGGGTCGTGTAGCCGGCGATGTCGGCGACCAGCACCGTCACCTCGCGCATCTCGCCGCCCAGCGTGGCCCGCGCCGGATCGGCCAGGATGCGCTCGGCCACCTCGCGCGAGACGTAGCGGCCGAAGATGCGGGTGACCTGATCGAAGCGACGTTCGGTGTCGGCCAGCCGGGCCTCGACCTCGCGCACCTGGCGGGTCAGCTCGAACACCGAGAAGGCGCTGCGCTCGCGGATGCCCTTGCGGACCTCGCCGTGGTGGCGGTGGAGCTGCAGGTGCATGTAGACGGCCACCGGCAAGGCCGAGATCGCCACCACCTCGACCTTTTGCGACAGCTGGGTCGAGCCGAGCTGCATGCGCAGGCCGTACAACGTCGAGAACACCATCGCGTCGGCCACCATCGCCGCCATCATGGCGACGTAGATGGGCACGATCAGCGGCAGGTTGGGCAAGCGGTTCACCAGGGTCTGGTAGACGACCAGGATCACGACGAAGTCGACCAGGAACGCGGCCAGCGAGCAGGCCCGCACGAACGGGGAATGCTCGACCAGGACGCTATCGCCCTGCCACGGCCAGCCCGGCGGCGGCGTGCGCGCGTGGTACGCGAGCATCTCGTCGGCCGCGCCGTGCAGGAGGTGCAGGCACACGATGGCGAGCAGGAGCTGGCGGGCGGCGCGGGCGCCTTCGAGGGTGTAGACCAGCACGGTCGCGCACAGGAGCAGCGGCAGGAACGTCGAGTAGCCGATGAAGCCCTGGCCCGCGACCAGCTCGACCGAGATCGGGGTCTGGCCCTTGTCGGCGACGAACAGCATGGTCTGGAAGAAGCCGATGCCGAGATAGACCGGGGCCAGCCCGAAGCGAGCGGAGAGCGCGTGCAGACCGCACAGCGCCACCGCCAAGCCGAACAGCTCGACCAGGAAGAGCACGTCGCCTACTCGGGTTCTTCGGTGCCCGCCCGGTGGTCGATGCCGAGCGCGCGCATCTTCTTGTAGAGGTGCGAGCGCTCGAGCTGGAGCTCCTTGGCGGTGTTGGAGACGTGGTGATCGTGGGCGTCGAGCGCGGCCAAGATGATCTCGCGCTCGGCGGCGGCGACCAGATCCTTGAACGGCGTGCCGGCCTCGTAGTGGCCCTTGACCGGCTGGACCCGGGGCAGCGCGTCGCGCACGTCGGCGTCGCCGATGGCGTCGTTGTCGCCGGTGAGGATGACCATGCGCTCGACGACGTTCTTGAGCTCGCGCACGTTGCCCGGCCAGTCGTGCTGCATCATCAGCGTGACCGCGCCCGGCGCCATGCGCTTGACCCGACGGTCGTCGCGGGCGCAGGCCATGGCCAGGAAGTGCTCGATGAGCGCGGGGATGTCGTCCTTGCGCGCGCGCAGGGGCGGCATCTCGATCGGCACCACCGCCAGCCGGTAGTACAGGTCCTCGCGGAAGCGGCCGCTGGCGATCTCGGCCGGCAGGTCCTTGTTGGTCGCCGCGATCACCCGCACGTCGACCTTGATGGTCTCGGTGCCACCCACGCGCTCGAGCTCGCCTTCCTGCAGGGCGCGCAGCTCCTTGGCCGGGGCGCTCGGGGTCATGTCGCCGCGCTCATCGAGGACCAGGGTGCCGCCGTCGGCATG